>JAPOJV010000252.1 GCA_029978085.1 bacterium
ATCCGGTCACGGAGTGACCGGGCTACGTGCAGCCCGTTGCGGAGCAATGGGCCTATCGGTTGAGCCGTGAGGGGCTGCCCAGTGCCCTGAGAGCCGGCGTTTGCTGACAAGCGCAGCCAGGATGGCGAAGCGCAGTCAGCATCGAGCGAGCGAAGAACAGGATGTTCGGAGCGAGCGTCCGGCGACGGGGCACGGGCAGCCCCGAACCCCCACGCGCAAGGTCGCCGATCTCGACGTCCCCAGATCACCGGCCGCGGTGTTTGCGGTGCCGGGTTTGCTTCGAAGCGGCCTTCTTGCCGCGGCCCTTCGGTTTGGACGGTTTGCCACGCCGCGGTGGCGGGGGTGTGCGGCTGCGGCGGCCGAAGCCGAGGAGGCGGAAGTCGAGCGTGCGTCGCTCGAGATCGACGCGGGCCACGGCCACGCGAACGCGGTCGCCCAGCCGGAAGGACTGGCCGGGCCGCCGGCCGGAGAGCGTGTGGCTTGCGCGGTCGTAGCGGTAGCTGTCGTCGGGGAGCGCATCGAGCGGCACAAGGCCTTCTGCGGGGATCGCGAGGCCTTGCACAAACAGGCCGAAGGCCTCGACGCCGGTCACCACCGCATCCATTTCCACGCCGATCTGCTTCGAGAGGAAGAGCAGGAGCTTGAGCTTCTTGAGCTCCCGCTCGGCCGACTCGGCTCGGCGCTCCAGCTCCGAGCATTCCGCGCCGAGCGTCATGAGCCCCTCGGCGGGCGGGCGGCGGCCCTTCGCGATGGCTGCCAGCGCCCGGTGCACCGTGAGATCGGGGTAGCGGCGGATCGGCGAGGTGAAGTGGCAGTAACAGTCGCTGGCCAGGGCATAGTGGCCGTCGTCCTGCGGGCCGTAGGCGGCCCGGGTCAGGCTGCGAAGCACGGCATAGTGCACGGCATGCTCCTCCGGCTTGCCGCGGGCCATGTCGAGCAGTCGCTGCAGCTCGAACCGGCTCTCGAGCGTGTCCACTTCGAAGCCGAGCTCCGAAACGAACTCGGTCAACTGCCGCAGCTTTCGCGGATCCGGCTGCGGGTGGATTCGCCGCAGGAAGCCTGCGCCAGCAGCCGCCAGGGCGTTGGCCACCGCCTCGTTGGCGGCGAGCATGAACTCCTCGATGATCTGATGGCTCTCGGTGTTCTCGACGACGTGGGCGCCCGTGACGCGGCCGTCGCGGTCGAGGTCGATCTTCACCTCGGGCATTTCGAGCTGGAGCGATCCGCGGGCCATTCGCCGGCTCCGTAGGATCCGGGCGAGGTCGCGCATCCGGCCCAGCAACGCCCGCACCTCTGGCGTCATCGCGACCGTCGCCGTATCGGGGTCGGCGAGGAAGACGTCGACCTCCTCGTAGGTGAACCGTCGCCGGCTCTTGATCGCCGTGGGCTCCTCGGCCGCATGCACCGGCACGCCGTCGGGCGTGAACTCGATCCAACAGGTGCGGGCATATCGCACCTTGCCGGGCTGCAGGCTCGCGAGGTTGTTGGAGACGATCTCCGGGATCATCGGGATCACGCGGTCGGGAAGGTAGACGCTCGTGCCGCGGTTTCGCGCCTCCTGGTCCAGTGGGGAGCCCTCGCGGACGAAGTGCGACACGTCGGCGATGTGCACGCCGAGCAGCCAGTGGCCACGCTCGACCCGCTCGAGCGAGATCGCGTCGTCGAAGTCGCGGGCATCGACCGGGTCGATCGTCACGATCGTGCGATCGGTGAGATCCCGACG
>JAPOJV010000005.1 GCA_029978085.1 bacterium
AACCAGCCCACGTCGCTGCGCAGGCCGGGGATCACCTCCGTGCTCGTGGTGCCGGATCGCTATGACGACGGCACGATTTCTCACTGCGGATTCATCCGGCTCGTGCAGCCGTTCGACCACCTGGCGGCGACACGTGGCGACGTGCTCGTGGAGGTCGTCGACTTCGAGTCGGCGCTCGCCCGTGATGCCGACGTGCTCGTCTGCCAGCGACATGCGGCCCCCGACCTGGCCACGGCGGAGCGGCTGATTGAGCATTGCCGGGCCCACGGCATTCGGCTCGTGTACGACCTCGACGACGATCTCGTGTCGATCCCGCCGACTCACCCCGAGGCCTCGCGGCTCATCCCGCTCGCAGCAGTCGTGCAGCGATTCGTTGCGGCCGCGGGGAGCGCGTGGGCGGCGACGCCGGAACTGAGCCGCCGCCTGACGACCATGCGGCCGCATGTCGAAGTCGTCCGCAACGCCCACGACGACCGCCTGTGGCGGCACATCACGCCGGACCGCGTGCGCATACAGCGTGAGCCCGTGCGGATCCTCTACATGGGAACAGCAACCCACGACGACGAACTCGAGTTTCTCGCGCCCGTCGCAGAATCGCTCCAGCGACGGTTCGGCGGCCAGGTCAGGTTCGATGTCGTGGGCGTCGCGAGACGAGCGCACCTCCCTCGAGGATTCCACCGCGTGATTCCCGAGGCGAGCTCCACCACGCGCAGCTACCCCGGCTTCGTCGAATGGTTCAGTCGACAGCACTGGGACGTCGCCGTCTCACCGCTGCTCGACAGCCCGTTCAATCGCTGCAAGTCGGCGATCAAGCTGCTCGACTATGCGGCTCTCGGCCTGCCGATCGTCGCCTCGCAGCATCCGGAGTATGCCGAGGCGTTCGGCCCCGACACCGGAGTCCAGCTGGTCTCGAATACGACGGACGACTGGGTCGAGGCATTGGCGGGGCTGGTCGCGGACGCGCACGCCCGCCGTGAAACCGGCGCGAGAATCCTCGTCCATTATCGTCTGCACCACACGTTCACCGTACAGCCGGACCTCGTCTGGGGTCCGCTCTGCCGCGCCCTCGCTCTCTCTGCTGCGGAGCGCGCCGCCTGATGGCCGCCTACGAATTCGATCTGCCCGCCAGCGACGACTGCCTCGACGAGGCTGCCTATCTTCTCGCGAATCCCGACGTCGCCCACGCGGTGCGTGCTGGCCAACTGGTCTCGGGCCGCCAGAACTTCGACCTCTACGGCCGCAGCGAGTCGCCCCCGCGCCGCATGCGGATGACCGCCAGGATCCATGATGGTGGAAGCGGCAAGCGTCGATGGTGGAAGCGGCAAGCGTCCCGGCTCCTTCAACAACATGATGAACTTCGAGATCGTCGCGTACGACACGACGATGTGGTCAGGGTCGGCGAAGAACTCCCGTTCGCCGATGAATTCCTCGACACCGTAATCTCCAACGCTGTGCTCGAACACGTGAAAGATCCGTTTCGCTACGAGAGAGAGATGGCACACGTGCTGAAACCGGGCGGAGAGTTGTTCTGCGCGGTGCCGTTGCTTCAGCCGGTCCACGGCTATCCGCATAGGGAATTGCCACCTGTGGTGAACAGCGAACTCGCTTCGGGCTACGCGTTGGTCGCCCGCAAACCGCTTCCCGGCGCACCATGATCCCACCTTTCGTCTGTCTGCTCGTGCTCTGTTCCCTCGCCATCACGGCGACGGGCTGGATCGCCGCCGTACTGGCTACGCGACCGACACGCATGACATGGGGCCAGGTCGCCGCCATCCTCGCCGCAGTCGCCTGCTCTCGCTGGGCCTTGGCCATCGTGTATGGGCCATCCACACCATATTGGGACCAGTGGAGCGGCGAGGCGGCCACGCTCCTGATCCCGTATCTCGACGGGCAACTGGACTTCTCTCACCTTGTCGCTCCACACAACGAGCATCGCATCTGGTTCACCCGAATGGAGGTGCTGGGGCTGTTCCAGCTGACCGGAAGTTGGGATCCCACCCAGCAGATGTGCGTCAATGCCCTCCTACAGGGCATGGCGGCGAGCCTCGTATGGCTCGTCTGCGCTCGCCGTCAGAATGCAGGCTCTCGAGCATTCCTCGGGATTCTTGTCGTTGCGCTCATGGCCGGCCCGGTGCATTGGGAGAACAGCCTCGCCGGATTCCAGTCACAATTCGCCTTTTGCCTGCTCTTCACCGCAGCGTCGTTTCTCATCCTCCCGCGGGCGATCGATTCCTGGCGGTGGTGGGGGCTGTTCGTTGTCATGCTGGTGGCATGTCTGTTCACCGTTGGCGGGGGCGTTCTGGGTGCAGCGGCCGCCGGTGGTGCGTTGGTGGTCATGGCCGCGGCCAACGGAACGTGGCGCGAGCCACGAGTTGCGGCCGGCCTGCTGGCCTGCATCGCCCTTACCGGGATCGGCCTTGCGGTGCTGCCGCACGTCTCGCACCACGACAGCCTCCGTGCCGGTGACACGGCGGCCTTTCTCACTGCATTCGGCAAGGCGTTGGGCTGGCCGTCGCAGAAAATGCTGGGCTGGCTCGTCCTCTGGGCGCCGGCAGTCGTGTGTGCCTTGCTATCCATCCGACTCGGGATGGCACTCATTCCAGCCGAAGTCATCGCACTTTCGATCTGGATACTTTTGCAATCAGCCGCACTCGCAGCCAGCCGTGGAGTCGGTGGAGCAGGTCCCGCGGGCCGGCATCTCGATGTCGTCGTCGTCAATCTCGTCGTATCGGGCTTTTTTCTCCTCTCGCTGCTGCCCCGCTTCCGTCCTGCCATTCCCCTCACGATGGTCGCCACCGGCGTGTGGCTCATCGCCTGGCTGCCGCGATTCGTCGATGCATCCGTGGATGGTCTGCATCAGTCCGCGGAGCGACTGCGATTGGGCCGCCGGCACGGTGATGTCGTCTCTCGCTATCTCGAATCACGTGACCGATCACTCATGCAGCTTCGGCCGCTGGACGACATCCCCTGCTGGTCGGGGGACTACCTGAAACGTGTGCTCGAACATCCCAATATCCCCGACATTCTGCCGCTCTCGATCCGGTGGAAATGCATCCTCACGGGAGAAGGCGAGGGCTTTGCTCATCCGGGTCACTATCCGTTCCCAGAGAGCGAGCGAGCACACTCTCTTGGATCCTACGCCCTTGGATCCGGAGACACCAACACCGGCCGCTGGCGATCCGCCTTACTCGAGAGCCCCGGCGCCGGGATCGCGTTCGACGTCTCCGGATACCTTGGACAGCCCGGGCTGACGATGAATCTCGTCTGGCAGGACGGCGAAGAAACTCCGGTCCGATCCCACAAAATACCTCGGGAGTCCTGGCGTCGTATCACGGTGCTCAACCGCCACCTGCCATATCGTATCGAACTCACCGATGACAGCGCCGCACAGTGGTTCGCCGTCTGTCCGCCTATGGCCGTTTCCCTGTGGGACCGGGTTGCATACTGGTGCCGAAGGCATGTTGAGTCGTTCGCAATCACGGGCTTGATGGCGACGATCGCTTTCGCATTTTTGGCCCTGCGGGAGCCCGCGGGATCGTCCACACGTTGATCATGCGGCTTCAGACTCGCCACCGAGCCCATCAGCGTCAACCGCCCAGCCCGCCTGGACACCCCACTCCCTGCCGATGCGGCATTGCCCCCTAACCCTGCCGTTGCGTAGCTTCCCGACATGCGTCTCGTTCCCCGCCGTGATCATCCGTCTCGCCGCGCCCTGCGTGCGTTCGGCCGCCGCGCCGTCGCCGTGCTCGGCCTGAAGTCGCTCCGGCTGCGACAGTGGCACCACTACGTCGCCGAGCACGCCCGGCGGGAACAGGACGGCCCCGGACACAGGATCGTGTTCATCTCCGGGGAACCCGACACGCCGGGGCATGCCTACCGGGTCGAGCGGTTCGCGCAGGCTGCCGCCGAACTTGGGCACGCCGTCGACGTGATCGACATCCACGACCTCGCTGCAGCCCACTGCCGCGGTCCTGCACCGACGGTCGTGTTCATGTGGCGGACTCGTTGGAGCGGGCGACTGGAGCAGTCAGTCGCCGCCTGGCGACGCACGGGCGCCCGGATCGTGTTCGACATCGACGACCTGATGATCGACCCGGCCCTCGCCGATCCGGCCGTGATCGACGGCATCCGCTCGATGGGCCTCAAGCCGGCCGACGTCGCCCGCCACTATTCGGCCATCCGCCGCACGCTCGACCTCGCCGATGAATGCCTCGCGCCGACGGAATCGCTCGCCACCGCCCTGCAGGCCTGTGGCAAGCCGGCCGAAGTGATGGTCAATGGCTTCGATGACGACACCTGGCAGGCCAGCCGTGCAGCCGTGGTCAGCCGCCGTGCCGCGGGTGACGACGGCCTGATCCGGATCGGCTATGCGTCTGGCTCGCGAACGCATCAACGCGACTTCGCCGTGGTGGCACAGGCCGTCGCCGCGGTGCTGTGGGCACGGCCCGCATGCCGCCTCGTGCTGTTTCGTGAGCCACGGCGTGGCACGCCACTGCTCGACGTCCACGAATTCCCGGCCCTCGCCGGACTCGAGCACCGCATCGAGTGGCGACCGCTCGTGCCTCTCGCCGACCTGCCACACGAGCTCGTGCGATTCGATGTCAACCTGGCGCCGCTCGAGGTGGGGAATCCGTTCTGCGAGGCGAAGAGCGAACTGAAGTATTTCGAGGCGGCACTCGTCGATGTGCCAACGATTGCGTCGCCCACCGAGCCGTTCCGCACCGCGATCATTCCCGACGCGACCGGACTGCTCGCCGCCACGCCGGCCGAGTGGGAGGCAGCCCTGTTCCGGCTCGTGGATGACGCCGGCTTCCGCCGTCACCTGGCCCACAACGCCTCCCGCCACGTGCTGCACCGCTACGGTCCCGACGGCCGCCGCGCCCGGATGCAGACGATCCTCGACCGCATCACGGCAACACCACCCCGGCCCGTGACCGCGTTTCGCATGCACGACGCGTCCCACCCCGGAACACCACCGAGCGTGCCTGCCACCGAGGTGGTCGCCCGGCACGGCGAGCCTCGACGCGCCGATGTTGCCGTGGTGATCCCGCTCTACAACTACGCCGGTCTCGTCACCGAGACGCTCGAGAGCCTGGCCCGCCAGACGCTCGCCTCGCTCGAGCTCGTGGTCGTCGATGACAGCTCCACGGACGATTCCCTCGACGTGGCCCGCGGCTGGCTCAGGAGCCACGCCGATCGGTTCGTCTCCGCGACGCTCCTCACGACCGTCACGAATCAGGGCCTCGCCCTCTCCCGCAATGCCGGCTTCGCGGCCGCCGAGGCCCCTTTCATCTTTCCGCTCGACGCCGATAACACGCTCGAGCCCGACTGCCTGCGGCTCCTCCACGAGCGATTGCAGCACTCGACCGCCTCCGCCGCCCATCCCACGCTGCGGCATTTTGGCGAGTCGGCGAAGGTCAAGCCGGCGCAGGCGTGGGATCCGGCCCGGCTGCGCCGGGGAAATTACATCGATGCGATGGCACTGATGCGCAAGAGTGCCTGGGCCCACGTGGGTGGCTACGTGAAGGGAGCATTCATCGGCTGGGAAGACTACGAGCTCTGGTGCCGCTTCGTGGAGCACGGCTTCTGGAGCGCGGCCGTGCCCGAGGCGGTCGCCGGTTATCGCGTGCACCGCGGCTCGATGCTTCGCGCCACAACCGAGCCCGCCATGCAGCGGGTCGTCGACGCGATCCGCGCCGCCCATCCCTGGCTCACCGTCCGCGCGGCCTAGCGGCCCGATCAAGCCCACGTGGCCCGGTCGCGCCGTGACCGGAAAAAAGCATGTCACGGCGTGACACGCCCACGTGATTTCATGCGGCGGCGCGGGCGGGTGGGGCGAGCTTGAACAGGGCGAACAGGTCGTCCACCGTGAGCCCGCTGGCAGCCGGCGAGCCTGCCTCGGAGAGGATCGTGTCGGAGAGGTCTCGCTTTTTGCGGAGCACCTCGTCGATCCGCTCCTCGATCGTATCGACGGAGAGAAACCGCGTGACGGTGACCGCGCCGGCCGCCCCGATCCGGTGGGCGCGGTTGATCGCCTGGTCCTCGATCGCGGGATTCCACCAGCGGTCGAAGAGAAACACGTACTGGGAGAACTGCAGGTTGAGCCCCACCGCGCCGGCGCCGTAGGAGAGCAGGAGCACCGAGTGCTTCGGGTCGTGCCGAAACCGGTGGATGGCCTGGTCGCGGGCCTGCGTCGACATGCCGCCGTGGTATTGGATCGCGCCGAATCGTGCCAGGCTCTTCTCGAGACGGCCGAGCGTTTCCACCCACTGGCTGAAGACGAGGGCCTTGCGGCCACTGGCCTGCACCTCCTCCAGTTCGGCCTGGAGGCAGTCGAGCTTGGCGCTCTCGCCGGTGGCCGTGTCGAAATTGCAGATCTGCTTGAGACGAAGCACCAATTCGAACACGTGCTGGATCGTCGCCTCGCGGCCCATGTCGGCCAGCCGCAACACCCCCTCCTCCTCGGCGCGGCGGTAGGTCTCCCGCTGCTCCGCCGTGAGCTCGATCCGCTCGTCGCGGTTGAGCCGCGGCGGCATGTCGGTGAGCACCTTTTCCTTGGTGCGGCGGAGGATGTGGTCGGCGACGGCAGCCCCCATCGCCCGTGGCGGCATCCGCTCGGACAGATGGCCGGGAGCCACGAACTCGAACAGCCCGACCAGATCGTCCGCCGAGTTCTCCACGGGGGTGCCGGTGAGTGCCCAGCTCCGCTGCCGCGTGATCGCCCGCACGGCCTTGCTCGTCTGACCCGCGCGGTTCTTGATCCGCTGCGCCTCGTCGAGCACCACGAGGTCGAAGGAGAGGCCGAGCTCGGCCACGAGGTCGCGGTCGCGGACCACCACCTCGTAGTTGGCGACCTTCACCGGCACGTCGGGTAGCGACCACTGCCACCGCCGCCGCTGTGGATCCCCCTCGATCACGGCCACGACGAGTTCCGGCGCCCAGTCGGCGAGCTCGCGGGTCCAGTTGGAGACGAGCCCCTTGGGACAGACGACGAGCACACGGCGGCCCTGCCCCGTTCGCACGAGCAGCCGGATCGACGAGATCGCCTGCATCGATTTGCCGAGCCCCATCTCGTCGGCCAGCACGGCGCCGTGCCGTGGCACGAGGAAGGCCATGCCGTCGAGCTGGAAGGGAAACGGCTGCCGCGGAAACTCGAGCCGGTCGGCCTGCAGGATCGTCTCCAGATCGGGCTGCAGCAGATAGAAGAACTTCTCCTCCGGCTTGACCACGTCCTTCGGCGGCACGAGCCGCGCCCGGCGCACCGGCCGATCGGCGGCCGGCGGCCGCGGCGCGCGAACCTCGGCCCGCGCGGCCGGCGGTGTCGGCGCGAGGGGCTGCTCGGCTCGCTCGAACCGAAAGCGACGAACTGCCGGACGCGGAACCTCGACGTCGATCCGCAGCACGGGAGCCGGCGCGGCGGTCACCGGCATCCGCACGACCGGCGGTCGAGGCACGGCGAGGCCGACGGGCGGCAGCACTTGCACGCTCGGCCATGCGAGCTCGCGGCCCCGCAGCCGCTGCAGGATCGGGACTCCGCTCATGCGGCCCGCGCCGGAGGAGTCATCCGCTGCGCCTCCTCGATGGCCAGGCGAATCCGCTCGAACGGTTCAGAGAGATCGACGGCCGCAGCCATCGCTGCGAGCCGCTCGCGGACGACCGGCTCATCGCTAGCCGTGGCGAGAATCCGTACGCTTCCGACGGCAAAGCCGGCCTCTCCCGCCTCGTCGGGCCGCTTCACGGCGGCGACCGGCAGGCTCGTGTGCGACCGCACGGCGAGCAGCGGCTCGAAGTCGGTGAGCACGACGAGTGGCTGACTTTCACTCTCGGCGAGCAACGTGCTTCCCACCTGCTCGCCGTGCAGATGACCGTGCAGCGTGGCGCCGTAGAGAATCTGCTGGGCGCGGGTGACCTTCAGTGGCGCGGTGCAGAGAAACTCCACCGGCCGGCCGCGGGCATCGACGACGAGGTAGCCGCCGAACAGGCCGTGGCCCGGGGCGTCGACGGCCGTGAGAAACCCGAACAACGCCCCATCCGTGGTCGCCTGCTCCATGCCTGCTCCGTCGTGTCGCTGCGTTCCCGGCACCGGCCCTTGCCGGGGCTCGCCGCCGACTCCATCCATCGGGCATCGCCGGCGGTCACTTGAACGCCGGTCGCAAACCGGCGCCGGCCCCTGCCGCCTGCGGCTCCGACGCAAACTGGGCTGACCCTGACGCCCCCAACGACACCCCGGAAAGCAACTCCCAGCCCGGCTGCTACTATTGTGGAGTCAGTGCCGACGCCCCCCTGCAAACCCCGAGGCTCCGCATGCACGACGGCCCCCCGCTCTTCACGCAGGTCGATATCTCCGCGGGCACGATCGCCCAGGCCGGACCGACCGGAACCGGCGATGCCGCCGAGACCAACCGGCTGCTCCGCGATCTCGTCACGCTCCAGCACAAGCAGTGCGAACTGCTCACCGAACTGCTCGGCCAGGTCTCGCTCCAGCAGCGGCAGCGGATGGCCGAGCTGAAGGCGTGGAAGGAGGCCAACCCCGAACTCGCGACGTCGTGCCGTCGTGCGGCCGAGTCGCTCTCGAAGGTGCACACCGAGTTCCTTTCGAGCCTGGCCCAGGAGGCGGCCGACAACGCCGAAGATTTCTCCGACAGCGACTACGCGCTGGGCGAGTTTATCGATCGCTACGGCCCCCGCCTTGCCCACTTCAACGGCGTGCTCCAGCTCTTCGCCCAGCTCGGCGCCCCGTTGCCGCAGTCGGGGCCGGCATCTGACGGCTGACCGACGCCTGCCATCCACTCACCCGCCCTCACGGAACCACCCTGCATGGCCACCGCCGCCTCAGCCCCAGCCAAGCCTCCGGTCTTCCAGGTCGCCGATGCCGCCGCCATCGCAGCGGCCCGTTCCATGCTCGACGCCCACACCGTCGAGACGATGGCATGGCACTTTCACGAGTCGACGGGCTGCCCGTTCTGGCTGGAGTATGCGAAGAGCCTGCCGTTCAATCCGCTCACCGACGTGACGTGCTTCGACGACCTGAAGAAGTTCCCGCCGTTCGAGGACGAGTGGCTCCGTGGCGGCCCGGTCCGTCGCTGGGTGCCGAAGGGCCTGGCTGATCAGCCGGCCTACGTGTTCGAGACCGGCGGTACGACCGGTATCCCGAAGTCGCGATACAACTCCCGCGACTTCCGCACCGACTACGAGATGTTCAGCGACACGCTTCCCGAGGAGTATTTTCCGAAGGGGGCGAATTGGCTGATGCTCGGCCCCTCGGGCCCGCGGCGGCTGCGGCTCTCGATCGAGCACCTCGCCCAACATCGTGGCGGCATCTGCTTCTGCGTCGACCTCGACCCCCGCTGGGTGATCAAGCTCATCCAGAAGGGCTGGATGGAGCACCTCGAGGCCTACAAGCAGCACTGCATCGACCAGGCGATCACGATCCTCGAGGCGGGCCACGACGTCCGTTGCATGTTCACGACGCCGAAGCTCCTCGAAGCTCTCGCCCTCGCCCTCGAGAAGAAGGGCACGACGATCCGCAAGGCGGGCATCACCGGCATCTTCTCCGGCGGCACCGAGTTCACGCCGCAGTGGACCCGCTTCGCGGTCGAGGAGCTCCTCGACGGCGCTTATATGACGCCCACCTACGGCAACACGCTCATGGGTCTGGCGGCGAGCCGGCCCGTCGTGCCGGCCGACGGCTACACGATCGCCTACTACGCGCCGCAGCCCCGCGCCGTCATCGAGGTGGTGGACTTCGACGACCGCGACCGCCTCGTTCCGTACGGTGGCACCGGCCGCGTCCGCCTCACGACGCTCACGAAAGAAACCTTCATCCCCGGCTTCCTGGAGCGCGACGAAGGCGAACGCGAACTGCCCTACGCGAAGTATCCGTGGGACGGCATCAGCGGCGTCCGCCCATTCCGCGAACTGGCAGCGACGACGACCGTCGGCGTGTACTAACTTCACGGGAATTCTCGGCATCGTGCCGAAATTCCCTTGGCCGACCTCCGTCGGCTGGTGATGACACGGCCCTCCAGGCCTGATGTCTTCACGCGCCTGGCTGTGCGAGGGCACGCCGGCTCGGGAGTGCCTACGCCCCATCGCCGGTTGCTCGCTACGAACATCCTGTCCTTCGCTCGCTCGATGCTGACGGCGCTTCGCCATCCTGGCTGCGCTTGTCAGCATACGCCGGCTCCCGGGGCACGGGTCACCCGAAGCCTCCTCTACCGGTTGAGAGAGGCGAGGGGCTGCCGGTGCCATCTCGCGGGCTATGGAAGCGAGCGCAGGCAGGATGCCGAAGCGAAGCGGACATGCAGTGAGCGAAGGACAGGATGTCCATAGCGAACGTCCGCCGAGAGGGCACCGGCAGCTCCTCGCCGGGTTGGGCAAGTAAACTCCAGCATCAGCTAAGCTACGCCTCCCACGAGGATCTCACCCATGCACCTGCCCGCCTGGCGTTTCGGCAAGCCCTACGAGTCGCTCGAACGCGAGACGCTCGTGCATTTTCTCACCGGCGAGCCCGTCGCCGAGGTGAGCCAGGTCGGCGGAGCGATCGTGGGACGCGACCTGCAGAAGGCGCAGCAGGCGCGGGCTGCCCTGCTCGCGATTGACCCCGAAGAGATCGTCGAGCGGCTGCAGACGGCCGGGAATCTCTATGCCAATGGCACCGTGACGGTCGGCGATACAAAGCAGTCGCCCGACGACTTCGTGAAGCAGCAGTCGGCTACGACCGGGCTACCCGAATCGCTCTGCCGGGCCAACATGCAGAAGAACATGTTCGTGCTCTCGAACATGGACCGGATACTCGACGCCCTCTCCCGCGGGCTCGACACGAAGATCCTCTGGCAGGGCTACGGGCAGGAGCACCGCGGCGTGACGGTGAGCTACCAGGCGCAATCGCCGGTGCTCGGGCTCGTGCTGCCGAGCAACTCGCCTGGCGTGCACACGCTCTGGCTGCCGGTGATCGCCCTCGGCGTCGGGCTCGTGATGAAGCCGGGCAGCCAGGAACCGTGGACCCCCTACCGCATGGCGGCTGCGATGGTGGAGGCGGGTATCCCGGCCGAGGCGATCGGACTCTATCCGGGGGCAACGGACGTGGGCGCCGGGATTCTCGCCGGCTGTCGCCGCAGCATGATCTTCGGCAGCGCGAAGACGGTGGAGCAGTATCGCGGCAACCCCGGCGTGCAGGTGCACGGTCCCGGCTTCTCGAAGATCATCTTCGGCGACGACTGCGTGGACAACTGGGAGCGGCACCTCGACACGCTCTGTGAGAGCGTGGCGATCAACAGCGGCCGTGGCTGCATCAATGCCTCGGCCATCTACGCCAGCCGCCACACCAAGGCGATCGCCGAGGCCATCGCGGCGCGGCTGGGGCCGGTCGACGTGAAGCCGCCGCAGGATCCCGAGGCAAAACTGGCCGCGTTCACGATCCCCGGCGCCGCCAAGGCGATCTGGGGACAGATCGAGGCGGGCCTGAAGGCTCCCGGCGTGACGCACGCGACGGCGGCCTACGGTGACCGGCTCGTCGAAGGTGAGCGGTGTGGCTGGCTGCGGCCCACGGTCGTCCACTGCACGAGCCCCGAGCCTGAGATCGCCAAGGCCGAATACATGTTTCCGTTCGTGAGCGTGGTCGAGTGTCCGCAGGGGAAGATGCTCGACTCGATCGGCCCCACGCTCGTCTGCTCGGCCATCACCGAAGACGAGGCCTTCCAGCGGCGACTCATCGATTGCACCCACATCGACCGGCTCAACCTAGGGCCGATCCCGACCACGAAGCTCGACTGGCTGCAGCCGCACGAGGGCAACATCATCGATTTCCTGTACCGGTCGCGGGCGCTGCAGGTGGCGGCGGCGGTTGGTGCGCGGTCGTGAGGCGGCGCGTATTGGTCGCCGGCGGTAAAACCTCCGGCGTCGCTTCGGGATCCCTCCCGCCACCCCGGTTCCCGATGGCACGCACACAGCTACGGATATCCCTGTGCTCCTTCTCCGGTTTCCCCGACCGGCTCCTCAGCATCGAGGGCCTCAGGTGGGAATGGCCGGACATCACCGCGTGAACATGACACTTCCCGAATTCGAGTTTTGCGCGCCGACGCGGCTGGTGGTCGGTCGGGGTGCGCTCCGGCGGCTCGGTGAGCTGGCGAGTGAACTCGGGGCCACGCGGGTGCTCGTGGTGAGTGATTCGGGGATCATCGCTGCCGGGCATACGGCGGCTGGTATCGAGTCACTCGCGGCGGCGGGGCTGGGCACGGCCACGTTCTCGGGATTCACGGAGAACCCGTCGTCTCGTGAGGTCGAAGCAGGCGCGCGATTCGCCCGCGACTTCCGCCCCGATCTGGTCGTGGGACTCGGCGGGGGCAGCTCGATGGACTGTGCGAAGGGAATCAACTTTCTCCTCTCGTGCGGCGGCCGAATGCAGGACTACAAGGGCCGCGGCACGGCGACGGGCCCCATGCTGCCGTCGATCGCCGTGCCCACCACGGCCGGCACCGGCAGCGAGACCCAGTCATTCGCCCTGATCACGGACGACGAGTCGGGAATGAAGATGGCCTGTGGCGATCCGCGGGCCGCCTTTCGCATCGCCATCCTCGACGTGAATCTCACGCTCACGCAGCCGCGCTCGCTGGCCGCCCTCACCGGCATCGACGCCCTCTCCCACGCGATCGAAAGCCACGTCAGCCGGGCGGCGACGCCCGCCTCGCGGACGTTCTCGCGGGAGGCGTGGCGGCTCCTCGCCCGCCACCTGCCGGGCATCGTGAGAGATGACGGCACGATCGCAGCCCGCGAGGCCGCGCAGTTCGGCGCCGCCCTCGCCGGTTTCGCGATCGAGAACGCGATGCTCGGCGCGGCCCATGCCCTGGCCAATCCGCTCACGGCGACCCACGGGATCGTCCATGGCCAGGCCGTCGGCGTGATGCTGCCGCATGTCGTGCGGTTCAACGGTCGCAGTCCCGGGGAAAATGCGTGTGCCGCAGGCTATGCCGAACTGCTAACCGACATCGGCATCGAATCCGACGTCCCGCGTGCCGGCGACCGGCTGGCCGACTGGCTCACCGCCCTGCTGCAATCGTCAGGGCTGAACACATCGCTCACTGCCTGCGGCTGCAGTCACGCTGATGCACACACCCTCGCCACCGCGGCGGCCGCGCAATGGACGGCAGGCTTTAATCCTCGCCCCGTCACCGCAGCCGATCTCGCCCGGCTGTACGAGGCCGCCCGATGAATAGAAAAGTCGGCTTTCACCTGTTCCATCTGGCCATCATGGCGTGCCTCGCGTGCGCCGCGGCTTCAGCGACCGCCGCTGACGAGCCAGCCGCTCCACTCGCCGCCGCGCCGGCTGACGCATGGCCGCTGGTGCGGGGCAGCCTCGCCGGCACGGGCCGGTCCGCCGCCACGCTTCGGCTTCCACTCGTCGAAGCCTGGCGCCGCGACTTCGAGACGACGGCCTTCGGGGCCACACCCGTGATCGCCGCGGGCACGATCTACCTCGGCGATCTCGATGGCACGTTCCATGCCCTCGCGCTCGACACGGGCCGCACGACATGGACATTCAAGGCCGACGAGGCGGGGTTTCCGTCGGCGGCGGCCGTTTCGCTCGATCCGGCCTTGCCGCTGGTGGTCGTCGGCGACGACGCCGGCGCCGTGCGGGCGTTCGAGTGCGAAACGGGCGAGGTGAAGTGGACCTATGCGACCGACGGCGAGATCTCCGGCGGCCCGACGATCATCCCTTCGGCCGCTGGCCCACGCGTGCTCGTCGGTTCGCAGGATGCGTCGCTCTCCTGCCTGTCACTCGCCGACGGGGCCGTGGTGTGGAAGCACTCGATCGCCGACCAGATCCGCTGCGCCCCCACCGTCGCGGAAACACCAGCGGGACCACGGGTGTTCATCGCCGGCTGCGACGGCAAGTTGCACGTGATCGACGTGGCCACGGGCGAGTCCACCGCTGCGGTCGCGATCGACGGCCCGACCGGCACCACGCCGGCAGCCGCCGGCGACCGCGTCTTCTTCGGCACGGAGGGGGGCGGGTTCTTCGCCATCGACGTCGTGAAGCAGGAGGTGGCCTGGCGGATGCAGTCGGCGGTGCCGGGCCAGTCGTATCGGTCGAGCGCCGCCCTCACGGACCAGTTCGCGATCGTCGGCTCCCGCGGCCGGGCCATTGAGGCGTTTCGGCTCACCGACGGCGGCCGGGTCTGGCGAACGCCCATGCGCGGCCGCGTCGATGCGGCGCCGGTGCTCGTGATGGCGGCGGCTGACGCCGCCGGGGCACCGCGCGAGGTAGCGATCGTGGCCGATGCCGCAGGGAAGATCGTGGCGGTCGAGGCCGCGACCGGCGCGAAGGCCTGGGAGTTCGATGCGGGCGGCCGGTTCGACGCGGGCGCCGCAGTGGCGGGCGGTCGCGTCGTCATCGCCTCCGACGACGGCACGGTCTGGTGCTTCGCCAGTGGAGACGAGTGAGATGGCCTGGCTGCAACGTGAGCTGCGACTCGCTCCCCGCCGCCGTGGTTTCCATCTGATCACGGCCGAGATCGAGGCGGCCCTCCGCGACCTGCCCCCGCTCCGCGTGGGCCTCGTGCACGTCTTCATTCAGCACACGTCGGCCAGCCTCTCGATCAACGAGAACGCCGATCCCGACGTGCCGCGTGACCTGGAAATGGCCTTCAACGCGATCGCCCGCGAGGACTTCCCCTACGTGCACACGATGGAGGGGCCAGATGACATGCCGGCCCACGTAAAGGCCTCGATGATCGGCAGCAGCGTCACCGTGCCGCTCCAGGATGGCCGCCTGCTCCTCGGCACCTGGCAGGGCATCTACCTCTGCGAACACCGCGACCACGGCGGCCCCCGCCGTCTCGTGCTCACGGTGAACGGCGAATGACCGCTCGTTTCCCGCATGCGGAGCCTGCGGACTACGGCGCAAACCAAAACGCCGTGAGGGGCTGCCCACTGCCCCGAAGCCGGCGTATGCTGACCAGCGTAGGCAGGATGCCGAAGCGCAGTCAGCATCGAGCGAGCGAAGGCATGGATGCCGTAGCGAGCGTCCGGCTCTCGGGGCATGGGCAGCCCCGAACCCACGCCAACTGGCCACGATCATTGGTTGCGGCCGCAGGCCCTCGTTACGATGCCTCGCATGCTGGCGCCGGCTTTTGATCCCGAGCGGTTTCGTCGCGAGGCGCGGGCCGTCGTCGATTGGATCGCCGACTACTGGCAGACGCTGGAGCCGCGGCCCGTACGGTCGCAGGTCGCGCCGGGTGACGTGCGGGCGCAGCTGCCGCCGCACGCGCCAGACGAGCCCGAGCCGCTCGCCGCCGTGCTCGCCGATCTCGACCGCGTAATCGTGCCGGGGCTCACGCACTGGCAGCATCCGGCATTCTTCGCCTACTTCCCGGCGAGCGCGAGCGGGCCATCGATCCTCGGCGAGCTGCTCGCGGCCGGCCTCGGCGTGCAGGGCATGCTCTGGAGCACATCGCCGGCCTGCACCGAGCTCGAGACCCACGTGCTCGACTGGCTGCGCGAGCTGCTCGGCCTCCCGGAACGGTTCGCGTCGAGCGGCATGGGGGGCGGCGTGATTCACGACTCCGCGTCGAGCGGCCTGCTGTGCGGGCTCGTCGCCGCCCGCGAACGGGCCACACACCTGCAGAGCAATCGGCACGGGCTGACGCAGACCGACCGGCCGCTCGTCGCCTACGCCAGCGCCGCCGCCCATTCGAGCTTCGACAAGGCGGCGCGGATCGCGGGCCTCGGCAGCGAGTGGGCGCGGCGAATCGCCGTTGATTCACGCGGCTGCATGGATGCGACGGCACTCGCCGCAGCCATGGATGCCGATGTGGCCGCGGGTCGCATCCCGTGCTTCGTCTGTGCGACCGTGGGCACCACGGCAGCCGGGGCGATCGATCCGGTGCCGGAGATCGCCGCGGTCACGGCACGACACAATGCGTGGCTGCACGTCGATGCCGCCTGGGCCGGTGCGGCCGCGCTCTGCCCTGAGCTGCGGCCGCCGCTCGTGGCCGGTGCGGAGGCCGCCGACAGCTGGAGCTTCAATCCCCACAAGTGGCTCCTCGTCAATTTCGACTGCCACGCGCTGTGGGTGGCCGACCGCACGTCGCTCGTTCAGGCCCTCGCCACCCGCCCCGACTATCTCCGCAACGCCGCGACCGATAGCGGTGGCGTGATCGACTACGCCGAATGGCAGGTGCCGCTCGGCCGCCGGTTCCGCGCGCTCAAGCTCTGGCTCGCCCTGCGGATGCTCGGGGCCGAGGCGATCCGCGGGCGAATCCGGGCACACGTCGCCTGGGCGGGCGAGTTCGCCTCGTGGGTAGCGGCTGACCCGCGGTTCGAACTGCTCGCCCCGCGGTCCCTGAGCCTGGTCTGCTTCGGGCTGCGGGCCGGAGACGCCGCATCCCGCAGGCTGCTCGACCGGCTCAACGCCGGCGGGACGGCATTTCTCACCCAGGCCACCGTGGGGGACAGGTTTGCGCTCCGCCTTGCCGTCGGGGCGGCCCTCACGGAACGGCGGCACGTGGAGGCCGTCTGGGCCGAACTCTCCCGGCTCGCCGACGAGGCCGCACAGACTGCCTGAACCCCGCGGCCTGTCGCCGCCGGTTTTCAGTGCATTTTCTGCATATCCGGCGCCGAAAGAGACGGTGGGGTGAACCAACTTTCCCTCGCCTGCGTAGGATTCGGAGCGACCCAGCCTTTCCTGGACTGTTGCACCGGGAGGCCGGGCCGCGTGGCAACCGGCGCACCACATCAGCGCACCAGGGGAGTAGCAACCATGGCACGCAAAGAATCACTGCTGAATCTGAGGGCGATCCTCGTGCGGCGGCGCGATGCCCTGCGCAGCGCGCTGGCCGGCGACCTCACCCTCTTGAAGGAGCTCCGCAGCGAATCGCCCGGCGACGTCATCGACGCCGCCTACGACTCCGCCCAGGACGAGATCAGCTCACAACTGGCCGAGGTGGAAAGCCGTGAGCTCGCCCACATCGAAAATGCGCTCGACCGGATGAAGGTCGGCAAGTACGGCCTGTGCGAGGTCTGCAGCGGGAAGATCCCGATGGTCCGGCTCCACGCCCTGCCCTATGCCACGATGTGCATCGACTGCCAGCGGGAGTCGGAGCGGTCGGGAGGCATCCGCCGCGAGGTGGAGGAGCGGAGCGAAGAGGCCGTCGGCGGCGAACTCGAACTGTAGGCGGCCCGCTCGGCCGGCCGTCGGCCGCGCGTGCTATGCTTCGGGAGCGGGCAGCCCATCCGGGCCGCCCGCTTCCTCGAAGGTGCCTCATGCCAGCCTCTTGTCGGCCCCTCGGACCTCGTTTTCGCTGGCTTGCGACGGGTGCCCTCCTCTGGGCCGGGAGCTGTGCTTCGCTCACGGCCGAGGAGCCACGACTCGCCCCCATTCAGGCCTCGGCGGGGCATGACGACCGCGTCGATCCGATGCGGCCGGCCCGGTTGTCGGCGGCGGAGCGCGAGCGGCTCTACGCCCAGGCCGCCCGCGATGCCGAGCACCTCGAGCAGCAGGGACGCCAGCTACGGCGGCTCGCCCAGCTCGTCAAACCCACGGTCGTCCACATCAACGCCCGCAAGCCGCTGCTCAAGCCGCGAAGCGGGAAGACCACCGAGGAAGAGACCGGCTCCGGTGTGATCTGTGAAATCGCCGGCCGCACCGTCGTGCTCACCAATCGGCATGTCGTCGTGCGGTCGGAGCTCGACGCCATCGGCATCGTGCTTGCCAATGGCCGTGAGCTTCACCCGCGGCGGCTCTGGTCGGATGCCGGCACCGATCTGGCCGTGATGGAGGTCGAGGGCGCCGATCTCGAAACGGCGCGGCTGGCCGAGACCGACGACATCGACATCGGCGACACCGTGATCGCCATCGGCAGCCCGTTCGGCCTGTCGCACTCCCTCACGCTCGGCATCGTGTCGGCAAAGGGCCGCCGCGACCTCGAACTCGGCGACGGCGCCGTGAAGTTCCAGGACTTCATCCAGACCGATGCCGCGATCAATCCCGGCAACAGCGGCGGCCCACTCGTCAACCTGCGAGGTGAAGTGGTCGGTCTCAATACCGCGATCGCCAGCAGCTCCGGCGGCAGCGAGGGTGTGGGCTTCGCGATTCCGATCCCGATGGTGACGTTCGTGGCCCGCCAGCTCGTCGAGCAGGGATCGGTGGCGCGGGCCTATCTGGGCGTCTCGCTCGACCGCGACTTCACGCAGGAAGAGGCCCATCGACTGGGGATGGTTCGTCCCGTGGGCGCCCGCGTGGAGGCGGTCACCCGCGGCGCCCCTGCCGAGCTCGCCGGCATCCGACTCGACGACGTCGTGCTCGAGTTCGCGGGGCGACCGGTCGATGACGACGACCATCTCATGAGCCTCGTGAGCACCACGCCGGTCGACTCCGAGGTCGAGGTCGTAATCTCCCGCGACCGGCCCCGCCTGCCGCTGCGGCTCCCCGGGGCGAGCCGCCGCGAATTCGAGCCGTAAGTCTCACAGTCGCCGCCCGTAGTCCGCACACTCCGGGTGCGGCCCCCGGTGCAAACACCGCAGGCCCTTCTATTCCTCAGCGGGTCAACCTCCTGTAGCGAGGGTTCGGGGCTGCCCACGCCCTCTCGCCGGACGCTCGAGGGGATGGGCATCCCCTCACGAGTCCAAGGTAGGCCAGCTACGTCGCGTCGGCGGCGGTGCGGAGGGATCGCAGGATGCAGTCCTGAACCGCGGCGGCGTCGCAGCCGACGAGCAGGTCGGCGTTGGGCCGCCACTGGCGGATCTGCCGCCGGTCGATCACGAGCGTGCCCGCGGTGAGCTCCCCCTGGGTCTCGACGTCAGCCGCGACGGTCGTGCGTTCGAAGAGTTCGGGGTTGGTCACGGCGACGAGGGCGACGACGTCGTGCAGGCAGATACCCTCGCGGCCGAGGATCTGCCGCTGCGCCCGGAAGGCATGACCGAGCATTCCACGGACGGCCTTGCCAGCCCGCGAAAACTCATCCGGCAGTTCGGCGAGCAGTTCGAAGCCGAGGAGCACCTGGGCCGTCGTCTCCAGGGGCACGAGCGTCTTGGTGAGCGGCTCGCGGATCACGTGCCGCGCCGCGGCCGGATCGCAATAGAAGTTGAAGTCGGCAGTCGGCGTCGCGTTGCCCGAGGCGTGCACTGTGCCGCCGCAGATCACGAGATCGCCGATCAGCTCCGCGATCGATGGATCCCGCTTGAGCACGCGGGAGATGTTCGTCAGCGGGCCGAGGGCCACGATCGTGATCTCCCGTGGATGCGCCTTGAGGCACTCCCAGATCACCTTCTCGGCGGAGTGACCGCCGTGCAACTGCACCCGCGGCAGCTCGATGCCCCCCAGGCCGTCGGCGCCGTGGATGCTGTAGGGCTTTTCGGGGAGGGCCGCGCCGTCGTCGGCATTGCCGATCCGCGGCAGCCGCGGGGGGTCGAGGTAGCCGACGACCGCCTGGAGATTCGCGGTGGCCTGATCTGCCCCCACGTTGCCCCCCACGGCCGTCACGGCCACGACCTCCAGCCGCGGGTCGAACAACGCCATCGTCAGGGCCACGGCGTCGTCGATGCCGGGGTCGACGTCGAGGATGACCTTGCGGGGCGTGGGGATGGGGGGCACAGGAAAGATCGCTCCCGAAGAACTCGTATCGGCGGTAGGCTCACCGCTCCGGCGGCAGCTCCCGCAGAAATGTATCCGAAACGGCATGCACGCGGCATCCGCGCGGCAGCCACTGGCCGACCACCGCCCTCATCCCCACTCGACACCATGACCAATTCTGCTCCGCCTCCCGACGTCGATGCCTGGGCGGCAGACCTCCGTGCAGGGCGACGTCGGCCTCAGGCCGACGTCGAACGGCTCGTCGCCGGCGTGCTCGCTGGCGACGTCGATCTCGAGGCCTTCGGCCGGTGGCTCGTGGCGCTCGCCGATGTGGGCGAGTCGGCGGCAGACATCGCCGGTGTCGCCGCGGCCCTCCGGGCCCGGATGCTGCCGATCGCGGCGACCGGCCTCGTGGCCGACACCTGCGGCACCGGTGGCGACGGCTCGGGCTCGTTCAACATCTCCACCGCGGCGGCGATCGTCGTCGCGGCCGCCGGCCAGCCGGTGGCAAAGCACGGCAACCGGGCCGTGTCGAGCAAGACCGGCTCGGCCGACGTGCTGGAGGCGCTCGGCGTGCGGATCGATGCCGGGGCCGCAATCGAGACCCGCTGCCTCGCGGAGCTGGGAATCTGCTTCTGCCTCGCGCCGCTCCATCATCCGGCGATGGCCCGCGTCGGCCCCTTGCGGCGGTCGCTCGGCCGGCCCACCGTGTTCAATCTCGTCGGTCCACTCTGCAATCCCGCGGCCGCGAACGTGCAGGTGATCGGCGTGGGCCGTCCGGCCGCGCGGGAGCCGATGGCGGAGGCGGCCCGACTGCTCGGAGCCCGTCGCGCCGTCATCGTGTCGGGCCACGTGGGGAGCGACGCGAGCGGACCGGCGTTCGACGAAGTGAGTCTCTTCGGCCCCACCGACGTGATCGATGTGACCCCGACGGCAACGACTCGCTTCCGCTGGACGCCGGAAGACTTCGGCCTCGCGATGCTGCCGACAGCGCGGCTTGCCGACCTCGAGGTCTCGGGCCCCGCCGAGAGTGGCCAGGCGATCCGCGGCGTGCTCGCCGGTGAGCGGAGCCCGCGCCGCGACGTGGTGGTGCTCAATGCCGCCGCCGTGCTCTGGGCAGCGGGCCGCGCGGCCGACCCACGCACCGCAACCTCGCTCGCCGCGACCGCGATCGATTCCGGCCGCGCCGCGGAACTGCTTGGACAGCTGGCCTCGCTCTCGCACGCCCAGCCGTAAGATTGCCGTGATGCTGCAGCTTCCCGTGATCCAGCCCGAGCCCGAGCCGCCGGCAGCGGCCGCACCGAAGCCGTGCTGCGCCCGAGAGGAGCCGCCGCACACCCATGAACTGCGGCGGCTGACCGTCTGCGCGGTGCTCGCCGTCGTCCTGCTCGCCGTGGCGATGGGAGGCATGGCGGGGCACATGCTGCCGGCCTGGCTCGGCGGCCATGCCGTGGCGAACTGGTTCGACGCCACGGGGCTCTCGGGCCGGCTCGGCAACTGGGTGCAACTCGCCCTCGCGACGCCGATCGTGTTCTGGGGAGGCTGGCCAATCCTCTCCGGCGGTATCACCGGCTTCCGCCGCGGCCGGCCCACGATGTTTTCGCTGATCGCGCTTGGCGTCCTCGTGGCCTGGGGCGTGAGCGTCGTCGCCACGATCGCACCGAGCCTGTTTCCCGATGCCTTCCGCCGGGCCGACGGCAGTGTCGAGGTGTTCTTCGAATCGGCCGGCACGATCGTCGTGCTCGTGCTCCTCGGCCAGCTCCTCGAAACCCGCGCCCGCCGGAGCACGTCATCGGCCATCCGCGCCCTCATGGATCTCGCGCCCCACGTGGCTGAGCGGCTCGTCGGCACGACCGGTCAAGTGGAGACGATCCCGCTGGCGGCAGTCTGTATAGGTGACCGGCTGCGCGTGAAACCCGGTGGTCGGATCCCGACCGACGCGATCGTGATGGAAGGCGCGACCACCTGCGATGAGTCGCTGCTCACGGGCGAGCCGCTACCGGTCGAACGTGGCACGGGCGACCGCGTGCTCGGCGGCGCGATCAACGGCTTCGGGTCGATCGTGGTCGCTGCCGAGACGGTCGCCGCCGATTCGCTCGTGGCGAGGATCACGCGGCTCGTCCGCGAGGCGCATGAACAGCGGGCCCCGATCGAGCAGCTCGCCGACCGGATCGCCGCCGTGTTCGTGCCCGCCGTGCTCGTGATCGCAGGCCTCACGTTCGTCGCCTGGGCGGCATTCGGCCCGCAGCCGCGATTCGCCCTCGGTCTCTTGTCGGCGGTGAGCGTGCTCGTGATCGCCTGCCCCTGCGCCCTCGGCCTCGCCACGCCACTGGCGATGACGGTGGCGATCGGCCGGGGCGCCCGGAGCGGCATCCTCGTGCGGTCTGCCGAGGCGATGGAAAACCTCGCTCGGGCCCGCACGCTGCTCTTCGACAAGACGGGCACGATCACGCAGGGCAAGCCACGGATCGTGGCGGCGGCGGACGCCACGGGCGCACCGCTCGACTTCGCCGTGGGGCCCGGCCGCTCGCTGCTGCAACTCACCGCAGCGGTGGAAGCTGCCAGTGAGCACGGCCTGGCGAAGGCGTTTGCGAGCGCGGCCGCAGACGCTGGCATCGAGCCGCTCGCCTGTGAGGGCGTGACCGCAAGCATCGGTCGCGGCGTGAGCGGCCGCGTACAGAACCGCGCGGTCGTGGTGGGGAGCGAGCCGCTTCTGCGGGACCGTGGCATCGCGGTGCCGCCACTCGCGGGTCCGTTGGCCACGGCGCGAGACGGCGGCGCGACGCTCGTGGCCGCGGCCGTCGATGGCCGGTTCGCGGCATGGTTCGCGATCGCCGACCCGCCGCGGCCCGAGGCGGCTGGTGTGATCGCGAGGCTCGCTGCGGACGGCTTTGGGCTGGAGGTGCTCTCCGGCGACGCACAAGCGGCGGTGCGGCATGTCGCCGATATCGTGGGCATCCGCGGCGCCGCCGGCAGCCTGACCCCGCAGGGCAAAACGGCCCGTGTGGCCGAACTGCGGGCGACCATCCGCGCTGCTCATCCGCAGGCAACGGTCGCTTTTGTGGGCGATGGCATCAACGACGCTCCCGCCCTCGCTGCCGCCGACGTCGGCATCGCAATGGGGAGCGGCGCCGACGTGGCCCTCGAAACGGCCGACATCACCCTCCTCTCCGGCGGCCTTACGGCCGTGCCCCGGGCCGTGCGCCTCGCCCGCGCCACGATGCGAACGGTGCGACAGAATCTGTTTCTCGCGTTCATCTACAACGCGATCGCGATCCCGATCGCCGCCGGCGCCCTCTACCCTCTCCTTGGCCACGTCACGAGCCCGATGCTCGCCGCCGCCGCGATGAGCCTGAGTTCGCTCTCCGTGATCGCCAACTCGCTGCGGCTCCGCACGCCCCCGACCAGCTCCCCGCTTGTGTAGGCCCGTCACTCCGCGTGGGCCTGTCACGCCGTGACAGGCTGCTTCACCGGTCACGGCGTGACCGGGCTACTGCAGCCCGTTGCGGAGCAACGGGCCTACGGGGGCCACTCATCGGACTCGTGAGGGGCTGCCCGTGCCCCGGGAGCCGGCGTATGCCGCCGAGCGTAGGCAGGATGCCGAAGCGAAGGCGGCATCCGAGCGAGCGAAGAACAGGATGTTCGCAGCGAGCGTCCGGCTCTCGGGGCATGGGCAGCCCCGAACCACTTCACACGAGCGGGATCTCGAGGCCGTCGTAGGCCAGTTCGATCCCCGCCGGCAGCCGGGCGGCCACCTCCGCGTGCACCACGTCGTGCGACATGTGCACGAAGAGCGTGCGGCGGGCTCCCACTCGCTCGGCCACCGCGACCGCCTCGTCGAGTGAGAAGTGGGTCGGGTGACGGCTCGGCCGGAGGCAGTCGAGGACGAGCGTGTCGAGGCCGTCGAGCAGCGGCCAGGTCTCGTCGGGGATGCCGTTCGTGTCGGTGCAGTAGGCCACGTCGCCAAACCGAAACCCGAGCACGTCGAACGTGCCATGACGCAGCCGCAGCGGCACGATCCGGCTGCCGAGCAGGTCGAACGGCGTGGTGTCGATCCGCTCGAACGTCAGCTTCGGCACGCCTCCGCCGGGGGGCGGCGCCGCGGAGAAGGCGTAGTCGAAGGCCCGGCGGATCCGATGCTCGACCCGTTCCTCGCAATAGACCGGGATTGCCCTGCCCGAGCGGAAGCAGAGCGGGCGGACGTCGTCGAGGCCATACACGTGGTCGACGTGGTCGTGGGTGTAAAGCACGGCATCGACCATGCCGATCCGCTCCCGCAGCAACTGGCCGCGGAGGTCGGGCGTGGTATCGATGAGCAGCGTGCCGCCGGGGAGGCCGACCGCGGCGCTCGTGCGGGAGCGGCTGTCGCGCGGGTCGTGGCTCGTGCAGGCCGGGCAGCCGCAGCCCACCATCGGCACACCCACGCTCGTGCCGGTGCCCAGGAAAAGCAGTCGGCCGGTGAGGTCGCGGGTGAGCGGTGCGTGTGCAGCGGGCGGCATGCCGGCATGGCCCCGGAGGAGGTTTCGCAGCGCAGCCGCCGCGGCAGCGAGAATGTACCGCCGCGGGCCGGGATCGTGGGCAGGCAGGAATGCCGCTGCGGATCGCCTTGACCCATGCGGCACGTGACCGCGACAATTCGCGGCAAAGGATACGTCAGCACATGCAACTTCTTGAACGCGTTTGGGATACGGTGAGCAGCGGTGCCGCCGGCCTCGGCCCCCGCCTCGACCGGTTCCTGACCGGCCTTTTCGGCTCGTCGAATGCCCGGTTCATCCGGCGGCTGGAGCCGAAGGTCGAGGCGATCAACTCGCTGGAGCCCAAATACCAGACGATGTCCGACGCGGAACTCCGGGCCCAGACGGCCGAGTTTCGCCGCCGGCTGGCCGCCGGCGAGACCCTCGACGACCTGCTCGTGGAGGCATTCGCCGTCTGCCGCGAGGGGGGCCGACGGTTCCTCGGGATGCGGCATTACGACGTGCAGCTGATCGGCGGCATGGTGCTCCACTCCGGGGCGATCGCCGAGATGATCACGGGCGAGGGCAAGACGCTCGTCGCCACGCTCCCGGCCTACCTCAACGCGCTCGAGGGCAAGGGCGTGCACGTCGTCACGGTCAACGACTACCTCGCCCGCCGCGACATGGAGTGGATGGGCTCGCTCTACATGGGCCTCGGCCTCACGGTGGGGGCGATCCAGTCGGGCATGGAATCGGGCGAGCGGCAGAAATCCTACGCCTGTGACATCACCTATGGCACGAACAATGAGTTCGGCTTCGACTACCTCCGCGACAACATGCGGATGGCGGCCCGGGGCGACGATCGGTTCCCCAAGAACGTGCAGCAGAGCCAGGGCCCGCTCAACTTCGCCATCGTGGACGAAGTGGACAACATCCTCGTCGACGAGGCCCGCACTCCGCTCATCATCTCGGGGCCGGCCCACGATGACGTCACGAAATACTCGAAGGCCGATCAGATCGCGCGGCAGCTCCGCGCCGACCAGCACTTCGAGGTCAAGGAGAAGGAACACACCGTCGCCCTCACCGAGGAGGGCGTGCGGGCGGCCGAGAAGATGGCGGGCGTGGAGAGCTTCTACACGGCCGGCAACATGGAGTGGCCGCATCTCATCGACAACTCCCTCAAGGCCCACTACCTCTACAAGCGCGACGTGAACTACGTCGTGCAGAACGGCGAGGTGGTGATCGTCGACGAGTTCACCGGGCGGCTCATGCCGGGCCGGCAGTGGTCCGACGGCCTGCACCAGGCGGTCGAGGCGAAGGAAGGCGTGCGTGTGAAGGAGGAGTCGCAGACCCTCGCCACCGTCACGCTCCAAAACTTCTTCAAGCTCTACAAGAAGCTCGGCGGCATGACCGGCACGGCCATGACCGAGGCCACCGAGTTCTGGAAGATCTACAAGCTCGACGTGATCGCGATCCCGCCCAACCGGGGCATGAAGCGGATCAACCACCCCGACGTGATTTACCGCACCGAGCGGGAGAAGTGGATCGCCGTCGCCGACGAGGTGGAGCGAATCAACCGCTGGGACACGCTCGCCCTCACCGACGGTACCTGGCAGATGGGCCGGATCGTGTCGGAAACCGACGAGGCCGTCACATTCGTGCCCAAGGGGGAGCGGGTCGAACAGACGCTGCCGCAGTCGAAGATCAAACATGCCCAGAAGAAGGGGCTGCCCGTCCTCGTGGGCACGGTCTCGATCGAGAAGAGCGAGCGGCTCTCGGAGCTGCTCGAAAAGCGGGGCGTGGACCACCAGGTGCTCAACGCCAAGCAGCATAAGCGGGAGGCGGAGATCATCGCCCAGGCCGGGCGGCTCGGGGCCGTGACGATCGCCACCAACATGGCCGGCCGCGGCACCGACATCATCCTCGGCGGCAACCCCGACACGCTCGCCTGGGCGAAGCTGCAAGACACATATCCCACGCGGCTCGACGTGCCCAAGGAGGAGTGGGACGCGCTGGTGAAGGAAATCTCGACCCGTGAGAACATGAAGGCCGAGGGAGAGCTTGTCCGCGAGATGGGCGGCCTGCAGATCATCGGCACGGAGCGGCACGAAGCCCGCCGCATCGACCTCCAGCTGCGTGGCCGCTGCGGCCGCCAGGGGGATCCCGGCTCGAGCCGGTTCTTCCTCTCGCTCGAAGACGACCTGATGCGAATCTTCGCCGGCGAGTGGGTGAAGAACGTGCTCACCCGGCTCGGCATGCAGGACGGCGAGGCGATCGAGAGCCGGATGGTGACCCGCCGGGTCGAGGCCGCCCAGAAGAAGGTTGAAGAACGCAACTTCGAGATTCGTAAGAACCTCCTCGAATACGACGAGGTGATGGACGAGCAGCGGAAGCGGGTCTACGGCTTCCGACAGAAGATCCTCGATTACACCGATGGCGATGCCGACTGCCGGGAGATGATCCTGGAGATGGTCGATCGCCAGATTGACCAGCACATCGGCACGTTCCTCGACAAGGACTACGGCACGCAGTCCTACGCCACCTGGGCGTCGAGCCAGCTCTCCTGCGAACTCGAGGGCAACGACTTCCGCGGCACGACGCCGGAGGAGGCCGAGCGGCGGGCGGCGGACGAGGCGGTGCGACAGTCCGAGGGGATGATCTACGAGGCGGTCGAGGAGAACCTTCCCCCCGGCGAAGACGAGAGCGAGTGGAACTGGTCGGCCCTGGCCACGTTCGCCAACGCCCGCTGGAAACTGTCGGTGAACGACCGCGATCTCAAGCGGGTGGGCCGCGACGGCGTGGCGGAGGTGCTGCAGGAGAAGGCCCGCGAGGCGATCCACCGGATCGATCTCTCCGAAGGGGCTCGGTTCCTCGCCCCCGATTTCGGCATCGCCAGCGCCTGCGGCTGGACCGAGTGGCGGTTCGGCATCCAGCTCGGCCAGCAGGAGATCGCCGCCCTCAAGGCCGCCGGCACCGACGCCGAGGCGGCCAAGCAGATCGTGCGGCGGGTGGCCCGTGAGGTCTACGAGCACCGCGAGATCGAGTATCCGGTGCTCGTCGGCATCTCGCACTTCAGCGTGCGGCTACCCGACGGGAGCCGCGGCATCGACCGCGAGGGGCTCCTGGGCTGGGCCCGCGAGCGGTTCGATCCGAACCTGCAGGACGCCGACCTCGGCAGCTCCGACCTCGGCCAGTTGCGGACCGCCCTCTCCGCCGCCAGCCGCCGCCGCCACGAGCGGGGCGACGATCCGCGGCCGGAGATGAAACGGATGGAGCGGGCCGTACTCCTGCAGATCCTCGACAACGCCTGGAAGGACCATCTCCTGGCGATGGACCATCTCCGGAGCAGCGTCGGCCTCCGCGGCTACGCCCAGGTCGATCCGAAGGTGGAATACAAGCGGGAGGGAATGCGGACGTTCGACCTCATGTGGAAGGCGATCGACGAGCGGGTCGTCGATATCGTCTACCGGATTGAGCAGGTGGAGGACGATGCCCTGCGGAGCACGTTCCGCGAGACGGCGGCGATCCACGCCGATGCCTCGGCCGCCGGGATGACGGCCGCGGCGCAGCCCGCTGCGGGCGGCGATGCGTCCCTGCCCGAGCCGAGCCGCGGTGAACAGGCCCGGCCGGAGCCGATCCGCAACATGGCCCAGAAGGTGGGCCGCAACGACCCCTGCCCCTGCGGCAGCGGCCGAAAGTTCAAGAACTGCTGCGGGAAGTCGAGCGGCGTGGCCGCGGGTTGAGGGCGGGCAATCCTGAGCCGCTGCCGCGCCACCATTGCTTTGAAGCCCGCGGCGCAAGCCAAGGGAATCCGCGTGAACACGAGGGAAGCGAACCGCTGCTTTCGGGCTGGCCAAATGCCGCTGGTCCCGCCTACGTTCACGAGTCATGGCACTCGATCTCGCGTATCTCGTGGCCGCCCTCCTGGCCCTGCCCTGGGTCGTCTGGCGGAAGCTGTCCGGCGGGCGGCCGGTCGCCGCCCCGTGGATGCGGTTCACCGGGAGCATCCCCTCGCCTCCGGCTCCTGCGGCCAACGCGTCGCGGATATGGCTGCATGGCGTGAGCGTGGGGGAGGTGCAGCTACTCTCCGCGCTCGCGGCCGAGCTTCACGCGCAGGCTGAAGCGGCTGGCCGGAGCATCGACTGCGTCATCTCGTCGAGCACGACCACGGGCCTCGAACTGGCCGCGAAACGCCTCGGCCCCGACCGCGCGTTCCCCTGTCCGCTCGATTTCACGTGGGCGGTGGACCGCGTGCTCGACCGGGTGCGGCCCGATCTGATCGTGCTCGGTGAGCTGGAACTCTGGCCGACGCTGCTCGCGCGGGCGGCCCACCGCGGCATCCCCGTGGTCGTCGCCAACGGCCGGATGAGCGAGCGAAGCGCGGCGGGCTACGGCCGCGTGGCCTGGCTCGCACGGCGGATGCTCGGCCGCGTGACGACCGTCGCCGCCCGGTCGCAGGCCGATGCCGACCGGTTCGCCGCGCTCGGGGCTCGCGACGTGGTCGTGACCGGCTCGCTCAAGTTCGACGGCGTGCGCGGTGATCGCACCGCGCCGGACGTCCAACGGCTCCGGCAGCTGGCCGGCTTCGCTGCCACCGACATCGTGTTCCTCGCCGGCAGCACGCAGTCACCGGAGGAATCACTCGCGATCGACACGTTCCGCTCGCTCGCCCCGAGCCACCCGGCGCTGCGGCTCGTGATCGTGCCGCGGCACGTGGAACGCACGGCGGAGATCGCCGCGTTGCTCGACGCCTCGGGCCTACGGTGGCAGCTCCGCAGCCGGCTCGACGAGGTGCCCGCCGATCTTTCTGCCGGCGCGCCGCTACAGCATCCCAAGTGCGTGCTATTGATAGACACGACGGGCGAACTCAGCTGGTGGTGGGGCACGGCCACGATCGCCTTCGTGGGGGGTAGCCTCGACGGCATCCGTGGTGGCCAGAACATGCTCGAGCCGGCCGCCTACGCCGCGGCCGTCTGCTTCGGGCCACACACGCGGAACTTCCGCGACGAGGTCCGCCGTCTGCTCGATGCCGACGCAGCGGTCGTCGTGCCCGACGGCCCCGCTCTCACCACCTTCGTCGGCCGGTGCCTCGCCGATCCCGCCTGGGCCGCCGAACTGGGTGCCCGCGCCGCCGCACTTGTCGCCGCCCACCGCGGCGCCACGACCACGACCGCCCGCATCATCCTCGACCGGGTGAGGAATCCGGGACGGGAGCGAATTTCCACCCCCCACCCATACAAGCCCTGAGCGCCAGCGAGGGGATCCCGCGGCGCGAGCCGCGGAGCGGAACGGATCCCCCGAGAGGGAACTCAGGATGTCGAACCGCCCGCCGGTCGTTCGATCGGCCCCTGCGCTTCGAGCGTCCGGCCTGCCAGGCCGACGAACGTAGGGGCGTAGCGGAGCGCGCGGAACGTGATGTTCATGCGCACGCCCGGGGTGCCGCTCACGTTCAACGCCGGCGGCACCGTGCCCTGCCGGACCGGCCCGGCGGCCGTGTCGGGATTGACGTAGCGCCACACGACGCGGCGTGATGCGGTGACCTCGAAGGTGGTGCCTTTCGCGCCGGCGTTCACCAGCGTATTGCCGTTCGGGAGCCGCTGGGCTCCGGAGACGATCGGCGAGAAGAAGGACGGCGGCCCACGAAAACTCCACACCACGTCGGCCCGGCCATACGCGGTCGGCGACTGCCTCAGCTCCACGACCGACGAATAGCTCGTGCCGCCGGCGCGGTACCAGCCATTGTTGTAGACGAGGATGTTGCCCGCCCCGGGGAGGCCGGGACGGATCCACTGGGCGTCGTGCTGCCAGAACAGCGTCTGCTTCGCACGGCGGTTCCAGGCACGGTCATTGCCGTACCGCCACAGCAGGTCGCCCCCCTTGCCCGCGTTGCCGCCGGTGTGCCCGGCTGCCTCCTCGGTGGTCGTGCTGTGATCGACGATCCAGATCTCGCAGAACTCCCGCACCGACACGATGATCTGGTCGGTGCTCGCGTTGTAGTCGATCGAATTGAAGTGAGCCCAGTCGGCCAAGTGGGTGTCGGCGGCCTGGCCCCTGGGGACGTAGTTCAGATTGATCAGTTCGGGGTGCTGGCGGACGCCTTTCGGCCCGAGATAGTTGGGCTTGGTCGGGTCGGACTGCTGGACGACGTGGTCCTTCATGTGCCACTGCCAGACGATGCCCTCGCCGAGCCCGGTCGTGACCTCGCCCCCCGCCACGTCCGGATCGATCTCGATGATCACCTCCGGCCAGAGTTCGTTGTCGACGTCGGGATTGAGCGTGGCCGGATTCCGTCCCATCCCCACGGCCTGCTCGAACGTGAGCCGCTCCCAGGCAATAGCGAGAATGTTGCCGTTGGGCATCACGATGGCATCGTGGTGCAGCTGATACTGGGCGTTCGAGAGATCGTAAAACCAGGTCACGTTACTGTCCCAATCGAGAATCTCGATCCGTCCGGTTCCCCCGTTGTTGTTGAAGTCTTTCATCGAGAGGGGAAGGATGCAGTTGCGGAGCAGACGCCCATCCTCGAGCAGGTAGGACGACGTGGCCGGATAGGCACTCGTCCAGCTGTGCACCTTGTTGCCGGCGTTGTCGATGAGGTGCGTCCGTGGCGCAGTGGACGAGCCGAGCAGCGTGTAGCCCTCGAAGGCCCGGGCCCCGGCGGCCTGGATGAGGCCCACCGTGTTGGCGAGCGGGAGCCGCGATTCGAGCGGCTCGTAGCCGGCCAGACGATCGCGTCGGCTCCGGGCTCGAGACGTCCGGCCGACGACTGACGCGAGGATCGACTGGATGGAAACGTTCACGTGACGGCGCTCCGGGGATGGGCCAATCATAGTTCGCGGACGGGCGGCCACCGAAACCTGGCGTCGATGGCGAAGCGGCAGAGCCGGCGGAGCGTCGCCTCGTCGAGCGGCGGCGCCGGGAGGTCTGGGGCGGCGCGACTCGTCGCCGTGACGTCGAACTCCGGGTCGTCCCGCCAGTAGGCCCGGTAGACCTCCATCTGATCGCTGAAGAGCCGTGCCAAGACCGCGGGGTCGAACGCGGGGGCAGGCCCGCCGGCGGTGGCCGCAGGCAGTCGCACCGCCATCTCCGTCACCATCCGCTCGAACACGGAACAGAGGAGCCCCACGCCCGTGGGCCGCGTGGACGTGAGGTGATAGGTGCTCCCGTGCAGTGCCGGGTCGATGACGATCCGCGTCATCACCGCCGACACCCAATCGACCGGCACCAGGTTCTTCCGCTCCTGGCCGGTCATGCCCAGGGCGTCGAGCAGCGAGCCTGGCTCGAGTGACGCCTGCACGAACGACTCGACGAACGGCTGCACGATCCGCAGCGGCTTGTAAAAGCCATGGAACGTGTTCGTGAAGCCGTTCACGAGGTCGCCGACGATGATGCTCGGCCGATACACCGTGCACACGTCGAGCCAGTCGGCGGCCCGCATCAACCGCTCCGCCTCGATCTTGCTTCGCTCGTAGTCGTTGCCCGGCGTCTGGCCGACGTCGAGCTCCGTCTCGAGCACCCGGCCGCGGCGCAGGCCGCACACGTAGGCAGTCGAGACATGATGCAGCCGGCGGATGCCCGCGGTGCGGCAGAGCTCGAGCACGTGGGCCGTGCCCTGCACGTTGCTCGCATAGGGTTCGCCGTCGCTTACGCGGCGGTCGAACGCGAGGCTCGCCGCGGCGTGCACGACCTCGCCGACGTTCGCCTCGACCCACTCCAGGGCCGCGGCGGGAAGCCCGAGTCCCGGCACCGTGATGTCCCCCGCGAGGACCACCGGCCGCGGCACCTCGACGCCCGCCACCTGACGCCAGTCGTCGAGGAGTTCATCGACCCTCGCTTCAGCGCCAGCAGTCTTGCTGCCACGGACGAGCACGGCGACCTGCCGGCCCTGCGCCGTGAGATCCCGCAGCAGGAAGCGGCCCAAGAGGCCGGTGGCGCCCGTGAGCAGAATGCAGGATGAAGCAAGCGTCCTATACATGAATCGCAGCGCCGCCATCGACAACGAGGGTCTGCCCCTGCACGAGGTCGGACAGCGGCGAGGCCAGGAAGAGGACGGCGTCGGCCACGTCGGCGGCCTCCAGCATCCGCTCGCCCACCATCGTCTTGGTCGTGCGGCCCGCGAACATCTCCGCGGCCCCCGGCAGCCGCCGCGTGGAATCGGTCTCCACGAGCCCAGCCTCGACCACGTTGACGTTCACGCCGCGGTCGCCGAGTTCCAGCGCCCAATGGCGGGCCAGGCTCACGAGGGCCGCCTTCGTGCCACCGATGAGGCCGTACATCGGCAGCGCCATGTGCGTGCCGTGACTCGAGAGCACGACCACTTTGCCGCGACCTGCCGCCGATTCCAGGAGCGGCGCCGCCGCCTTGAGCAGGTGGACGAACGACAACACGTTCGTGTGCATCGCGGCGTCGAAGTGCCGCTGCGTCGTGACGGCCAGCGGCCGGAAGCCTCCCGTGGCGGCGGCATGCACGAGGATGTCGAGGCCGCCGCATTCGGCCTTCACGAAGCCGATCATCTCCTCGACGTCTTCCTGCTCGCCCACGTCGGCCCGGATGCAGGCGGCCTTGCGGCCCATGGCGGCGATCGCCTCCGCCACCTCCTCGGCCTCGCGGCCGCTCGTCACGTAGTTGACGACGACGTCGGCGCCCGCCTCCGCCAGCCGCAGGGCGCAGGCCTTGCCGATGCCACGGCTCGAGCCGGTGACGAGGGCCACTTTCCCGGTGAGATCGATCATGTCAGTCACTCCCTGCCTGGTGTTCGACGCGTATGGAGGCGGCAGCCACGGCGATGGCCACGAGGTGCGTGCCGGCTTCGGTGAACACACCCCGACCACAGACGCGGCGATAACGACCGCAAACGGTCCAGCAAAAGCCGGCGGCGTCGAGCCGCTCGATTGCCACGGCGCGTGGCCGAAATCCATCGTCGAGGCGGGCGGCCTTGAAAGCGGCTTCCTTGGCGGCCCAGAGCCGCGGCCGCAGGAGGCCGTCGTCAGGAAACAGCGCGAGTTCCGCGGGCGTGAACCAGACGTCGAGCGCAGGTCCGGCCTCACCCGGATCGACGATGTCGAGGCCGACGCCGGCCGTGCCGCAGACGGCGGCACCGCACAGCCCGCCGGCATGCGACAGCGACACGGAGACCGTGGCCCCCCTGCCCCGCACCATCGCCAGCGGGCGGCCCGATGGCAGAAGCGCCGCGACGCGGACCAGTCGTCGCTCGCATCCGCTGTGCGCGGCGACGAGATCCTCGGCGAGCCGGGCGGCCGCGGCCGAGATCCCGCTGCGATCGACCGCCTCGTCGATCGCGAGATCCACGTGGCAGCCGGCCACGTCGAGGCCGCGGTCGATGCGTGCGCGGGGCAGGCGAGCCTGCGGCAGGCTGTCGATCATGGACGGCCTCGCTCGGCGGAGATGACGGCCAGATGCAGCCCATCGAGTGCGAGGATCGCCCGGCCGTCGTCGCCGAACAGCACCAGGTCGTAGACACTCTCCCGCTCGTCGTTCGAGCGGAAGAGGATCCGCGTGACGCAGGTCTCGCCGGCCCGTGGACTGCCCGTGATTCGCAGCCGCTCGAACCGCACCGGCACCTCCACCCGCAGCCCGCAGAGGATGTAGGAGTAGACGCCGCAGGCCACGATGCAGCCGTCGAGCAGTGCGACCGGCAGGGTCCAGCCCGCGGCCCCGCGCGGGGCCGCGACGACGTCGGCGGCAGGGGCGACGAGGCGGCCCCAGCCGCCGCTCCGATCGAGGAAGAGGCCTGTCAGCGTGCGAAACGACTCACCGTGCCAGAGCGGCGCGGCGTCGGCATAGACCATCGGGTTGAAGGGCAGCGGCGGCTCGGACGCGTATGCCACGATCGGCTCGGCCGCCCCGGTCGCGACGAGCCCACGCAGGGCGATCCGCTCGTCGGCGGCCGGCTGCACGTCGGCCGTACCGGCGGCGACCCGGCCCTCCGCCCGCACGGCGCCGTCGCCCGCGGCCATCCCCTCGACCCGCACCTGCCGCACCTGATCGGTCGAAAACGCAATCGGCCGCTCGACGTAGAAATCCCGAATCTCCTCCACGCGGCCACACGCCCCGGCCGCGAGGGTCGCCTGCGCGAGCAGCTCCGCTCCCATCACCGCCGGCAGCAGCGGCCGTCCGAACTGCAGGTGATCGAGCAGGAAGCGATCCGTGGTCGAATCGAGTCGGAACACGACGTCCGTCGACGCGGCCCCGGTCTGCACCGCTTCGACCAGGCTGCCCCGTGGCGTGGATGACGCCGCGCGGGCGACGACCGCATCCGGCACGCAGGCCGGCTCGGTCACCAGCACCTCCGCCTCGGGCAGGCCCGCCTCCAGCTCGTCCATGAACCGGCGAACGCCTTCGGCCAGCGGCATGAACCGCAGGCCAAACTGCTCGAGCACGAACCGACTCTCGGGCCGGCACGCCATGCCCACCTCGTCCCAGGCATGCCAATGAAACACCGTCGTTCGCAGGCCACTCCGGCGGCGGTCGGCGAGAATCTTCGCCAGCATGTCGTTGGCCAGCGAATAGTCGGCCTGACCGTGGCCACCGAGGCGACCGCTCGTCGAACCGAAGCCGACGACGGCCTCCAGCGCCGTCGGATCGAGTGCCGCGAGGAGATGCTCGATCCCCAGGCACTTCGGACCCAGCGTGGCCGCGAGCGCCTCGGGCGTCTTCTTCTCGAAGCGGCAGGCCGACTCGAACCCGGCACCGTGCAGCACGCCCCGCACGGGTCCCATCGTTGCCGTCACCCAGCCCACGAGCGAACGCACGGCGGCCTCATCGGCGAGATCACAGGCGACGTATCTCGCTTCGACTCCGTGCTCACGGAACCGGGCCAGCGACGTTTCGATCTCGATCGACTTCTCGACCCTCCGCCAGGCAGACCGGGGATCGGTGCCCTGGCCACGGGCATCGAGCATCACGCGGCTCCTGAGCTCCGTGCGCCCTGCCTCGTCGAGCGAAAGCCACGCTGGATGGACGGCGACAGGATTCGTCGATCCGACGACCGCGAGAACGAGCCCGTGCCGGCGGGCAAGCTCGAGGGCACACGCCGCCGTCACGCCCCGTGCGCCTCCGGTCACGATCCATACGCTGCCACGGGCGAGCGACGCCAGCGGCGCTCCCGGCTGCAGATGCCGCTCGCAGGCCGCGACGGTCACCCGGCGGCCGGTTACGAAGCCCACCTCGACCGGGCCGGCGGCGTCCTCCATCTCGCTGACGACGACGGAGGACAGTTGCGAAGGGGCCCCCGCCTGCGACGCGTCGAGCACGCGAACGTGGAGCGCGGGGAACTCGCGGGCGATGCCCTTGAAGAGTCCGGTGACCGCGCCCCCTGCGACGTCGCCGAGCGCTCCCGAGATGCCGAAGTCACCGCCGAGATCGACCACCGCGGTGAGCGTGGCCGACGCGAGATCGCCCACCTTGCTCCGGATCGCAATCCATCGCTGGCAGGCGAAGAACGGCACCTCGACGGTGCCGTGGCATCGCCGCGTCCAGTCACAGCCGCGGTCGTGCTGTCGGAACGCGATGATCAGGTGCCGCACCGGGCCGTTTCGCTCGGCGCGTTCGATAGCTGCGACCGCATCCGCCATGGATTCGCACCTGACGGACACCGCAACGCCGTCCCGTGCTTCGATCGCCCGCGCGAGCGAATCAGCAAGCTCACCGTCTCCCAGGATCAGCACCCGCTCGCCAGCCAAGCTCCGCCCGCGCCGCGGGGGCCCGAGCTCGCGCGTGGTGAGTGCATACCGCCGCGTGATCTCGCTGCCACCGCGTGGCTGCTGCGCCGAGCACGAACGGGCCCGCACGGCTCCACGCCAGGCCGCGCCGTCGATGGCCGCATCACTCCCGATCCATGGGCCGGTGAAGGGACCGCCCGAAACGGCGGCCGCGCCCATCTGCGTCACGCCACATGCGACCCAGGCGCAGGCGGTGGAGAGGGCATCGCGGGCCGCGGTGTGCTCACGGTCGAGCAGGGCCGCGAGGGCCTGGGGGCCGGCGACGGCGCCGTCGGCCAGGGCCACCCGCGCGAGTGGCGACCGCGCATCGCACGCTGAGAAACTCCGGTCCGTGGTGCCGGTCACGTCGGCACACACGACGGCCCGGGGAGGCAGTGCCCGCCCGCCGATCAGCCGCTCGGCATCCGCGGTCGAACGGCAGGTCGCGGCGATCTCTTCCACCACGGCAGTCGCCGCCTCGTTGGCGCCGCCGGTTGCGTGAGCAGCCACCACGATCAGACCGGCGTCGTTCCAGCCCACGGCTGCACCCGGCATGCCCGGCACGCCGACGAGCGTGGCGCGAAGCCCATGCGACTCGACCCGCCGCACCGTCGGCGTGGCGTGGCGGCCAAAGCAGGCGATCAGCCCACGCGGAGCCGAGGGATCGGCCGGCGCGACGAGCAGGGCAGCGAAGCCGCCCCGGATGGCGGCCACGTCGACCGGGGCGGGCACAGCGCCGGCTGTTCGCGGCGCGACCGGCTTCGACTTCGCCTCGGTGGCCGCGGCCGAACGTCCACCCACCCGCGGGAGCATGTAGTCGAGGAGGTGCCGCAATGTGAGGAATTCGTCGAGCGAGACGCCATCGTCTGCCTCCAGGCCATAGTTCTGGCCGATCTCGCCGAAGAGCTGCGCCTTGCGGATGCTGTCGATGCCGAGATCGGCCTCCAGATCGGCATCGAGTTCCACGATCTCGCGTGGATAGCCCGTCTGCTCGACGACGAAGTCGATGAGAAACGCTTCGATCGTGGCGTCTTTGCCGAGACCGTCCGCGTCGCCATGCCCGACGCGAGCCGGGGCGGACGGGCTCGATCCTGCCCGGTTCCGCTCGCGGCGGCGGGCCGTGGCATCGAACGACACGACGGTGCCGCGGGCCGGTCGTGGCTTCCGCGCGGACGGGCACGAGCCACGCGAGACCGCCGCCGGCTCGTGCGGCCGAATCGCGCCGGCCGCTTCGAGCTGCTCCCGCAGCCGCGCGAGCTGTTCGCCGGCGGCCCGGCCGCGCTGATCGAACTGCAGGAACGTGCAGCCCGCGCGGCCGTCGAGGATCCGCCTCGTCAGGCCGGTCAGAACGCCCGCGGGGCCGACTTCGACGAACGTGCGAACGCCCGCCGCATGGAGCCGCTCGATCACGCCGATCCACCGCACGGTGTCGGTCATCTGCCGGACGAGGCTGTGGCGAACGGCCGCTGGATCGGACATCGCCCCGACGGTGGTGCTGCTGTATGTCGGGGTCATCGGCGGCTTGATCGGGATCGCCGTGATCGCGACAGCCAGCTGCTCGGCCGCGCGACCGAGCAAGGGCGTGTGGAACGGGCTGGGCACGGCGAGCCGCTTCGACTTCACCCCCCGCACATCCAGCAGCACCTCGACAGCATCGACCACGCGGGCCGTGCCGCCGATCACGAACTGCTCGGGTGCATTTTCCGCGCACACCCACACCTGTCCCGCGAACGGCTGAATCGCCGCCTGCACGGTGTTGCGGTCCGCGATCACGGAGAGCATCGCCCCGTCACGAGGGCCGTGCTGCTCGACAGCGTCGGCCCGGGCCCGCGTGGCCCGGGCGCCATCCTCGACCGTCCAGGCGGCCGTCGCGGCTAACGCGGGAAACTCGCCGAAACTGTGGCTCGCCACGACGTCCGGCGAGAACCCCATGCCACGCAGCACCTCCCAGGCGAACAGGTCTCCCAGATACATCGCCCACTGCGTGTCCCAGATTCGGGTGCCGAGACCGTTGTCGGGCCGCCAGGCGATCTCGGCGAGCGTTTCATGGCCGAGTCCACGGGCCATGCCGTCGAGCCGTGCGAGTGCGCCGCTGGCCTCAGCCGACTCGGAGACGAGCCCGCGGAACATGTCGGTGTATTGCGCCCCCTGCCCAGGAAACAGGGCGGCGACGAGCGGCCTGCCGGAGGGCCGCACCTCTGCCTGCGGCGTGGGCGAGACCGTGGCAGCCTGCGCCGCCGCCCCCACCTCGATCCGGCCCACGAGCGGGCCCTGGGAGATGGTGATGATCCCGTCAGTACGGGCGTTCGTGGCCGCGAGCACCTCGGCGGCCGCGGCCGCGGCGCCCGTGTGGCCAAACACCTTCGCCAGCGACGGCGGCGCGGAGCAGGCTGCCACGGCCGTCGACCACACCTCGGCGCTGCCGATAATGCCGCGGATCCGGTTGCCCGCAGCGCGGGCGTCCGTGAGTCGCTTGAGCACGAACACCACCGCGCCCTCGCCCGGCACCGCCGCATCGGCTTCGGTGCCGAGCTTGCCGTTCAGCGACAGTCCCTCGAAGGCCATGAGGTCGAGTGACCGCTGGCCCGCCGCACAGATCACCGCATCGCAGTCGCCCAGGCGAAGCATGTCGGCCGCCGCCGAGACCGCCGAAACGCTCGCACACGCGCCGGAATCGACCGCCAGCGCGCCCCCCATGAGATCGAAGGTCTTCGTGAGCCGGCTGGCGAGCGTGCTGCTCGTGAAGCTGCCCGTCTCGTCCAGAAGGGCCGGCATCCGCTCGAGAAGCAGCGTTTCATAGGCCTCCACGATCCGGCCACTGTCGGCCGCCGCGACGCCGCGACGCGCGAGGGCGGCCCGCAGCTCCCTGACCGTCTCGGGCAGTCGGAGGCCCATCTGTAAGTGGTTGGCGAAGTCGCCACCGAAGAGCGTGCCGACGACGACGCCCGTCCGCGTGCGATCGAGGCCGGCCTGCGGGCCGCCGGCATCGGCAATCGCCGCATCGGCCGCCTCGAGCAGCATGAACTGCAGCGGGTTGGCCGCGGCAATCTGCTTCGGCGGCACCCTGTGGCGGCGCCAGTCGTAGGCGAAATCGCGAACGAATCCGCCCTGGTCAGATGTCGTGTGCCACGTCCGCGGACCGGAGCGGTCGAGGCTGCGGGCCACCTGCCAGCGGTCCGCCGGCACCGCCCCGACCGCCGTTTCGCCGCGATCGACCCGGGCAAAAAAGTCGTCGAGCGAGAAGGCCCCGGGGAGCACGCAGCCGGCACCCACGATCGCGATCCGATCGTCGTCGGTCGGCCTCGACGCACACACCGGCGGAACGGCCGTCGGCAGGTACTCAGCAACGGCAACGTGGACGTTGAGTCCCCCGATGCCGAAGGCGTTGACGGCCGCCTGACGGGGCGAGCCATCGGCGCGCGGCGGCCAGGCGAGCGGCTCACGAGGCACCATGAATGGACTGTTGAGCCAATCGAATTCACTGCTCAGCTCATCGCAGGTGGAACCCGGCGGAATCACGCCGTGCTCCATCGCCAGCACCACCTTGACGAGGCTGGCGAGGCCGGCCGTTTCGAGCGTGTGACCGATGACGGCCTTCACGCTGCCGATGGGAATCTTCCGGCCGTGGGGCAGGTGCGGCCGGAGTGATCGGGCCAGGGCCGACAACTCCGTCGCATCGCCCACCCGGGTGCTGGTGGCATGCGCCTCGATGAAGTCGATCTGCCCCAGGTCGGCCGGATCGGCATAGGCCCGCTCCACCGCCATGGCCTGCCCCTCCTGCCGCGGCGCCCAGAGGCTCTTCCCCTTGCCGTCACTGGCGACGCCGAGGCCGCGGATCACGCCCCGGACGCGGTCGCCATCCGCGAGCGCGCGGGAGAGCGTCTTGATCACGATGGCGACGGAGCCCTCCGCCGTCACGAGCCCGTCGGCTGCCTCACCAAAGGGGCACGAGCCGGTGTTGCTCACCGACTGCGCGGCCGAGAAGAGCACGAGGCTGTCGGACTTGCAGTAGGACGCGCCCCCCACGATCGCCTGATCGATGCTGCCTCGCGCCAACGCCCGACCGGCGATCGCCAACGCCTGCAGCGATGAGGCACAGGCGGCATCGACCGCGAGGAAGGGGCCGTCGAGCTTCAGCGCCTCGTGCACGATCTGCGCCGCGCCGTGGGCGCCGAGGTCGAGCTTCTCGCCCGGTCGGCGGCCCGGATACCGACGCCGCACGGCATCGACCACCTCTGCCGCGACGTCGCCGACGGTGGCGCCGAGGAGGTCACGGGCCGGCCCCGTCTCGGCCAGCAGCGACGCCGCCTCGTCGATGCCGGTTGCATAGACGATGTCGCCGATCCGCGTGCTGCCGCCGGTGTGGCCGACGTAGATGCCCGTTCTGCAATCACGCGGCATGGCGAAGGGATTCAGCCCCGCGTCAGAGCAGGCCAGCGACGCCACCTCGAGGAAGATGTGATGTGCGATGTCGTAGCGAGCGACCAGGTCGGCCGTGATCGGGCAGGCCGCCGGATCAACCGGCCTATCGGAGAGGACGCCGCCCAGTTCCGAATAGCTCCTGCCGACCCGACTCTTCTCGGGGTGGAAGTAGAGGTCGCGAGGCAGTCGCGATTCGGGCAATGGCCCCCAGGCAATGCCGCTGCTGACTACGAGCCGCCAAAAAGCGTCGAGGCCGTCGGCACCGGGCAGGCGGCAGGCCATGCCCACGATGGCAAGTGGTTCGTTCACATCGGCGTCCGTGTCGTCGCGATCGACGGCAGTATGCTTGGCCGGACCTCCGGGGCAACCCCTCGCACACGCGGTTCTCACGCCACCAGTTGCCGACTCTCGCCCGAACCCCGATAATCCGCGGGAATCGAGGTCCGGACGCCGGACCCACCAGCATCGACCCTCTTCCTCAGGCACGAGGCACCAGCCGTGGCACAAGGCAAGTATCTGTTCACGAGTGAGTCCGTCAGCATGGGCCATCCCGACAAGTTGGCCGACCAAATCTCCGACGGCGTGCTCGACGCCTACCTTGCCCAGGATCCCCGCAGCCGCGTCGCCTGCGAGACGATGGTCACCACCGGACTCGCTGTGATCGCCGGTGAGATCACCTCGACGGGCACGATCGACTACCAGCAGGTGGTCCGCAACGTGATCCGCGACGTGGGCTACACCGACGACGAGATGGGCATCGCCGCCGACACCTGCTCCGTGCTCGTGGCCGTGGGCAAGCAGTCGGGCGATATCGCCATGGGCGTCAACGAAGACGATTCCAAGGGCAAGGACATCGGCGCCGGTGACCAGGGCCTGATGTTCGGCTACGCCTGCAACGAGACGCCGGAGATGATGCCGCTGCCGATCGCTCTCTCGCACCGGATTCTCAATCGGCTCACCGAGGCCCGGCAGAAGAAGGAAGTGGACTGGCTCCGCCCCGACTCCAAGAGCCAGGTGACGGTGGAGTACGAGGGCAACAAGCCCGTTCGGATCGACACCGTCGTGGTCTCGACGCAGCACGCGCCCCACGTCTCGAACGACGAGATCCGGAAGTTCATCGTCGAGAAGATCATCAAGCCGCTGCTGCCGAAGGATCTCGACACGTCGAACATCACCTACCACATCAACCCCACAGGGCGGTTCGTGGTAGGCGGTCCGCACGGTGACTGCGGCCTCACCGGCCGGAAAATCATCGTCGACACCTACGGCGGCTGGGGCCGCCACGGTGGCGGCGCCTTCTCCGGCAAGGATCCGACAAAGGTCGATCGCAGCGCCGCCTACATGGCCCGCCACGTCGCCAAGAACATCGTGGCGGCCGGCCTCGCCGACCGCTGCGAAGTCCAGCTCGCCTACGCCATCGGCGTGAGCGAGCCGGTGAGCGTGCACGTCGACACCGAAGGCACGGGCAAGGTCGAGGACGAGCGGCTCTGCGACGTCGTCCGGGAATTCTTCCCGCTCACGCCCCGCGGCATCATCGACTACCTCGACCTGCGGCGGCCGATCTACCGCAAGACGGCGGCCGGTGGCCACTTCGGCCGTGACGGCTTCTCCTGGGAGAAGACCGATCGCGCCGCGGCGCTCGCCGAGGCCGCCGGCTCGACCGCGGCCGTAGGCTGAGCGAGGAACTGGCCGAACGCATGCCGAGCACCGGATTGTCGTCGTCGCGTCGAGCCGTGGCGGGCCCTGCCCGCCCGGCCGACGTGGCGATCGTCGGCGGCATGCCTGAGCTTACGGACCTGCTCGTCCGCGGCGCTGCCGCGATCGCCGGCGGCACGGCCGTCGCCGGTGGATTCCTGCTCGTGGCGCGGCGGCTCACGCGGGCAATTCACACGTCTGCACCTCCGCTGGTACTCCTGGCCGCCGTGGCGGCCGGCGTGATGCTGGTGCTCGTCGCCGATCTCGGTGCGCGGCTCACCGGCGGCCGCGCAGGCCCGCTGGCCACGCGGATCGGCCTGCTGCTCGGCATGCTGGCGTTGGCCCTCCCTCCGGCAGCCACCTTCGGTTCCTGGGCGGCAGTCGGCGTCGCCACGGCCGCAACGGTCGCAGTTCTGCTCAGGCCGATGATGAGAGCCTCGTCGTGGCCGACGCTGCGCCCGTGGCCCGGTGTCGCGGCCATGCCGTCCGTTGCGTCACGAACGCCGCGTCGGCGGCGCCGGCGACTGCCCGGCAGCCTGCGGCAGCGATATGAGCGGTACGAACTGCCGATGGGCGGCGACTGCGTCCGCGGCCGACTCGCGATCGCCGTCCCCGCCGAAGCCCGTGCCGCAGCCGGCCACATCGGCTTCTGCCCTGCGTTCGCGGAAACGCCGGACGTCGAGGTGACCACGTCGTATGATGGCGTGGAAGTCACCGTCACGGCCGCCGAAGTGCTGCCGTGGGGCGTGCGGGTCGAATGCCGACTCGCCGAGCCGGCAGAGGAGTCGCTCGAGATTCCCGTCGATGTCCTGGCTCGCGTGGCAGGCCGATCCTCATTCTGACCGTCGCTGAGATCCCACGAGGGACATCATCATCCATGGCTCGCTGGCCACAACACGCCTGGACGACGCTCTTCACCTACGGGCTGATATTCGGCGGTTTTCCACTGCTGTGCTTCTTGCTCTGGCTCTGGGTCCGCGGCAGATGAGGCTGCATGTCGTGAGGTTTGTATGCTCCATGCGATCGTGATGGCGGGTGGCTCGGGTACGCGGTTTTGGCCTGCGAGCCGAGCGGCCCTGCCGAAGCAACTGCTGCCACTTGCGGGCGACCGGACGCTGCTCGAAGACACCGCCGCCCGACTCGACGGCCTCGTGCCCGCCGAGCGGATCCTGATCGTGACGTCGGCCCGCCTGCTCGACGCCGCCCGCTGCCAACTGCCGCAGGTGCCCGAGTCGGGGCTCGTGGGCGAACCCTGCAAGCGCGACACCGCCCCCTGCATCGGCCTGGCCGCCCTGCTCGTCTCGCGGCACGACCCCGACGCCACGATGGCGGTGATGCCCTCCGATCATGTCATCCGGCCCACCAAGACATTCCAGGCCGCGATCCGCCAAGCCGCCGCGCTCGTCGAGGCCCGCCCCGGCCGCCTCGTCACGTTCGGCATCCGCCCCACGTACCCGGCCGAAGGTTTCGGGTACATCCAACAGGGCGAGCCGCTCGCGGTCGGCCCCGGCGATGCCCCGGCCCACGCTGTGGCGAGATTTCGCGAGAAGCCGCCGGCGAGCGTGGCCCGCGAGTATCTCGCCGCCGGCACCTATCTCTGGAACGCCGGCATCTTCGTGTGGAAGGCAAAGACGATCCTCGCCGCCCTCGCCGCCCGGCAGCCCGACATGCTCCAGCGGCTCGAGCGGATCGCCGCCGCCTGGGACACGCCCCACCGCGACGATGTCTTCGCCGCCGAGTTCGCTGCGATCAAGGGGATCTCGATCGACTACGCCGTGCTCGAGCATGCGACCGACGTGGCCGTGATCGAGGCGCCGTTCACCTGGGACGACCTCGGCGGCTGGTCGGCCGTGGCCCGCCAGCGCGGAGCCGACGAGCAGGGCAACACGATCGTGGGCCGCCACCTGGGCATCGACTCGACGGGCACGATCGTCCATGCCGCCGACGGCCATTTGGTCGTCACGATGGGGCTTGCGAATATGCTGGTAGTGCACACGCCCGACGCCACGCTCGTCGCAGAACGCGGCCACGAGGAGGCGGTGCGAAAGGTCGTGGCGGAACTCGAGGCCCGCGGATGGAACGAGTATCTGTGACCATTCGATCGCTGCTCTGCCTATGCCTGCTGGCCGCCCTGTGCGACATCGCACGGGCCGATGACATGCCAGGCCGTGATGCCGCCTGGATCGACCAGCTGCGGCGTTCACGAGAGGCACTCGAGTGGACCGACGAGCTCGTGCGGCACGACTGGCGGCTGCAGCATCGCCCACAGGCGCTTTCGCCAGGCGACGCGTGCCGGCTCCTCGATCCCGATGACCGAGTCGTCCACGAGGGCACCCGCGGTGAATGCGAGGCGGTATTCGCCGATCTCGAGCAGTCAGGCCGCGTGAGCCCCGTCCGCGGACACACGGTCATCTTGCTCCACGGCCTCGGCGAGGGCCGGGACTCGATGGCCCCGCTGGCGAAGCATCTCCGCACGGCCCTCGATGCGACGGTGCTCACGTTCGGCTACGCGAGCGTGAAGGCCGACATCGATGCCCACGGCCGGGCCCTCGACACCGTCGTCGCCCGCCTCCCCCAGGCCGAGACGCTCTCGTTCGTGGGGCACAGCCTCGGCAACCTCGTCGTTCGCCGTTGGATGGCCCTCGCCGCTGCTCGCGACCTCGCCCGCACCCGCCGCATGGTGATGCTCGGCCCGCCCAACCAGGGCTCCGACCTCGCCAGCATGGCATCGCGAATCTGGGGCCTCGCCTCACTCACCGAGGGAGCCTCGCGTGACCTGGTGGTTGATTGGCCGCGGGTCGCCCCGAGCCTCGCAGTGCCCGCCTGCGACTTCGGCATCGTGGCCGGTGGCCGCGGCGACGACACGGGCTACAGTCTGCTCCTCGACGGAGACGACGACGCCGTGGTGCGGGTCGCGGAGACGCGACTGGCGGGCGCCCGCGATTTCCTCGTCGTGCCAGTGCACCATGCCGCGATGATGAAGGATACGGCCGTGCAACGGGCCACGGCCGAGTTTTTGCAGACTGGACGGTTTCCCGAGCTGCCGCACCAAGAGCCCCGCAGGGCGGCTGCATCACCGCCAGCGGCGGGCGCCGAATGACTGCTCCCGCTTCGGCACCGATCCCCGCAGGCCGCGTGGCCGGCGTCGACTATGGACGCCGCCGAATCGGCATCGCCGTCTGCGACGCCCACCGCATTCTCGCGAGCCCGCTGTGCATCCACGAAGCCGTGGGGGATCGCGGTGCCAATACGGCCTTCTTCCGCAAGCTGGTGTCTGACGAGTCGCTCGTGGGCTTCGTCGTCGGCCTGCCCGTGCATGCCGACGGCAGCGACAGCGACATGAGCCGCGAGGTGGAGCGGTTCGGCGCCTGGCTGGGCCGGATCACCGGGCTCCCCGTCGCCTTTCACGACGAGCGATACAGCTCCAAGGAGGCGGCCGGGATGCTCGCGGGCGTGGGGCTCACCCGCGGTCGGAAAAAGGAGCGGGCGGATGCGGTGGCGGCGCAGGTGGTGCTCGCCTCATGGATGGAAGGGCAGGCCGCGTCCGGCGGCGGCGGTCGTCCGGGGGCGCTCGAGTGATGAATTCCACGGGTGGCTCTCCCTGGCATATGTGCGCCGGCGAAGGGGCTGCCCACGCCCCGTCGCCGGACGCTCGCTTCGGGCATCCATGCCCTTCGCTCGCTCGATGGCGGCATCGCTCCGGCATCCTGCCTGCGCTTGCCGCCAACGCCGGCTCTCGGGGCATGGGCAGCCCCTTCGCCTCCTTGGGTGGTGTGCTGACCTTCATTCGTCGTTCGTAAAGGGCAGAGAGCATGGCTGAAAAGCTGCAGGAGAGCGTGTCCTCTGCAAGCCGCCGGCGGACGCGGCTGGTGGTGGGGTGTGGATATCTCGGGGAACGGGTGGCGCGGCGGTGGGTGGGCGAAGGCGCGCGGGTGCTCGGGGTGACGCGGCGGGAGGCGAGAGCGCGGGAGCTGGCGGCGGTCCGGGTCGAGCCGATCCTGGCCGATGTGACCGATGCCGCGGCGACGCGATGGCTCGAGGAGCTGCCGCCGCTCGATACCGTGTTCTGGGCGGTGGGCTTCGATCGGGCTGCGGGCCGGACGCATCGCGATGTGCATGTCGGGGGCTTTGGGCGGCTGCTCGATGCGCTCGCCCGGAATGGTGCAGAGAGCGTCCGGCCGCGGGTGATTCTTTCGAGTTCCACCGGCGTGTGGGGCGACGAGGCCGGCGGGATGGTGGACGAGCAGACGCCGCCGAATCCTGGCCGCGAGGCGGGGGCCGTGCTCGTCGAGGCCGAACAACTGCTTCGTGGCCATCCGGCCGGGCCGGGCGTGGCCCTGCGGTTCGCCGGACTCTATGGCCCTGGCCGGCTGCCGCGGCTGGATGACCTTCGGGCTGGCCGGCCGATCGCTGCCGATCCCGACACCTGGCTCAATCTGATCCATGTCGATGACGCGGCCCGGATCGTCTGCGCGGTTGCCGATGCTGGGGTGCCGCAGCCGCTGTATGTCGTATCGGACGGCCACCCCGTGCTTCGGCGCGACTGGTATGGCAGGCTCGCCGCGGTCACCGGCTGCCCTGCGCCGACCTGGGATCCGTCGGCCCCCCGGGTCCGCGGCGCCGACAAGCGGGTGAACCCGGCGCTGCTGTTCCGCGACCTCGGGATCACGCTCGAGCACCCGGACTCACTCGCGATCCGGCCGTAGCGCCGTAGTCCACATGCGGCCCACGGTCTGAGTGCCGCAGCACCGAGCTATTCGCCTGCAGTTCCGAACGCCACGAGCTTCAACCTTCGCCCCTCGGCCTGCATGCCCACTCCCGCACACGGAGTGTGCGGACTACGGACTGACAACAAAGTGACGGGCCTACGGCGTGGGCACCGCCGGCCGCACGACCTCGGCGCTCTGGCGGGGGGCGATCGCGTTGGCCGGCGCCGGCACGGCGATGCCCGGCTTGCCGGAGGCCTGCAGGAAATCGACCGTCACGTTCATCGCCTCATCGAAATAGTAGTCGCGGCGGACGACGGGCCGCTTCTGGGCCTCCAGCTCCTCGAGCTTCTTCTCCTCCTCGTCCTCAGCGGCCCTGCCCTCGTTCCACTGCTTCTCGAACTCGGCCTCGACCAGCGAGATCGTCTTTTCGTCCTTCCGCTTCTTGTAGCGGGCGACGTCGTTGGCGAGCTTGCCGAAGTCGGCGTTGCCACCGATCCGTTCCGCCGACCGAGCCCGCAACTGGGCCAGCAGGGCCTCGTTGACGCGGCCGGTGGACTGGTAGCCGGCCTGCGGCACCTTGTCGAACGGGATCGCATGGTCGAGATCACCCTCACCCACCGGCAGGTGCGTGGTGAGACTCGGCAGCACGACGTCGCTCTTCACGCCCTCGAGCTGCGTGCTCGCGCCGCTCGGCCGGTAGAACTGCTGCATCGTGATCTTGATCGCGCCGAGCGACGGCGAGTTGTCGTACCGCTGGAACAGCTGGCGGCCAAGGTCGAGCAGGCTCTGCACGGTGCCTTTGCCGTGGGTCGCCTCGTCGCCGATGATCAGGCCGCGGTGATAGTCCTGGATCGCGCCGGCGAGGATCTCGCTGGCACTGGCGCTGAACTTGTTGGTGAGCACCACGAGCGGGCCGTCCCAGGCCACGCCCGGATCGACGTCGTCGTAGGGTCGCACCTGCTTGTCGGCATCCTTGATCTGCACCACCGGCCCCTTGTCGATGAACAGGCCCGTGAGCTTGATCGCCTCGGGGAGCGAGCCGCCGCCGTTGTGCCGCAGGTCCAGCGCCACGCAGTCGACGCCCTGCTGGCGAAACTCGTCGAGCAGCCGCTTGCAGTCGCGGGTGCTGCTCTTGTACTCCGCCTGCCCCTGCTGGGCGGCGGCCATATCCATGTAGAAGCTCGGCAGGTTGATCACGCCGATCCGGTACGGCGAACCATCGGCCTTCGTGCCGTGCTCAATCACCTCGCCACGGGCCTCGGCATCCTTGAGCTCGATCTTGGCCCGCGTGATGTCGTAGATCTTGGGCACGGTCTCGCCCACGGGGATCACCTTCAGCCGCACGAGGGTGCCCCGCTTGCCGCGGATGAGCTTCACCACCTCGTTGAGATTCATGTCGACGGTGTCGACGATCTCGCCGTCGGTGCCCTGCCCCACGCCCACGATCCGATCCTTCGCCTTGAGCCGGCCATCCTTGTCGGCGGCCCCGCCCGGCGTGAGTTCCATGATCGTCGTGTAGCCGTCTTCGCCCTTGAGCTGGGCGCCGATGCCGTCGAGCTGGAGCCGCATGCCGATCTCGAAGTTCTCGAGGGTGCCGGGCGACATGAAGCTCGTGTGCGGATCGAAGCTGCCGGTGAGCGACGAGAGATAGGTCTCGAGCAGCTCGTCACCCGTCATCTGGTGCATCCGCTTGGCGAAGCTGCGGTAGCGACGCAGCAGCTTCTCCTTGGCCTCCTCGGGGGGCGTCTTCTCCATCTTCTGCACGAGCAGTTCGTATTTGATCCGCCGCCGCCAGAGATCCTCGGCCTCGGCCTCCGTCTTGGCCCACTGGGTGGCCTTGCGGTCGATGACGATCGACTCGGGCGTCGTGAAGTCGTGAGGCGTGTTCAGGAGCCGCTCGATCAACGGCAGCCGCGAATCGACCCGTTGCAGGAAGCGGTCGCACACCTGGTAGGCGAAGCTCACGTCGCCCCGCTTCACGAGATCGTCGAGCGAGTCCCGCTGCTGCATGAACGAGTCGACGTCGCTCTGCATCAAATAGATCTTCATCGGGTCGAGCGCCTCGAGGAAGGCGTCGAACCACCGGCGAGCCATCGCATCGTTGATCGGCTGCTTGAGAAAGTGCTCGCTCTCCAGATGCCGGCGCACCGCCTTGGCGATGTGGGGATCGTTCGCGCCGGGCTTCGGGCCGCCCGTAGGGGGCTGCTCGGCCAGCACCGGCCAGGCTGCCAGCGCTGCGAGGGCTGCCGCCGAGAACACCCCCGTCGTCCACGTCGTGGCCCGCCAGCCCTGCCGCCGCGACGCGGCTCCGGCGATCCCTACCATCTGGAGGTTGCAACTCACGGTCTGGCTCCTTCTGAAACGACTCGACCCGGACCTTGGCATTGTGACGACTCAGCTCAGGCTTGGCGAGACAGGCTCTCCAGCCCCGCTTGCGCGAAGGCCGCAGCTTCCGCAGCCCTGTGCACGACAGCCCGTGCCACTGCCTCATCGGCACCAAGCCGGCCAACCTGCAGCCATTCGAGGTGCGGCGCGAGTTGCCGACCCCGCTCGACCGCAGCGGCGACCTGACGTTCTACGTGGCCACTGAACAGAAGGTGCGGCTGCACGACGACCCGGCCCGCACCGAGGGCCGCGGCACGCTCGGCCGCCATGGCCACGGCCTCGTCGAGCGACGGCCTGGCGGCGGCGACGAATCCCTGCTCCACGGCCACGAACCGGCCGGTATACGCCTCGTCGAGTGTCGCCGCCGTGAAAGCCCGCAGCTGCGCAGGCGTCTCGGGGTCGCTCGCCCCCCGCCCCACCATCACGAGCACCGCCGGCTCCCGGGCGCCACCCACCGCGCCGGCGAGTGCCGCCTCTCGCCTTGTACGCGAGAGATTCACGATTTCGGGATGCAGGCCGAACGGCTCGGCCATCCGGAACGCGACCCCGGCAGCCTCAGCGGCGGCGGTGAGCGCCTCGGGCACATCTCGCCGCGCATGCCCAGCAGTGAAGAGCAGCAGCGGCATCGCCACGAGTTCACGGCAGCCACGGGCCGCGAGCCGGTTCACGGCGACCGCGATCGAGGGCTCGATCACCTCCAAGTAGCCGAGCTCGACTGGCACGCCTGGCAGCATGGCGGCGACGTGTCTCGTGACCGTCTCCGCCTCGCCTGCCCCGACTGGATCGGCCGTACCGTGGCCGACGACCAACAGCCCACATCCGCCGCCCAGGCGAGACACGGCGGCAGATGAACTGAACGAGCATGACATGCGGGCATTGTAGACGAGCTTCGTCTCGCTGTAGGCCCGTCACGCTGCGTGGGCCTGTCACGCCGTGACAGGCTGGTTCACCGGTCACGGCGTGACCGGGCTACTTACTCCGGCCCTCGGGGCATGGGCAGCCCCGAACTTTCGCCACAGGAGGGTGACCTGCGGAGGAATAGTGCGGGTCTGCGGTTTTCAGAACGTCCGCGGCTTCCGCCGCAGAATCCCCTCGCTCGCGCTTTTTGATGTTGCGCTGCCGGTCATCCGGCGGCAAAAAGCGGGGTTGGGGAAAAAGGCGGGGCTCCTCTACGACCAGATCTTGGTTGTTTTCTCCAGCCGCAAAAGGAGGCCCCGCCATGGTCATGGTCGCCGATTCGCTTCCTGGGCTCAAGGGCGTTCTGCAGCGGAGCGGCCTGCGCTGCACGGCGGCCGCAATGGCAACGCGGCTGATTGCAGCGTTCATCTTGCATCCTGGCCGCGTGTCGTGCCTGCAAGCGGCAG
>JAPOJV010000048.1 GCA_029978085.1 bacterium
GGAACTGAAGTCGTCACTCGGGTTTGCCCGGTACCGCTTCAAGCGGTTCGACGCCGTCGAGGCGTGGGTATCCCTCGTGATCACCACGTTCCTGTACCTCGAGTGGTACCGGGCGAAGCAGCTCCGCAGTTCCAAATTGGCTGCCGAGGCGAAGAAGTGGTGGGTTCCACAGCGGACGCACGGCCTGCGCCAGGCGATCCGGCTGGCGACCGAGCGATCGGAGTTGGCCTACATGGCCAAGCGACTGGAGACTCCCGGCGGAGTCCAGCGGATGAAAGCCCTGCTGGAACGGGGCTTCGCCGCTGAATACAGGGCTGCTTTATGATTCACAGACAAAAACGCGCAACATCAAAACTTGCGCTCAGGGCTTCCATGGAGGCGGGGGCAACACACGAAGCGGGGAGGCGAGGGGGTCGGCGACTGCTCGAGGAGCATTTGACCGAGTCTTCGAGGTCCCGCGACGAGACAGTTGCCGCCCCCGAGCCGGCACACCGCAATGATCCCCTCGCTTGCGCTCAGGGCTTCCAAGTGCGCTACAGTTGCGTGGGGTTCGGGGCGTCGCCGTAGACGGCCTTCGGATCGAAGGCCTTCTCGTGCTCGAGGAACTCGAGCGTCGTGCCAGCGGCCCGCTCGGCCCCCACCGGCACCTTGCGGTAGAAGCATGACCGGTAGCCGACGTGGCAGCTGGCGCCGCCGGCGATCTCGACCCGCAGCCAGACACAGTCCTGGTCGTCGTCGATCCGCATCTCCGTGACCTTCTGCACGAGGCCGCTCGTGGCCCCCTTGTGCCAGAGCTGCTGGCGGCTGCGGCTCCAGTAGTGGGCCTCGCCCGTCTCGATCGTCTTCGCGAGCGCCTCGCGGTTCATCACCGCCACCATGAGCACCTCACCGGAGTGGAAGTCGGTCGTGACACAGGGAATGAAGCCCTGGGCATCGAACTTCGGGGCCAGTTCCTGCCCCTCCTCGACCTGCTCCACCGTCACCCGCCGCCCGAACAGGGCTTCGTTCTCCGACGCATTCGACACGACACGGCTCCTCGCGATAGGTTCAACGTGACTGCTACTATACACCGCGTTTTCCGGGGTCGTGCGCCGTCCGCGCGGCCGCCACGACCAGCCCGTTTCGGCCTTGGAGTCTCGCCATGCAGCCCGTCCGCCGCAGCGTTTTTCCCCTCGCCGTCCTGGCCGCCCTCGCAGCCTCGTGGGCCCTGGCCACCGACTGGCCGACGTTCCGCGGCGTCGGCCGCACCGCCGTGGCTCCCGACACCGACCTGCTCGAATCGTGGCCCGCCGAAGGTCCGCCGCTCGTCTGGCAGACGGCCGGTGCGGGCCGCGGTTATGCCAGCCCGGCGATCGCCGGCGACCGCATCTTCACGCTTGGTGACGGCCTCTCCACAGCCGACGACGCCGACGAATACCTCTCCTGCTTCGACCGCGCCACAGGCCGGCAGCTCTGGAAGACCAAGACGGGCGCGGCCTGGACCGACGGCCAGCCCACCTGGCAGAGCTCCCGCAGCACGCCGACCGTGGACGGCGACCGCGTCTACGTGCTCTCACCGTTCGGCCTGCTCCTCGCCTGCTCGGTCGCCGATGGCCGCGAACTGTTTCGCCTCGACCTCAAGGCCGACCTGGGGGGCGCGAAGGGCGACAGCTGGGGTTACAGCGAGAGCGTGACGGTCGACGGCGACACGCTGATCTGCACGCCGGGCGGCGACAAGGCGACGCTCGCCGCGCTCGACAAACGCACGGGCAAGGTCCGGTGGACGTGCAGCGTGCCGGACGACCGCGGCGCGGGCCATTCATCCGTCGTGATCGCGACCCTGGGAGGCCGCAGGGTGTACGTGCAGACGACCGCCGGCGGCGCATTCGGCGTGGATGCCGCCTCGGGAAAGCTCCTTTGGACGTATCCGATCGACAAGACCACGGCCGTGATTCCCACGCCGATCGTGCGGGACGATCTCGTCTTCTTCGCCGCCGGCTACAAGCGCGGCGGCGCGCTCTTGAAGCAGGTGCCTCACGCCGACGGCGGCGTGACGGTCGAGGAGATCTATCCGCTCAACACCGATCTCGCCAACAAGCACGGCGGCATCGTTCTCGTGGGCGACCATCTCTACGGCGACTCCGACGACAAGGGCATCCCGTTCTGCGCCGAGCTGACGACGGGCACGCTCGCCTGGAAGCAGCGGGGCAGCGGCAAGAACTCCGCCTCGATCATCGCCGCCGACGGTCACCTCTACATCCGGTACTCCGACGGCACGCTCTCGCTCGTGAAGGCCGATCCCGCGGCGTACAGGGAGGTCTCGTCATTCCAGGTGCCGGGCAGCGGCGACCGCCCGAGCTGGGCGCACGCCGTGATCGTGGACGGCCGCCTCTACCTCCGCGAAGGCGACGCCCTCCTCTGCTACGACGTCCGGGCGAAGGAATGAACGTGCCTGGAAGCCCGAAGCGCGAGCCAAGGGAATCCGCGTGGTTTTCAACGAGGCGAACCGCATTCCCTTGGCTCGCGCCTCGGGCTTCACGGTCATTATCCACGCACCGCACGAGGGGTTGCCCACACCCCGGGAGCCGGCGTTTGCTGACCAGCGCAGCCAGGATGGCGAAGCGCAGTCAGCATCGAGCGAGCGAAGAACAGGATGTTCGTAGCGAGCGTCCGGCTCCCGGGGTGTGGGCAACCCCGGGAGCCACCATGACGCTTGTAAACCGTTAGGTAGGAATCTGCCTCAGTCAGCGCACTCGGCAACGGCCTTGTAGACGAGCCCCCCCACGATGCCGCCCACGATCGGCGCCACCCAGAAGAGCCACAGCTGCTGGAGGGCCCAGCCGCCGGCGAACACGGCGGTCGCAGTGCTGCGGGCAGGATTCACGCTCGTGTTGGTGACCGGGATGCTCACGAGGTGGATCAGCGTGAGGCAGAGGCCGATCGCGATCGGGGCGATCGCGCTGCCCGCTTTCTTGTCGGTCGCACCGTGGATCACGAACAGGAACACGGCCGTGAGCACGGCCTCGATGATGAAGCAGCTCTCCCAGGGATAGCCGCCCGGCGAGTGGTCGGCGAAGCCATTGGAGGCGAAGCCGCTGGCGGCCGCACTAAACCCCGGCAGCCCCTTGGCCACGAGGTAGAGCACGCCGGCGCCGGCGATGCCGCCCACGACCTGGGCGATCCAGTAGCCGATCAGATCCTTGGCCGGAAACCGGCCGCTGGCCACGAGGCCTGCGGTCACGGCGGGGTTGAGATGGCAGCCCGAAATGTGGCCGATGGCGACGGCCATCGAAAGCACCGTGAGACCGAACGCGAGCGACACGCCCGCGAAGCCGATCCCCAGGTCTGGGTAGGCGGCCGCCAGCACGGCGCTGCCGCAGCCTCCGAGCACGAGCCAAAACGTCCCGATCGCCTCTGCCAACAGCTTACCCATGATCATCTCCTTGACCTGAAAGTGAATGGTTCCAGAAGGTCACTCGTGACGAGCGGCACTCCGCCCCGCCGATGAGCGGGCACCCTAGGCTGGCTGCGGCCCGGCGGTCAATTGCAATCGCCGAGTCCGACCAGGGCGAGGAGCCGCGGCCCGAATACGACGACCCCCACGACGGCCGCCGTCGTGGCAGCCACGAGCACGGCGGCACTGGCCATGTCGAGGGCGTCGCGAAGCCGCGGATGCCGCCGGCTCCCGGGGCCACGGGCCAGCGACTCCAGCGCCGTATTGAACACCTCGGCGACGAGGACGCCGCCGATCGCCAGCGTGAGCAGACACCACTCGACCGCCGTCACGCGAAACCATGCCGCCGCTGCGACCACGATGACCGCGACGGTCACATGCACGGCGAAGCTCGACTGGCTACGGAACGCCCGCGAGCAGCCGCGGAACGCATCGGCGAACTTCCGCTGCCAGGTCCGCCGACCGTTCCGCACGGGCTCACCCGACCTTCACGTAGGGGTCGCCCTTCTTCCAGTTGCACGGGCAGAGTTCGTCGCTTTGCAGGGCGTCGAGCACGCGGAGCACTTCGGCCACATTGCGACCGACGCGGCCCTGGTTGACGTCCACCCACTGGATCACGCCGTGCGGATCGACGATGAACGTGGCCCGCAGGCAATAGCCCTCGCTTTTCTCCAGGATGCCGAGCTCGGGGGCGAGCTTCTGGGCGGCGATGAGCGGATAGCCGAGGTTCGTGAGGTCGGAGTGGGCCCGACGCCAGGCGAGGTGCGACCACTCGTTGTCGGTGCTGCCGCCGACGACGCTCGTGTCGCGGTCGGCAAAGGCCTTGAGCTGCTTGTTGAACTCGGCCAGTTCCGTCGGGCAAACGAACGTGAAGTCCTTCGGATAGAAGAAGTAGACGACCCACTTGCCCGCATAGTCGGCGTTGGTGAGCAGCTTCATGTCGTCCTTACCGGTGCCGACACAGGCCTGGCAGGAAAACTGGGGGAACGAGTCGCCGACGGTGAGCATGCTGCTTCTCCCTGGGAGTGAGCCGAATTGATTTCGCGTGTGCAGAGTCTACGGACCTCTCGAGAGCGGTTCAACGGCGAGGACAATGTCGGCGTGCCATGCCATGACATGTGGCGTTTCTTTCCGGTCACGGCGTGCCCGGGCTGCGTCGGCGCGACCGGGCTCCTGGCGTCGCGGGTCCGCGTTTCGCGCATACTAGCCAGGGATGAGCGATCCCGTGCCCGCCGCCGATCCCGCCCCAGACGACCCGCGGCTGCACCACGACCCGGTGAGTGGCCGCACGGTGTTCGTCGCGCCCAGGCGGGCCGCGCGGCCGCACGACGCCGACCGGCCCGCCGACGCCGGCACCATGTCAGCCCCGCGCGACTGGTGTCCGTTCTGCGTTGGCAACGAACACCGCACACCGCCGGCCTGGCTTCGATCGCCACCCGATGCCGGAAAGCAGTGGCGATCCCGGATCGTTCCCAACCTCTATCCGTTCGCGGTCGAGTGTCCGCTCGGCAGGGAAGCAGCCGTCGAACAGGCTTCTCCGCTCACCCGATCTGCCCACGGCGTGCACGACGTGGTGATCGAGTCGGCCGCACACGAGCGAACCGTCGCGGCAGTCGCTGCCGATGCCTGGCGGGACGTCTGGGAACTCTGCCGTCAGCGACTCGAGATGCTGGCCGGCCGCAGCGATCTCGCCTGGGCGACGATCTTCAAGAACTCTGGTCCACAGGCGGGCGCGTCGCTCGAACATCTGCATAGCCAACTCGTGGCCCTCGACTTCGTGCCATCGGTCATGCAGGCCGAGATAGCCGCCGTCGATCGCACACCTGGGTTGTTCGCCGACGTGATCGCCGCCGCCGACTGCGCGGGGCGAATCGTCGCCGAGCAAGCGGACGTCGTCCTCCTCGTCCCCGATGCACCGCGGCAGCCGTTCGAGGCCTGGATACTCCCGCGGACGACCGAGCCGTTCTTCCACGCCACGAGCCCGGCTCGCGTGGCTGCCATCGCCGACCTGACGCAGCTCTACGTCGACCGGCTCGAACAGCTCGTGCCCGGCAGCCACTTCAATTGGTGGCTGCATCAACTGCCGTTCGGCACCCGCGCACCCGCCACGGCCCGAGCCGCCTGGCACTGGCACCTCGAAATCCTCCCCCGCCTGAGCTCCTTCGCCGGCTTCGAGCTCGCCACCGGCTGCCACATCACGCCACTCTCTCCCGACGAATCGGCGGCTCGGCTGATGCAGGCCGGTGCTTAAACACGCTCACTCCGAAACCGCTGCGCACGCAAGAGGAGGCGAAGGAATCGGCGGCTGCTCGAGAGGCATTGGGCCGCCGCGGCCCACCGCGACGAGACAGCTGCCGTTCCGAAGCCGGCAATTTGCCGTCTCGTAACAGCGCACCGACAATGCGGCTTCACATTCCTCTGAGGGCACGTAATGCACCCCGCCGTCCGCTTCGTCTTCGTCCTCCACGATCACCAGCCTGTCGGCAACTTCGACGGCGTCTTCGAGCAGGCCTATCTCGACAGCTACCGGCCATTTCTCGATCTGCTCGAGCGGCATCCCAGCATCCGCCTCGCGCTGCACACGAGCGGCCCGCTGGCCGAATGGCTCGACCGCCATCACCCTGACTACCTCGATCGGCTCGCCTCCCTCGCCGCCCGGGGCCAGATCGAGATCGTCGGTGGTGGCTTCTACGAGCCGGTGCTCGCGATGCTGCCGGCCCGTGACCGGATCGCCCAGATCACGAGCTACACCCGGTGGCTCGAACACCGCCTCCACACGAAGGTGTCGGGCATGTGGGTCGCCGAACGGGTCTGGGATCCGGGCATGACGAAGGACGTCGCGGCGGCCGGAATCGAGTGGACGATCCTCGACGACTCCCACTTCAAGGCCGCGGGCCTCACGGACGACCAGCTCGACCGCCACTGGCTCACGGAGGGAGACGGCGCGACGCTTGCGGTGTTTCCGGTGAGCGAGCGGCTCCGCTATGTCATCCCGTTCGCAGCCCCCGAGGCCACGCTCGACCACCTGCGGTTTCTGGCCGCCCGCCGCCATGGCGCACTGGCCGTGTTTGGCGACGACGGCGAGAAGTTCGGCGTCTGGCCCGACACCCATCGCACCTGTTTCAGCGAGGGCTGGCTGGCGCGGTTCTTCGAGATGCTCGAGGCCAATCGCGACTGGATCGAGATGTGCCTGCCGTCGGAGGTCGTCCGCGATACGCCGCCGGCGGGCACGGTGTGGCTGCCCGAGTGCAGCTACCGGGAGATGACGGAGTGGGTGCTGCCGCCGGAGTCGCAGCTTGCCTGCGTGGCGGCCCGGACGCTCGCGGCGAGCGACGAACGGCTCGCGCCGGTGGCCCGGTTCATCCGCGGCGGCAGCTGGCGGAACTTCCGGATGCGGTATCCGGAGGCGGGCGAGATGTACGCCCGGATGATGGCCGTGAGCGCACGGCTCGACGGGCTCCGCACCGCGCCGGGCGTTGATCGCGCAGGTCTCGCCGAGGCCGAGCAGGCTCTGCATCGGGGCCAGTGCAACTGTGCCTACTGGCACGGCGCCTTCGGCGGAATCTACCTGCCGCATCTCCGCAATGCGATCTACACGGAACTGATCGCCGCCGATGCCGCCCTCGACCGGGCGGAAAGCCGCTCGGGCCCGCGGATCGACACGGCCCACGACGACTTCGACTTCGACGGCCGCGACGAGATCCGCGTGACGAGCGACCTGCTTGACTGCTGGCTCGCGCCGGCCCGCGGCGGCATCCTCTACGAGCTCGACCTTCGCGGTCCGCGACACAACCTGCTCGCCACGCTCGACCGGCGGCCCGAGGCCTACCATGCCCAGGTGCTCGCTGGCCCCGGGGCGGCCCGGAGCATCGTCGATGCCTCGCAGGTGGCGAAGTTCAAGCAGGAGGGCCTCGAGCGGATGGTCCGCTTCGACCGCACCCGCCGAAAGAGCCTCGTCGATCACTTCTGGGATGTCGACGTGGCCGCGGCGGCGATCGTCGATGGATCAGCCTGTGAGCGCGGCGACTTCACCGAAGGGGTTTACACGCACGAACTGCACCGCACCGCCGACCGCATCGAGGTGCGCCTGACCCGCGCCGGCAACGCGTGGGGCATTCCCTTCACGCTCTCAAAGACGCTCTGTGTGCGGCCGGGTTCACCGACAATCGAGATCGCCTACATGCTTTCGGGTCTGCCCGCCGACTTCCGACAGCACCTCGCCGTCGAACTCAACTTCGCCGGCATGCCCGCTCAGGCGGATGGCCGGTTTTTTTACGACGCTTCCGGTCAGTCGCTCGGCGAACTGGGCACGTGCCTCGACCTGCCCATCGCCAGCAGGCTTGGGCTCGTCGACGACTGGCTGGGGATCGATGCAGCCCTCTCGATCGGGCAGGCGAGCAACGGCACCGACCCCGGCATCTGGACGTTTCCAATCCAAACGGTGAGCCAGTCGGAAGGGGGCTTCGAACTCGTCCACCAGTCGGTGGTCGTGATGCCCCACTGGATCGTGACGCCCGACCCCCGCGGCAGCTGGCGGGTGGCCTTCACGCTCACGCTCGGCGGCCGTCGCTCCGCGCCAGCGTAGACCAGTCGATGTCCGGGGCGACCCGCTCCGCGGCGTGCGCGAGCACACCCACCGGCATGCCCCCGAGCCGACCCGCCAGCTCGAGGGCGTTGTCGGCAGCGATCCTCCGTTCGCTCGCCGGATCGTCGTCGGCGCCGGCGAGCGGGTGCGTGTGGGAGAGCACGACCGCGGCGACGGCCAGCCCTTCTGCACGGGCCGCCGTCACCGCCATCAGCGTGCGGCCGATCGCCCCGAGCCGTGCCGCATCGACGATGACGAGCGGCAGCCCGAGATCACGGGCGAGATCGGCGTTGAGTGACTTTTCGCCGGCCGGTGAAAAGAGACCGCCGGCACCTTCGACGATCACGACGTCGCTCACACCACGCCAGGGCTCGATGCCCTTCCGTAGCAGTCGCTCGTCCACGCTCCGCCCCTCGGCCCGCGCGGCCCACGGCGGCGCGAGCGGCGCGGTGAACGCCTGCGGACAGACCTGCTCGATCGTGAGCGGCGCGCCGGCGGCCTCCCACAGGCGACGGGCATCGCTGACGGCCGTCGTCACGCCGCTGGCGACCGGCTTGTAGACGCCCACGCGCCGCCCCTCGGCCACGAGGTGACGGGCAATCGCGGTGGCCACCGCCGTCTTGCCGACGTCGGTATCGGTGCCGGTCACGAAAAGTCCGGGATGTGCCATCGGCGTGCTACACTTTCAACGCAGTTGAGACGGAATCTCACATCTCCGCAACGGGGCCTATGTTGGCCGCGTGTTCCGACGATCGCACGGAGCCCGTTTCGCCGCGGGCATGCAGGCATGGTGGCTGGTATGTCGGTATCACTGGAGTCGATCGCCGTGGGCCACACGGCCACGGTGGCCGATGTCCTCGGCGATGACGCGGTCGCTCTGCGGCTCCTGGAAATGGGACTCACGCCCGGCATCGTCGTGCGGCTCGTCGGTCGGGCCCCGCTTGGCGATCCGCTGGAACTGGAGCTCCGCGGCTATCGGCTGTCGATCCGCCGGGCCGAGGCGGCCCGCATCACCCTGACCGCCGGCTGATCTTCTTTCCCCTTCACTGTTTGTCCTCGCGGCCCACGCATGCCCCAGCCCTCCGCTCCCCCGTCGCACCTCACGGTCGCCCTGCTCGGCAATCCAAACACCGGCAAGAGCACGCTCTTCTCCGCGCTCGCAGGGATTCCCACACGGATCGGCAACTATCCGGGCGTGACCGTCGAAGAAAAGGTGGGGCGGTTCACGCACCGGGGCATGACGATCGACCTCGTCGATCTACCCGGCTCCTACAGCTTCACACCTCAGAGCCCCGATGAGCAGGTGGCCATCGACGTGCTCCGCGGCCGCATGGCCGACGTGTCGAAGCCCGACTGCGTCGTCGTCGCCGTCGATGCGACGAACCTCGAACGCAACCTCTATCTGGCCAGCCAGGCGATGGAACTCGGCCTGCCGATGGTGATCGCCCTGACGCTCTCCGACGTCGCCGCCGCGAAGGGAATCACGATTGACGACGCAGCCCTCGCCAGCCGGCTCGGCTGCCCGGTCGTCCGTGTCGTGGCACCGACCGGAGACGGCGTCGCCACCCTCCGCGAGCGAATCGTCGCCGCACCGGACACACCCTTTCCGCGGCCGCCAGACCTCTCCCCTCATCTTTCCGCCATCGACGGCTCACGGCCACAGGCCGCCCGCGAGGCGATCGCCCGGTATGCCTGGATCGACCGCGCGACCGCGGGCATTGTGTCGCGGTCGGCGCCGGCCCGCCGGCCGCTCGACGAGCGGATCGACGGCTGGCTCACGCATCGCCTCTGGGGCACGCTCGTGTTCATCGCCGTGATGCTGGCGCTGTTCACGTCGATCTTCCAGCTGGCGGCGCCGCTGATGGATCTCATCTCCGCGGGGATGGACGGCGTTTCCGCCTGGGCTGAGTCGGTGCTCCCCGAGGGGGCGATCCGTTCGCTCATCGTCGATGGCGTGCTCGCCGGCGTAGGCGGCGTCGTGGTATTCGTGCCACAGATCGCCCTGCTCTTCCTGTTCATCGCGATCCTGGAAGGCTGCGGCTATCTCTCGCGGGCCGCATTCCTCATGGACCGGCTGCTTGTGTGGGCCGGCCTGAGCGGCAAGTCATTCATCCCGCTCCTGTCGAGTTTTGCCTGTGCGATCCCTGGGATCATGGCCGCCCGCACGATCGAGAACCGCCGCGATCGGCTGCTCACGATCCTCGTGGCGCCACTGATGAGCTGCTCGGCCCGGCTGCCGGTTTACCTGCTGCTCTGCGGCGCCTTCATCCCGAACGTTGCCTTCGGCGCCTCGTGGCTGCGGCTGCCGGCCGTCGTACTCGTCTGCATGTACGCCGTCGGCGTGATCGTCGCGGCTCTGGTCGCGAGCGTCCTCTCGCGGACGATCTTCCGCGGCCCGCCGCAGCCCTTCGTGATGGAGCTGCCGGGCTGGCGGTGGCCGCAGCCGGCGGTGGTCCTCGAGCGGGTGCGCGAGGCCGCCTGGTCGTTCCTCAAAAACGCAGGCACGCTCATCCTCGCGATGAGCGTGGTGATCTGGGCCCTCGGCAGCTACCCGAAGCCCGTCCTGCCGGCGGCGGCCGACCTGACGGAAGCTGAGCAGCAGGGCGAGGCCCTGCGGCAGAGCTTCCTGGGCCGAGCCGGACGGCTGATCGAGCCTGTCGTGAAGCCCCTGGGCTGGGACTGGCGGCTCGGCTGTGCGGCGGTGGCGAGCTTCCCGGCCCGCGAGGTCGTACTCGGCACGCTCGGCGTGATCTACAACCTCGGCGACGTCGATCCCGGCGAGGAGGAGGGGGCGACGGCCCTCGTGCGTCGACTCAAGGCCGCCACCTGGGACGGCACCGACCGCAAGGTCTTCACGGTGCCGGTCGCCCTGTCGCTGATGGTGTTCTTCGCGCTCTGTGCCCAGTGTGCGAGCACGCTCGTCATCATCGGCAAGGAGACCCGGAGCTGGTTCTGGCCGATCGTCACGTTCAGCTACATGACGGCCCTCGCCTGGCTGGCCGCCTTCGCCACCTACCAACTCGGCACCGCCCTGGGCTGGTGACCATGCAAGACGTCGTCGCCATCGCGATCGCGGCGATCGCCGCCGCCTGGCTCGCCCGCTCACTCATGAAGCGGCTCGTCGCCCCGCCGTGCCAGCCTCCCTCAGCCGGCCCAGCCGGCACAGACGGCTTCGTGCCGCTCGACTCGCTCACGCGCCCAAAGCAAGCGGGGCGACCCGAAGGCCGCCCCGCTCCGTGACCTGCCATGTGATTCAAGGCCGCGTGAGCGGCACGGAATCAATACATGTCGTAATCGCCGCCATGGCCGGCGCCACCGGCCTTGGCCTTCTGATCCTTCGGCTTCTCGGCGATGAGGGCATCGCTCGTGAGCAAGAGCGTCGACACGCTCGTGGCGTTTTGCAGCGCCGTCCGCGTGACCTTCGCCGGATCGATCACGCCCGCCTTCACGAGGTCTTCGTACTCGTTGGTGGCGGCGTTGTAGCCGAAATTGCCACTGCCGGAGAGCACCTTCTCGCAGACGATCGAGCCGTCCTGGCCCGCGTTCGTCGAGATCATCGTGACCGGCGCCCGTGACGCCCGCACCACGATGTTGAAGCCGACCGTCTCGTCGTCGGAGAGACCCTTCGGCTTCACCTGCGAGCTGGCCCGCAGCAGGGCCACGCCGCCGCCCGGCAGGATGCCCTCTTCGACGGCCGCCCGCGTGGCATGCAGCGCGTCTTCGACGCGAGCCTTCTTCTCCTTCATCTCGCTCTCGGTCGCGGCGCCGACGTTGATCTTCGCCACGCCGCCGGCGAGCTTCGCCAGCCGCTCCTCGAGCTTCTCACGGTCGTAGTCGCTCGTGGCGTTCTCGATCTCGCGGCGGATCTGCTCGATGCGGGCCTTGATCTCGCCCGACTTGCCGGCCCCCTCGATGATCGTCGTGTTGTCCTTGTCGATGATCACCTTCTTGGCCCGGCCCAACTCGGCGAGGCCGAGGCTCTCGAGCTTCATGCCGAGGTTCTCGAACACGGCCGTGGCACCCGTGAGGATCGCGATGTCCTCGAGCATGGCCTTGCGGCGGTCGCCGTAGCCCGGAGCCTTCACCGCGCACACCTGGAAGGTGCCGCGGAGCCGGTTGATCACGAGCGTGGCGAGCGCCTCGCCATCGACCTCCTCGCTCACGATGAGCAGCGGCTTGCCGGCGTTCACGACGGCCTCGAGCAGCGGCACGATGTCCTTGACGCTCGAGATCTTCTTCTCGTAGACGAGGATGTAGCAGTCGTCGAGCACGCACTGCATCTGCGTGGGATTGGTCACAAAGTAGGGCGACAGGTAGCCGCGGTCGAACTGCATGCCCTCCACGAACTCGATCTCGGTCTTGAGGCTCTTGCCTTCGTCGACCGTGATCACGCCGTCCTTGCCGACCTTGTCCATCGCCTCGGCGAGCAGCTCACCGATCTCGGCGTCGTTATTGGCGGCGATGGCCGCGACCTGGGCCATCTCCTTCTTGCCCTTCACCGGGATCGCCATCTCCTTGAGCTTGGCGGTGATCTCGGCGACGGCCTTCTCGATGCCCTGCTTCATCTGCACGGGATTGACGCCCGCGACGACGGCCTTGAGGCCCTCGTTGAACACCGCCTCGGCGAGCACCGTCGCCGTGGTGGTGCCGTCACCGGCCACGTCGCTCGTCTTGCTGGCGACTTCACGGACCATCCGGGCGCCCATGTTCTCGTAGACGTCCTCGAGATCGATCTCCTTGGCGACGGTGACGCCGTCCTTGGTCACCGTCGGCGAGCCGAAGCTCTTCTGCAGGATCACGTTGCGGCCCTTGGGGCCGAGCGTGACCTTCACCGCGCGGGCGAGCTTCTGCACGCCGCGCCGCATTGCCTCACGCGCTTCCTGGTCGAACGCCATCATCTTGGCCATGGGTCAAAACTCCTCTGAGGAAAATCCGGTGTGTGTGGAATGGAAACCGATGAAAGAACAGGGGCCCCGGCTCAGCCGAGGATGGCAAGGATGTCGTCCTCGCGCATCAGGAGCAGCTCATCGTCGCCGACCTTGAATGGCTCGCCGGCGTAGCTGGTGAAGACGACGCGGTCGCCGGGCTTCACCTGGAGGGCATGGCGATGCCCCTTCGTGTCGAGCTTGCCCTCGCCGACGCTCACGACCACGCCGCGAGCCGGCTTGTCCTTCGCGGAGTCGGGCAGCAGGATGCCGCCGGCCGTCTTCTGCTCGCTCTCCTCGCGCTCCACGACCACGCGGTCACCGAGCGGAATGAGGGTGGACTTCTTCTTCGCGGGCTTCGTGGCGGTGGCGGTCATGGGCGAAACAGCTCCTGGGCTGGGGATACGGACGGGTGACGAGCGATTGAGAGGTCGGCGGTCCGGTCTGCCGCCAGACACATCATCAGATCGGTTTCCAAGCTGGAAGCAAGTGGCGCGCCAGACGATCATCTGGGGCCCGGACCAGCGAAATCACCCAGGAAAACAGCCCCTTCGACGGGAATGCCAATCGGGCGCCGCGAATGACACTGCCACTTTGGCAGCATTGACTGGCCTGCTCGTCGGGGCAGAGGTCATCTGCTCGCCGCCGCAGTCGGTCGGAAGTTTTCAGCGGGCTGCAGCGGGCTGCGTGGCGGCGGTGTTTTCCAGCCGCTACCTTGCAGGTCTCCGTTGGAGCCTACCCCGAGGCCCGGACGGACGAGGAGGCACAATGGCTACGCATCAGCGGATCGACGTGTCCCGGGTCGGCGACGTGTCGATTGTGAAGTTTCTCGACAAGAAGATCCTCGACGAGGCGGGCATCCAGGAGCTCGGGCTCGAGTTGTTCGCCCTCGTCGAGCACGACAACCGCAAGGCGATCCTCCTCAACTTCGCCGACGTGGAGTTCCTGTCGAGCGCGGCCCTCGGCAAGCTCATCACGCTCGACCGCAAGGTGAAGGCCGCGAAGGGGCGGATGAAGATGTGCCACATCCGGCCGGAGATCCTCGAGGTCTTCCAGATCACGAAGCTCAACAAGGTGTTCGATATCCGGGGCGACGAGGCCGAGGCCATCGCGGCCTTTTCTTGAATCCTGCTGCCGCCAATCGGGATGTATGCCATGGCCGAGACAGCTCCTCCCGATGCCTGGCGTTGCGAAATCGACCTGCCGAGCGAGCGGGGCGTAAGCCGGATGGTGACGGATGACCTGCTCGAGCAGCTCGGCATTCATGGCTGGTCGCCCTCCGACATCTTCGCGATTCACCTCGCTGCGGAAGAGGCGATCGTGAATGCGATCGTGCATGGCAACAAGCTCGATCCTACGAAGAAGGTTCACGTCTCGTGCGAGGTGTCGGCCGAGCGGGTCTGCATCCAGATCGATGACGAGGGGGAGGGTTTCGACCCCGCGGCCGTGCCCGACTGCACGCTCGAAGAGCGGCTCGACGTACCCAGCGGCCGGGGCGTGATGCTGATGCGGTCGTTCATGACGCGGATCGAGTACAACGCCAAGGGCAACGGCGTGATACTGGAAAAAATCCGCCCTCCAGCCGACGCCTGAGGCCACCGGCGACCTGCCACGGTGCCCGCCAGATGCCCGCCGGCACATATCGATTTCGGCGAAAAAATACGCTACGATCCGTGTCTCGATCCCCGATAGCTCAACGGTAGAGCGAGCGGCTGTTAACCGCTAGGTTGTAGGTTCGAATCCTACTCGGGGAGCTTTCTTCGCAGGGGGGCCACAACGGCTCGCGTCGAGTCGCTTCGGGCGACGTCCATCAAGCGTTATCGATAGCGCCATCCGGCAGCAGAGGCTTGAGCGCGACCAAGATCGCCCTCGCCTTCTTAATCGCTTTCGTCGCACTTGCCAGCGAAGCCTCGGCGACGCCGCCGTAATCGGCTGTCTCGCGAAGATCCAGCAAGAAGTCGTAATCACGACCGAGGTCCACGGAGAGCGCGCCGGACTGAATGAGATCCCGATGCAGCGCCGCCCGAACCGCCGTGTGCTTCGTGAACTCCATGCCACGTCCTGCGAGGACCGCGGTTACACCGTGAAAGGCCGCATAGTACGCCCTCGATGCCGCTGAGTCCGGGTCGGTGTCGAGGGTTGCCTCGGCCGCAGCGATGGAACGCATCGCCTTCGTCCATTGACTGCGGATAAATTCCTTCATGCCGCCACACCCGAGCGACGCACCTCGCGCAGCAGCGGGTTGTCGCCCCGCTCGTACTCCTCGCGTGCCAGCGGCTTTAAACTCACGCGGCGACCGAGCCTCAAGGCGACCGGATACACCGCCGCAAGTCCCCGCTCTAGTTCTTCGCCGTAGTCACCGGTCAGAGTCTCGAGAACGACCAGGACGTCGATGTCGCTGTCCGGTCTTGCATCCCCGCGGACTTCGGAGCCGAATAGGACAACAGCGTGCAATCGCTCGCCGTAGGCTGCCGACAGCCGTTCCTTGAGTTCATCGAGCACACGCGGCGCGATCACGGGATTTTCCTTGGCCAGCAGTTGCGAACTTCATTCTACCGCCACAAGCGTGCGGCCCCATGCGGCTTCCTGCGAAGTTCCCGCTGCGTCGGATTCTGCGTCGCTTTGACTCGGCAACCGGTGATTTCCCAGAGAAAGACGCATTTGTGCGTGATCCTACTCGGGGAGCTACTTCGCAGGGTGCCGCACAGGCTCGTATCGACCCGCACCGAGCAGCGGCCCTCGAGGGTTAACGGATGCGTCATCCGGCAACAAAGGCCCGAGCGCGGCAAAGTTTTACTGTGCCGCGTGGCTACCGAAAGGGTGCAGGCTCTTCTGCCTCTTTGACCATTCGCAAGGTGGTGGGCTGCCTCGTCCGGCGGCTTCGTTCAGCGGGCGACCAGCGCGAACGCTGCTGGAAGACCTGAATCGAGCGAGGGCGTGCAGTCACCGTTGACCGTAGCGCCCCTCCAGGATTCCCGCAAACGAAAGGTCTTCGTCGAGCGTCGGCCAGTGCAGGCCGAACGGAGAGATTTCGATCCGGCCCACATCTTCCTCGGCAGCGGATTCCAGCCGCGGGTTGCCCTTGGTGGGAAAACTCACCTCGTGGCCGCTGGCGAATCTGACAAAGATCATTCCTCGCTCATGCCATGCCCTCAGGGCACGGTCAGCCAAGGTGCTCGGCCCATTTTTGTTTGATGAGTTCGAGGTGGTCATCGATGAGGTCCTCCGCTCGCGAGAGCTCTCTTACATTCAACCCGACTGATTCACGCAGTTCTACTTCCGGCTCGACAACGAACACTGCTTCACCCCCACCCCGGCGAACATGGACGTGGACGGGGGCATGGTCATTGCTGTAAAAGAAAAAAGAGTAGCCGTCTTGTTCGAAAATCTTCGGCATCGTTCAAGTGTACCTTGCTGCGGTCTCGGAGCCCGACTCCGCCGCGGCATAATCGCGGGGCAGCTGTCAGAGAGGGCGTCGTCTGCCGCGGCCCTTTGCCGAACACCGTTCAGGGTCTCCGTGCGAAGTCATGCGTCCTCCTGCGGATTGGAAAGTGAGTCGGTTTTTGAGTCACTTTCTTGCCGATCCCCATCTGTATCACGGAGAAAACGGCGGTTGTTAAGAATCCTACTCGGGGAGCTTTGGCTCTTTTCGCAAGAGCCCGCATCAGGCCGCAGGATGACGCAAGTCGTTCTGTGGCTTGTTCTTTTGATAGATATGCCGTTTTGACGGTGCGGGGCCCTGCGGGCTCCTGCGAGCATCAACTGCGGCGCTTTCTGCGGCGCTTTTTGCGGCGCCTTCAAAAGCGAACACCTGTGCCATCTTCCAGATGACAATGACAGATCACCCGGCCCAGGGTGACCAAGGAATGACAGACGAACCGACCTCCCCGCCGTCACTGTCCACAGTCCCGCTTGTGGGCGTAGCGGTCAACGCGGCCTTGGCCTCCATCAAGATCCTCGCCGGCTTCTTCGGCAACTCCTACGCCCTCATCGCAGACGGCATCGAATCCACCTCCGATATCGTGACCTCGCTGGTCGTCTGGGGTGGTCTACGGGTAAGCGTGGCCCCAGCCGATGAACGACATCCCTACGGCTATGGCAAGGCCGAGGCGTTGTCGGGAATCGTGGCTTCGCTGGCCCTGTTGGCGGCGGCAGGCATGATCGCCTACCAGAGCGTCCGGGAGATTCTTACACCGCATCACCTACCGCACTGGTCCACGCTGCTCGTGCTGGTGCTGGTGGTCGCCACGAAGATGGTCCTCGCTCGTTGGATGGGCGACATTGGCGAGGAGGCCGAAAGTACGTCACTGCAAGCCGATGCCTGGCACCACTGGGCTGATGCCCTGACTTCTATTGCGGCCTTCATCGGTATCAGCATTGGGCTGATTGGCGGACCCGGTTACGAACCGGCCGACGATTGGGCTGCCTTGCTGGCCTGCGTTGTGATCGTGTTCAGCGGCCTGAATTTGCTGCGGATGGCCGTCCGCGAACTTCTTGATGCAGCGCCGGCCAAAGAATTCGAACAGAAAGTTCGTGCGTTGGCCAGGACGGTCGAGGGAGTTCGGGCTCTCGACAAATGCCGGATCCGAAAGAGCGGCACTCAGTACTTCGTGGAACTGCACGTCGAGGTCGATGGGCAGGCCACTGTTCAAGAAGGCCACGATATCGGCGGGCGCGTCCGCAGCGCGCTTCGAACGTCACCGCTCCGGATCGCCGACGCCTTTATACACATCGAACCCGCCCGTTAGGCGGCGGCGATGCTCGCCACAGCGACGACCGCATCCGCTGCCACGCAGTCGTCGTGGAACTCTGTGGGCTGATCCTCGCCGCGGTCGCCATACAGTTCCTGCATCCCGACGATCGCCGCCAGATACTCGTTGAAGTGTGCGTCCATCGCATGGCCCTCCTTGGCTGATGTTTCTCAGACTCAGGAATGGTACGCGTCTCCTTTCCCCCGAGTTCGATCCTGCCCAGCTTGCGCCGCTTGCCGCGACGGCACGACCGCGGCTACTTTCTGCATGATCCGATTTCTTGCACGATGAGGTACTGCCCATGCGACACATCGACCTGAGCTGCCACGGCATCACCGTCACCGACGTCCGCCGGAATTTGCCGCCGGCTGAACTCTACGCCGAGGCGATCCGTGGCGAGCCCGACTGTGCGTTGGCCGACTCCGGCGCGCTGATCGCCTACTCGGGGTCGAAAACCGGCCGCTCCCCCAAGGACAAGCGGATCGTGCGGCACACCGCCTCGGAGGCCGACGTCTGGTGGGGGAGTGTGAACGTGCCGATCGACGGCGAGACCTTTCAGATCAATCTGGAACGGGCGAAGGACTACCTCAACACCCGATCCAAGCTCTACTGCGTCGATACCTTCGCCGGCTGGGATCCCGAGCACAGGCTCAAGGTGCGGGTGATCTGCTCACGCCCCTACCATGCCCTCTTCATGCACACGATGCTGATCCGGCCCACCCCGGACGAGCTCGCCACCTACGGTGAACCCGACGCGGTCATCTACAACGCCGGTCGCTTTCCCGCCAATCGCCATACGCCGGGCATGACGTCCAAGACGAGCATCGACCTCTCCCTCGAATCGAAGGAGATGGTGATCCTCGGCACCGAGTATGCCGGCGAGATGAAGAAGGGCGTATTCACACTGCTCAACTATTTCGCGCCCAAGCGGGGCATTCTCTCGATGCACTGTTCCGCGACCGCGGATCGCGAGACGGGCAGTTCGTCGCTCCTCTTCGGGCTTTCCGGCACCGGCAAGACGACCCTCTCCGCCGATCCCACTCGGCTGCTGATCGGCGACGACGAACACTGCTGGTCCGATAACGGAATCTTCAACATCGAGGGGGGCTGCTACGCCAAGGCGATCGACCTCACCCCGGAGACGGAACCCGAGATTTTCCAGGCGCTGCGGTTCGGTGCCGTGCTCGAGAACGTGGTCTACGACGAAGACTCCCACCATGTCGACTTCCACGACACGAGCATCACGCAAAACACCCGTGGTGCGTATCCGATCGACTTCATCCGCAACGCGAAGATCCCGTGCGTGGCCGGCCATCCGACCGACGTGATCTTTCTGACGTGCGACGCCTTCGGCGTCCTGCCTCCGGTCAGCCGCCTCACGCCGGCTCAGGCGATGTATCACTTCATCAGCGGCTACACGGCGAAGGTAGCCGGCACGGAGATGGGCGTGACCGAGCCGCAGGCGACGTTCTCCCCCTGCTTCGGCGGCCCGTTCCTCGTCTGGCATCCGATGAAGTACGCCAGCCTGCTCGCCGAGAAGATTACGAAGCACGGCGTGAACGTGTGGCTGGTGAACACCGGCTGGAGCGGCGGCGCCTACGGCATCGGCAAACGGATGAAGCTTGCGCTCACGCGGGCCATCGTCGATGCGATCCATTCCGGCCGCCTGCGGGAGGCGCCGGTGACGCCCGACCCGGTGTTCGGCGTCGGCGTCGTGACCGCCTGTCCGGGCGTGCCGGCCGATGTTCTCGTGCCGAAGCAGACCTGGCACGACCCAGCCGCCTACGACGCGACGGCTGCGAAACTGGCTGGACTCTTCACCGACAACTTCCGCCAGTACCGCGACCAGGTCGCACCCGATGTCGCCGCCGCCGGGCCACGGTTCTGATCGCCCTCGTCGAAGCTGGTGGCTGCTACACCAATCCGCGACGGACGGCCCACACAGCTGCCTGCGTGCGGTCGGCCACGGCCAGTTTGCGGAGGATGTTCTGCACGTGCTCCTTCACGGTCTCAACGCTGATCATGAGCGACTGGGCGATGTCCTTGTTGGCGAGCCCTAACGCCATATGCCGCAACACCTGCGTCTCCCGTTGCGTCAGCGGGATGTCGGCGTCAGGCCCGTGCATTTGATTCGCCATCGTCGTCGCCACACGGCGGAGTTCACCCGCTCGCATGGGTGGCTGGCCGGATGCAGCGCCAGTGATCGCATTGATCAACTCGCTTCGGGAACAGCCCTTGAGCAC
>JAPOJV010000147.1 GCA_029978085.1 bacterium
GCCACGACGAACGACTGCACCGGCCATACCGAATGGCCCGACGGCCGCGTGCACCACGCCGGCTTCACGACCGTGTTCACGCCGAACACCAAGGTGCCACACACCGTCAGCGGGATCGAACACGACATCGACTACAACTCACGGCAGGAAGGAAGCAGCCCGACCGCGAAGACCTTCGCCGCGATCACCTCCCGGAGCCACCACAATGGTCTCGTCGGCGTTGCGATGATGGATGGCTCGGTGCGCACGATCGGCGACGACGTCGACCGCACCGTCTGGCGGGCCCTAAGTACCCGTTCCGGGGGCGAGGCCGTTTCACTCGACTGACACCGGCTGCTTTCCTCCGCTCCAGGCCAGCCGTAGACTGCTCGGACGCGAAATCGGCGTTGCCGACACGTTCGATCCCCCACACGAAAGGCCCAGCATGGACATTCTCGGCGAGATCTTGAAGCAGGTGCTCGAAGGCGCGGCGCAGCAACAGCAGGCGCCGCAGCGGGCCCCCCAGCCGCAGCAGCGGCCGGCGCAGCCTCCCGCCGGCATGCCTTCCCCCAACGACCTCACCGACATCCTCGGCCAGATCTTCGGCGGCGGTGGCGCGCAGAAGCTGCCCGACGTCGTGCGGCAGTTCGAGGAGAAGGGGATGCGGGACCAGGTCGACTCGTGGGTCCGCACCGGCCCCAACAAGCCGGTCGATCGCCGCCAGATCGAGGACGTGTTCGGCCAGCGGGAGCTCGACCAGCTCGCCCGCAACAAGGGTATCGACCGCGACCAGCTGGCCGAGGTGCTCAGCCGCTACATCCCCAAGATCATCGACGAGCTGACCCCGCAGGGCCAGCTGCCGGGCCGCCGCTAGTCGGTAGGTATACTCGGGGAGACCGTCGGCTGCCGGCGGTCTCCCTCGAGGAGCCGGGCGGATCATGCGTCGAAGACTCCGCTCGCATTCGTTCGGCGCCGGGCTGCTCGCATGCCTTGGATGCCTCGCATACCTGGGTGTGATCGATGGTGTGGTCGCCGGAGATCCACGCCCGACGGCCGATGTCTCGGCAGGTGGAGAGCCACAGGCCGACCGCCGCCCCTCCCGCCGATCGCTGCGGCGTGCCGCCCGCCGCGGGCTGCCGATCGAAAGCCAGCCGCAGCCGCCAGTTCGTGACGGCGCCCGCGACCACGACCAGGCAGCCCTGGCTCCGGACTGGCAGACGCCGCCACGGCTGGAGCCTCCGCTGCCATCCCCCCACCCGCAGCCATCGTTGCCGATCGTGGTCGATGCCACCCTGGGCTCGCCGTTTCAGCCAGAGGCCGCCGAGCGGCCGACCGTGCATCGCGATCAGCCCTATGGCGCAGCGGCCGATTCGCGACAGCGATTCGACATCCATTTGCCTCCGGGCTGCAGCGGTGGCAGCCTCCCGCTCGTCGTGTGGATCCCGGGCGACGAGTGGCAGGGAGGGCCCCGAACGAGCTGTCCGGTGACGTGGCTCGTCGACCACGGCTACGTCGTGGCATCTATCGGGTACCGGCCAGGTGACACCGCGATCTTCCCCGCACAGCTCGATGACTGCCGCGCAGCCCTCGCAACGTTCATCCGCGATGCGGAGATCTGGGGCATCGATCCCGCCCGGATCTGCGTCATGGGTGCCGGCGGCGGTGGCCAGCTGGCCGCGCTCGTGGGGGCTACCACACACGGCGGGCTGCCACGCCCTGCCGACGGCGATCCGGCGCCCGCCGTGGCGGCTGTCTGCGCCATCGCGGCGCCGTCTCAGCTGACGTCACTCGGGGCGAACCACGACCGTGCCGGATCGGCAGCCAGTCGGCTCGTGGGTGGGCCGCTCCCCGAGCTGCGGGAAGCCGCACTCGCGGCCAGTCCGCTCACCTACGTCTCACCGGACGATCCACCGACGCTCATCCTGCACGGCACGCACGATGCCGTGATTCCCTCCGAACAGGCCGTGCGATTCGACCGCGCGCTGGCGGCTGCCGGCGTCGACCATACGCTCGTGCTCATTGACGCCGGCCACGCGGTTCCGCTCGGGTCAGCGACACCTGCCGCGGCCACACTGCTCGCGTTCCTCGACCGCGTGCTCAGCTCCGGCCGTGCCATCGAGCCTGCCGCCCCCACGCCCTGACCCCGCGACGCTCTGCAGGATTCCCTCGCAGCGTCATACGAACGCGCCAGCCCGCATCACCGCGCCAGGCGATTCGCTCCGCCTTCTCCGCGGGCTTTATGCAGTCCCCGCCACGCGACGCCGATACCTTCCAGCGTGCCGGAACGAGTCGCTCGTCCGCGCCGCGGCGGCCTTCTCCGCCGGTTCCGTGCCGTCATCGCATCATCCATCATCAGCCTCGCGCCCGGAGTCTTCGCTCACCATGCCCAGCCCTCGCCGCAAGCCAACAAGTGCCGTCCAAAACCCGCTCGAGACGTATCTGCGGGAGATCAACGAGACGTCGCTGCTCTCAGCCGATGACGAGAAGCGACTGGCGCGGGCGATCGCCGATGGCGACGCCTCCGCCCGCGACCACATGGTCCGGGCGAACCTCCGGCTCGTGGTGAACATCGCCCGCGGCTATGCCAACCGTGGCCTGCCGCTGCCGGACCTCATCGAGGAAGGCAATCTCGGGCTGCTCCGCGCCGTCGAGGGCTTTGACCCAGACATCGGCACCCGGTTCAGCACCTATGCCAGCTACTGGATCAAGCAGTCGATCAAGCGGGCGCTGATCAACTCAGGCAAGGCGATCCGGATTCCCGCCTACATGGTCGAGCTGCTTTCGAAGTGGCGGCGGGCCACGGCCCGGCTCACCGACGCCTTGAGCCGCGTGCCGACGCCGGAAGAGGTGGCCCGCAGCCTCGGCCTCGCCCGCAAGAAACTGCCGATCATCAAGAAGGCGATCCACGTGCATCAGGCCGCGCCGCAAACGGAGCAGAGCGAAGGGAGCTGGTCGCTCGGCGAACTCATCCGCGACGAGAACGCGAAGTGTCCGGCGGAGGTGCTGCTCGACGCCGACACGCTGCGGCACGTCCTGCGGCGGATCGACACGCTCGACGAGCGGGCGGCGACGATCATCCGGCTCCGGTTCGGCCTCGTCGGTGGCGCCGAGCCGATGACGCTCAAGGAGATCGGCGGCGTGCTCGGGCTGACGCGGGAGCGGGTACGGCAGATCGAGGCGGAGACGCTCGCGACGCTCGCCGCGGAAATCGACGGCGCTCCACGGGCGACGATCCGACTCCGGCAGGGGGCCTGATCGCACACCACTCCAGGAGTCACCGCATGGATCTCACCGCCCACATCCGCCCGATCCCGGACTTTCCCAAGCCGGGCATCCTGTTTCGCGACATCACGCCGCTCCTCGCCGATGCGGCGGCGTTCGCCGAGGCGATCGGGCGGATGGCCGAACCGTGGCGCGAGGCAGGCCTCGATGCCATCGCAGCGGTCGAGGCCCGTGGCTTTCTGTTCGCCGGCCCGCTCGCGCTGGCGCTCGACATCGGCGTGATCCCGGTGCGAAAGCCCGGCAAGCTGCCGGCGCAGACGATCACCCACGAATACGACCTCGAGTATGGTCGCGACCGCCTGGAGATGCATTCCGGCGTGCTCCGGGCCGGGGCGCGGGTGCTCGTGGTCGACGACGTGCTTGCGACCGGGGGTACGGCGGCGGCGTGCATGCGGCTGATCGAGACCGGAGGGGGCGTCGTGGCCGGGGCGGCGTTCCTCGTCGAGATCGAGCCGCTCGGCGGCCGCGGGCGGCTCGTGCCGCATCGGGTGGAGAGCGTGCTCGTATACTGACGGCACCATGGCACGTTCCCGGGTCGTCGTCGCGATGTCGGGGGGCGTCGACTCGAGCGTGGCGGCGGCCCTGCTCGTCGAGCAGGGCTACGACTGCGTCGGCGTGTTCATGCGACAGGGGCGGCCCGAAGAGGCCGGCGGCGGGCTGCCAATCGTGGAGCCCGCGCGGGCCGGCCATCAGGGCTGTTGCAGCGTGGCGGATGCGGTCGATGCCCGCCGCGTGGCCGATCGGCTCGGCATTCCGCTCTATCCGCTCGACCTCACGGCCGACTTCGGCCGGATCATCGACTACTTTGCCGCTGAGTATGGCCGCGGTCGCACGCCGAACCCATGCGTGCGGTGCAACTCGTGGCTCAAGTTCGGCCGTCTGTTCGACCACGCTGACGCGATCGGTGCGACCCACGTGGCCACCGGTCATTACGCGCGGCTGGTGATCGACACATCGGACGGCCCCCGGCTCATGCGGGGACTCGAGCGGGCGCGGGACCAGTCCTACGTGCTCTTCGAGGTGCCCCGTGGCCGGCTCGCGCGGATGTTGCTGCCGGTCGGCGGCCTGCCGAAGGCGGAGGTCCGGGCCCGGGCCGCGGAGCTGGGACTCGCGACCGCGGACAAACCTGACAGTCAAGAGATCTGTTTCGTCGCGCCGGGCCGGCATGCGGCGCTCGTCGGCCGTCGGCTCGGTGGCTCACGGGCCGGCGAGATCGTCGATCTGAGCGGCCACGTGCTTGGACGCCATCCCGGCATCGAGCACTTCACGGTCGGACAGCGGGAAGGGCTCGGCATCGCCACCGGCGAACGGCTGTACGTGATCCGGATCGAGGCCGACACCTCTCGCGTGGTCGTTGGGCCGCGCGACGCGGTGCCGGAGCAGGAACTCGTGGCCGCCGACGCCACCTGGATCACTCCGCCGCCCACCACCCCCTTCGAGTGCTTCGTGCAATGCCGCGCCCAGCGACCGGCGGCTCCGGCCATCGTCACGCCGCTTCCCGGCAACCGCTTCACGGCCCGGTTCACCGGCGGCCCCGACGCCTCCCCCGGCCCGATCTCCCCGGGCCAGCCCGCCGTCTGCTACCGCGACGACGAACTCCTCGGCGGCGGCTGGATCGAAGGATAAAAACGCGCCGGCGCCCCTGAACGGAAGGCACGGGGGTCGGTGCAAGCTCGAGGAGCATTGGACCGAGTCTTCGAGGTCCCGCGACGAGACTTGTACCGCCCCCGAGCCGGCGCCTCTCAGTTCAGTTTGGACCCCAATTTGGACGGCCCAGATTCCCGAACTACGCTTGCTAGACCACCGTCCCACCCTCCCCCGGTCCGTCTCGAGCGCCCCCATGAACGACCCCGCCCTGCCGCTCCCGTTCCCGGCCCTCGTCGCCGCCGGCATCCTCCTGGGCATCCTTGCCCTGACGATGCTCCTGCTCGTCTTCAACTACGGGCAGCTCTGGTTTCAGGCCTACTGGTCGAAGGCGCGGGTCGGCTTTCTCGAACTGCTCGGCATGAGCCTGCGGAAAGTGAACGCCCGCACGATCGTGCAGGCGCGGATCATGGCCATTCAGGCCGGACTCGGCTCCGACATCTCCGGACGGCGGCTCGAGGCCCACTCCCTCGCCGGTGGCGACGTGCCCCGCGTCATCCGGGCGCTGATCGCGGCCCAGCGGGCTGATCTCGATCTCGATTTTGACCGGGCCTGCGCGATCGACCTCGCCGGCCGCGACGTGCTCGACGCGGTGCAGACGAGCGTCAACCCGAAGGTGATCGACTGCCCCGATACCGCCAGCGGCAAGTCGACGTTGTCGGCCGTGGCCAAGAACGGCGTCGAGCTCAAGATCCGGGCCCGTGTGACCGTGCGCACGAACCTGCAACAGCTCATCGGTGGCGCGACCGAGGAGACGATCATCGCCCGCGTGGGCGAGGGGATCATCACGTCGATCGGCTCGGCCCCCAGCCATTTCGAGGTGATGGAGCACCCCGACACGATCTCGAAGGCGGTGTTGCAGCGGGGTCTCGACGCCCAGACGGCGTTCCAGATCGTGTCGATCGACATCGCCGACATCGAGGTGGGCGAGAACATCGGCGCCCGGCTGCAGGCCGACCAGGCCGAGGCCGATACCCGGGTCGCCCGGGCAAAGGCAGAGGAGCGGCGGAGCGTGGCAATCGCCCGCGAGCAGGAAATGAAGGCCGCGACCGCGGAAAACCAGGCCCGCCTGCTCCAGGCGGAGGCCCTGGTGCCCAAGAGCATCGGCGACGCCTTCCGTGCCGGCCGAGTGGCCGGCCCCGGCGGAGCCGCTTGACGCACCGCTCCAGCTTGCCTGGCTTGCCGGCCGCTGCCGGCAGAATCGTCAGGGCCCGGGGATTCAGCCAAACCTTGACGGCCCCGGCTGCCGATGAAGTTTCTATCGGGAGGCGCCGACCGTCATGAGGACGGCTGGCCCCCACGGGCCGGCACGGCGGCCTCCCGCTCGATAAGCCTCATGGCAAGGGAGTGTGCCCCATGGCGATTCGTCAACTCCGTGTCTACACGGGTCCGGAACTCGAGAGCGGCGGCCTCAAGCTGATGGCGGCGGCTCCCGCGGCGAACACCGTGCGGGTGTCGCTGAGCGAGGTGCTGCCGCTGCTGGCCGACGCCGTCTCCAGCAGCCGCACGTGGCTCTCCGACTTCGCCGAAGACGAGATTGAAATCTCGGCGGACCTGCATGATGTGCTCCAGGCCTACCGGCACTTCCGGCGGCCCGGCGCCTGACGCGGTGCCGCTGGAGCCGAGCCGGAGGCCCTGCGGGGCTTCCGCCGAGGGAGTCATCCGCCCCCCACAAACGAGGGCGGATTGACCCCTCTTGTAGGTGTGTGGTGTCGGAAGCATACTTGGGCTTCCGACTATGAATCACACCGTCAATCTCGCCGATTTGGGCCGCCGCGTCAGGAGTGCCCGTCTCGCCAGGCGGCTCACGCTCGAAGAGGTGGTTTCCCGCACGTCCTTCACGGTGAGCTGGCTCTCGAAGCTGGAAAACGGCCTCTTGGCTCCGTCGCTCGAGGGACTCGTGCGGCTGGCCGAGGTGCTCGAATGCGGCGTCGACTCGCTGGTCGAGGGGCTCTCCATTCCGCCCCAGTACGTGGTCGTCAAGCGCGGCAGCGGCACGACCGTGCCGGGACGCGGCGGCATCGTGCAGGAGTCGCTGGCCGACCAATGGCGGAACCGACGCATGCACCCCGTCATCCTGCACGTGTCAGGAAACGGCAGCCGCAGACAGCCTGAAAGCCACGATGGCGAGCGATTCCTCCTTGCGCTCGAGGGGAGCGTCAAAGTCGCCTATGGCGACGAGCAGATTCAGCTGGCTCCGGGCGATAGCCTCTACATCCATGCGGCGATTCCGCACGCGATCGCCCCGGCCGGACGCGGGACCGCGAAGGTGCTGAGCGTGGCCTACGATCCGACGGCTGATGAGCAGTCGGACCCGCGACGCGGCCGGCGAAACGGCTCGAGCAACGGCGTCACGACCGGCAAAAAAGGCTCCCGACAACCGGGCTGACGGTGGTGGCGGCCGCAGGATGGCCCCCGCGCGGCTCTCGGAGGTCGCCCTCAGATGCATCCGTCCCGTCGTGAATTTCTCGAACACGCGCTGGCGGCGCCGACCGTCGCCATTGCCGGCCTTCCGGCCGCCCGCGGCATCGCAGCGGATGCGCGGTCGGAAGCGGCGCGCCCCGGAGACGACAGGGTCCGGATGGCGGTCATCGGCGTCAATGGACAGGGGCGCTGGCACGTCGCCGAACTCAAGCAGGTCGCCGACGTCGATCTCGTCGCCATCTGCGACTGCGATCCGGC
>JAPOJV010000251.1 GCA_029978085.1 bacterium
CATCGGAGGCGAGTTGCCACCGGAGGAGTCGGCCGGGTTGGCGGGCATGCTCGGCCGCATCGTGCCGGGATTGCGATCCAAGGCCGGAGATGCTGCGGAGAGTCAAGTGCTTCCCACCGTGACCTTTGCTGCCGACCGCGGGGCCGGTATGGAGGGGCTGGCCGCCGCCTGTCAGCTGCTCGCGACCGCCATTCATGGCCGCGCGGGCGAGATCGTCATCGAGGCCAACCGTGATCAGGCGAGCGTGCACCACGACGTCGATGGTGTCTGGCGGCCCGTCGTGACGCTCGGCCGTCAAGAGGCCGCAGCCGTCGCGGCCGTATTCAAGACGGCCGCGGGCATCGAGGGCCGCGACCGCGGCGGCCGGCAGTCGGGCCGCTGCGACATCGTGGTCGATGGCAAGGCGTGGCCATGCACGATCTCCGTCCAGGCCGTGCCGACGGGCACGCGGCTGCTCGTGGCCCACGACTACGGCCGGCCGAAGTTCAAGACGCTCGCCGACACCGGCATGACTGAGCCGCTCGTGCAACGGGTGCAGGAACTCGTCGCCCTCGAAAGCGGCGTGCTCGTCGTCACCACGCCGAAGCGACACGGCCTTTCAACGCTCTTCGACGGCGTGCTGACCGCCGCCGATCGGATGCTCCGCGATTTTGTGTCGCTCGAGGATGCTGCATCGCCCCGGACGGAAGTCCAGAACGTGCGGCCCGTGCGCTGGGATGCCGCCGCGGGTGGAACGCCTGCTGCCGCCCTTGATCAGGCGATGCGTGAGTATCCGCGGGTGCTCGTCGCCTGCGATCTCAAGGATCCCGAGTTGGCGCAGAGGCTCGTCGCCCAGGCCGCCGAGGGGCTGCTCGTGATCATTGGCGTGCGCGGTGCTGACGCCGCCGAGGGGATTGCGAGCCTCGCCTCCCTCGGCATCGCCCCCGACCAGATGGGCCGGCTCCTGCTCGGCTCGATCGCCGGCCGATTGGTCCGCAAGCTCTGCCCGAAGTGCCGTGAGGACTATCTGCCGACGCCGGACGAGATCGCCAAGCTCAAGATCGATCCTGGCACGCGGCCCACACTTCATCGGGCCCTCCAAGGTGGCTGCGGCATATGTGGGCAGACCGGCTATCTCGGCCGCACGGGCATCTTCGAGATCGCCACTGGCCGCACGGTGAACCAGGCGGTTGCAGCCGGCGCCGACGCCGCCGTGCTCCGGCAGGCGGCCGTGAAGGACGGTATGAACCCCCTCTCCCGGGAGGCCCGCCGACTGGTGGCCGAGGGCATCACGTCGCTCGACGAAATCCAACGCGTGTTTCGCAAGGGCTAAGCGTCGTCGCACCTGTAGCCCGCACACGTGCGCCGTAGTCCGCATGCTCCGCATGCGGCCCACGGTATGAACACCGCAGGCCCGTCTATTCCTCTGCGGTTCGACCTCCTCTGGCGAGGGTTCGGGGCTGCCCACGCCCCATCGCCGGACGCTCGCTTCGGCATCCATGCCTTCGCTCGCTCGATGCTGACTGCGCTCCGGCATCCTGCCTACGCTGGTCAGCAACGCCGGCTCCTGGGGCATGGGCAGCCCCGAACTCATGCCACAGGAGGTCGACCCGCGGAGGAATAGACGGGCCTGCGGTGTTCATACCGTGGGCCGCATGGGGAGCATGCGGACTACGGCGCGAACCAAAACGCCGTGAGGGGCTGCCCATGCCCCGGGAGCCGGCGTGTGGCCGGGCACCGATTCGTCTAAGCGAATTGGTCGTCGAA
>JAPOJV010000255.1 GCA_029978085.1 bacterium
CATGATGGCGCCCATCACAAAGGGGCTGAAGGCCGCGGACGTGTACGTAATCGTGAACGCCATCGCGGTCAGTCGGGCGGAGCCCGCCGCATCCGCCGCATACTCGCTGAGCAGGCCGAGCGACATGGCGAAGCCACCACTGAGCGTGAAAGACAAAGCCACGAGAATCAACGGGGGAGCGAATGTCGGAACCAGGGCAATAGCGACCAGGCTCGCCGAGCAGCCCACAACCGTGGCGGTGAACAGGGAGCGACGCCGCTGGGTTCGATGGGACCACGCCGGCAAGGTGAGCGCAGCGATGATTCCCGAGCCCGTGAAGATGCCGAAGAACAGCCCGGCGGTTTCCGGCGTGTAGCCACGCTCGGCATAGGAGGGGGCCGTCCACGCCAACATGCTGTAGAACACGACCGAGTTCACGCTCATGAACGCGGTCAACGCCCACGCGGTCGAATCTCTCCACGGCAGATCGCGCAACCGGACGATGGCAACGGTCGCCACGCCCGCTGGTTGGTCGCGCTCCAACCACAGCCAGGCCACGAGCGCGGCAACGGCTGGCAGCGCCCAGAACGCCAGCGCTCGATTCCATCCGCCGGTCAGATCCGCCAACGGCAAGGTCAATGCTGCGCCGAGAGCAGCTCCACCCATCATGGCCGCGGTCCACAGGGAGGTAGCCAAGCCCATCGAATGCGCTAACCGTTCGCGCACGATCCCGGGAACCAAGCCACCAAGAATCGCGATGGATAAGCCCGCGAGCATGGCCGACAGCAGCAACGTGACGGCAACTGCTCCGGCCAACCGAAGCGTCAAGCCGGCGGCCATCGCCACGAGGGCCAGGCTTACCGCACTTCTCCTGCCGATCCGGCCCGCCAGCCGCGGCACACCGAGCGCGAAGACTCCCATGCCCAAAACCGGAACGGTCGTCAGTGCACCGATGAAGGCGTCGCTCCAGCCGGTCTCGTCCTGGATAAGCGTCGCGACCGCCGGAAGACTGGAGAGGGCGAGTCGAAGGTTGACGGCGACGAGGACCACCACAGCGAGGATCGCCGCGGTGGAGCGGGTGGCGGGGGCGGCACCCGTGACAGGCTTCGAAGGCACCGACGGATTGTGCCGCTTAGGCTGCCGACGTGGAGCACGGGGATCGACTCGAGCCTCCGGCGACGACGAATCAGCCCGAGCCTCCGGCGACGATGAATGAGCCAGGTGACGGTCGACGTTTAGTTTCTCCCGGCCGGTTCACCGCCGACGATGGGTCTTCCGACCCAGACATCTGTGCTGCGCTGTCCGCACCCGTCGACCCCAAGCGGCTGCGGGATGCCGTGCGAGCAGGGCGATTGATCGTTGCCATCGTGGCGAGCCCTGCGGACACCGGCGAATCTGGTGAAGCCGGCGGATCTGGGGAAGCTGGCGGATCGCAGATGTCTGTGGTGTCGATGGTTGCGGCCGATGGACGACGGGGCCTGTTTGCGTTCACCGGTCTGGACGCGATGCATCGATGGAATCCGCACGCCCGGCCAGTGCCCGTATCGGGCCCGGAGGCGGCCCAGGCGGCGTGGGATGACGGATGCGAAGCCGTGGCGATCGATGTTGCGGGACCGTCATCGGCGGCCGGGGGCCCAACCCAACCTTGCGAGC
>JAPOJV010000206.1 GCA_029978085.1 bacterium
TCGAGACCGACAACGACGCCCGCCGGCTGGCCGAGAGCGGCGCGCCGGTGCGGCAGATCATGACCCACGGGCTCTGCCACCTCGAGGCCGACATGGTGCAACGGCACCTCGACGGATGGTCTCTAACTGACCTCCACTACCTGTTCATCGAAAACGTGGGAAACCTCGTCTGTCCGACGAGCTGGGATCTCGGTGAATCGGTGCGGCTCGCCCTGCTTTCAGTCACGGAAGGCGAAGACAAACCGCTCAAATACCCAGGCCTCTTCAACACCTGCGACGTGGCCGCCCTGACGAAGCTCGATCTCGCGGCTGCATGCGACTTCGATCGTGCGACTGCACGAGCCAACATCGAGGCCGTCCGGCCCGGCATCCGTATCATCGAGACGTCGGCGAAGACCGGCGTCGGACTCGACGACTGGCTCGATTACCTGGCCACCCGCCGCACGGCACTGATGGACAGAGGCCCGTTGCTCCGCAACGGGCTGCAAGTAGCCCGGTCACGCCGTGACCGGTGAAGTATCCTGTCACGGCGTGACAGGCCCACGCGGAGTGCCGGACCTACAGTCTTGCCGATTACGTTGCGGCCAGCGCGACGGCGATCTCGGCTGCGACGACGGCATTGCTGATGAGCAGTGCCCGATTCACGGTAACGCTCGCACCGGCGGTCGCCGCCCGCATCCGGTCGAGCAGGAAGGGCGTCACGTCGCGCCCCCGGACGCCCGCTTCATCGGCGGCTGCGAGTGCGGCCGCGAGCGCCGCCTCATACACGTCCTGCGGCATCTCGTCGGCCAGCGGAACCGGATTGGCGACCACCACACCCGTGGGCGGGCCGATCTCGAAGTGCGCCCGAATCGTGGCGGTGATCTCTGCGATCGAATCGCAGCGGCGATCGACCCGCAGGCCGCTCGTCCGGCGGTAGAACGCCGGAAACTCGTCGGTGCCGTAGCCGAGAACCGGCACGCCAAGCGTCTCGAGCAGCTCCACGGTGCGCGGCAGGTCGAGCACGGCCTTGGCCCCGGCGGTGACGACGGCGACACGATGACGGGCCAGCGCGAGCAGGTCGGCCGAGACATCTCCCGTAATCTCAGCCTGCCTGTGCACGCCGCCGATACCGCCTGTCGCAAACACCCGAATGCCGGCTTGGTCGGCTGCCAGCACCGTGGCCGCCACCGTCGTCGAGCCGCAACCGCCCGCCGCCACAACGGCCGCGAAGGTGCTCGGGTTCACCTTCGCCACACCGGGCGTTTCGGCGAGACGTGCGAGTTCGGCGGATGTCATGCCGACGCGGACCACGCCATCGAGGATGCCAATCGTCGCCGGCAGTGCGCCGTGAGCGACGACGATCCGCTCGAGTTCGGCAGCGACCTGCAGGCCGTCGGGCTGCGGCAGCCCATGGGTGATGAGCGTCGTTTCGAGCGCGACGACGGGCTGTCGCGCGGCGATGGCGGCGGCCACTGCGGGAGAGACTGAGAGATGGTGCATCCGCACAGCGTACCCTGACCGGTCACGCACACGAACTGCCCGTCACGCCGTGAAGAGCCCACGCCGCATCCGCCCCAGCACGGCCTGGCCGAGGGCGAGGCCGCCGTCGTTCGGCGGCACGACGCGGTGGAGCACGACCCGAAATCCAGCCGCGGCCAGCCCCGCGGCCGCCCGCTCGGTGAGCACCGCGTTCTGAAACACGCCCCCCGTGAGCCCCACCGTATCGCCCGCGCCCGCCTGCCGCAGCCGCCCGCTCACCTCGACGGTCATCGCCGCCACCGCGGCATGAAACCCGGCCGCGATCCTCGCGGGCGACACCCCCGCGAGCACGTCGGCAGCGATCGCGGCGATCACCGGCCGCCAGTCGATCCGCAGCGGCAACGCTCCACCGACCACACCAAAGGCATACCGCGTGGGCATGTCACCCCGCGCAGCCAGCGTCTCCAGATTCAGCGCCGCCTCGGCCTCGTAGGAGATGTCGTGCCGTGCGCCGACGAGCGAAGCGACGGCATCGAAGAGCCGCCCCATGCTCGTCGTCGGCACGCAATTGATCTGTCGCTCCAACTGTCGCCGCAGGACATCGAGCCCACGAGCCGCCGCCACGGGGGGCAGTTGCTCATCCCACGGAACACCCGACGCCTGCAGGACTGCCAGCGCCACCCGCCAGGGCTGGCGAATGCTCGCGTCGCCTCCGGGCAGTGGAAACGACTCGAGATGGGCGGCCCGCTGCATGCCGCCCGCCGGCCCGCTGAAAAACTCGCCCCCCCAGATCTGGGCCGGTTCGCCAGCACCGTATCCAGTGCCGTCGAAGCAGACGCCGATGAACGGCGTGGCCGCGTCGATCCGCGACTCGGCACGCAGGGCCGCCACGTGGGCCTCGTGGTGCTGCACCCGCACGAGCGGGATGCCCCGCTCGGCGGCGAATTGTCGGGCCCACTCCGTAGAAAGGTATCCCGGATGCAGATCGGCCACGACCGCCGTCGGCTCGACGCGAAACAGCCGCAGCATGTGCTCGGCCGTGTGGGCGAGCGCGTCGAGCGTCTCGAGATTGCCCATGTCGCCGAGGTGCTGGCTCATGAAGGCGTAGTCGGCGCGGGTGATGCAGAGCGTGGCCTTGAGTTCACCCCCGACCGCCAGCACGCTCGGACCCGGCCCGCCCAGGGCGATCGGCAGCGGCGCATAGCCCCGCGACCGCCGAATCGGCACGACGCCACCGGCCATCCGCCGCACCACCGAGTCGTCGCAGGCCAGGTGAATGTCGCGGTCGTGGAGCAGCAGCGCATCGGCGAGCGGGGCGAGCACCCGGGCTGCGGTCGCATTGTCGTGCACGATCGGCTCCTCACTCACGTTGCCCGACGTCATCACGAGTGCGGGCATGCCGCGACAGAGCAGTTCGTGCAGCGGCGCATACGGCAGCAGCACGCCGATGAAGTCGTTACCGGGCGAAACGGCCCGCGCCAGGGCGTTGCCGTACGCAGCCGCGTCCGTCGGACGCAGCAGCACGATCGGCCGCTCGCGACTCGCAAGCAGCTCGGCCTCGTCGGCCCCGACCTCTGCAACCGCCCGGGCCGCTCCAACGTCAGCCACCATCACCGCCAGCGGCTTGCCGACCCGCTGCTTGCGATCGCGCAGCCGGGCCACGGCAGCCGCGTTCGTCGCGTCGCAGGCAAGATGAAAGCCCCCCAGGCCCTTCACCGCGAGAATCCCGCCGGCGCGGAGCAGATCGCGGGCCGCCTCGATCGCGGCATCGCCCACGAGCCGCGCCGCCGTCCGCTCGACGGCCACGGCGTCGCTGCGGCAGAGCCACACCGTTGGCCCGCACGCCGGGCAGGCGTTGGGCTGGGCATGAAACCGGCGACTGGCCGGGTCGTGGTACTCCGCCGCGCAGGCCGCGCACATCTCGAACGGCCGCATCGTCGTTGCGGTCCGGTCGTATGGCAGGTCGGTGATGATCGTGTAGCGTGGCCCGCAGTCGGTGCAATTCGTGAAGGGGTATCCGTGCCGCCGGTCGGCGGGATCGGCGACTTCGGCACGGCAGGCGTCGCAGGTGGCGATGTCGGGCGGCAGCGGTGTGCTGCGGCCGGGTCGGGCGGCACTCGCTCGGATCTCGAACGTCAACTCAGGGGCGGCTGGCAATCCGTCTTCAATCGCGACGTGTTCGACGACGGCCAGCGGCGGCGCTGCGGCGGCCAGGCCGGTGATGAACGCCGCCACGGTGTCGTTCTCGCCTTGCACCTCCGCGATCACGCCCCCCGACTCGTTCCCCACCCAGCCCGAGAGCCCGAGCGCCGTGGCTCGCCGCCAGATGAACGGCCGAAACCCCACGCCCTGTACGACGCCCGTGATCGTGAGTCGTTTTCGCACGAGCATGCCACGCACCTCCGTCACTCATTATCGCAACCCCGACCCTCGCCATCCGTCCCCCCGTAGTCCATATGCTCCGCATGTGGCCCACGGTCAAAACACCGCAGGCCCGCTCTATTCCGCCGCAGGTCCGCCCA
>JAPOJV010000141.1 GCA_029978085.1 bacterium
GTCTTGCTCAAGCCGTCACTGAACATGCCGGTTTTCAACTTCGAGTTGGGGTGAAAGGAACCATTCCCTCCATTCCCTGTGGCCGGGTCGTAGACGAACCATGTTCCGAAGTTGAAGCCGTAGTTGAAGGGGTAGACGTACACGACGCCGCTCTTCGTACGGGCCATCTGATTCTTCTCGCTCGGACAGGCGAAGATCTGAATCTTGGCATCGCGAACGGTGGCCCAGTTCTTCGTCGGATCGGGGGTGCCCGTCGTAAAGCCGTCGTCCCATGCCAACTCGAGATTGACCTTTACGGCAGCGGCTCCCTCTTCGATGTAGGGCAGAATCCGTCCGTGGATCGACCACGATCCGTTGTTGGATACGAACGTCGTCCCCGGCGTATGGAGCATGCTCGGCGGGAAGAAGCGCCGGGCGCTCTCGTAGGTGTGCACGGCCAACGCCAACTGGCGGATGTTGCTCTGGCAGCTGGTCCGCCGGGCCGCTTCCCGCGCGCTCTGCACGGCCGGCAGGAGCAGGCCAATGAGCGTGCCGATGATGGCGATCACGACCAGGAGCTCGACGAGCGTAAAGGCGGAGCGAGGCGGGCGGCTGCTGAACACGGCGATATTCCTGAGGTGGCATGGAGCCGCTGCACATGGCGTGCCGCGCGGACAGGGTTCACTCCCGGAGCCCGTGGGCGACCGTCCGGGGCTTGGAGAACGGCGTACGCCGCCGAGGTCGGCCCGATCGACGCGGTGGAGAATTCACCGCGCCGGGGCGCCGCTCGCCGCGCCGCCGGTCATTCGTCGAGACCGAGGAGCCGCAGGCGGGTGCGGAGAGTGGCGCGGTCGAGGCCGAGGAGCTTTGCCGCGGCGGTGCGATTGCCGCCGCAGTGGGCGAGCGTCTCGCGCACGAGCGTGGTGTCGAGCAGATCCACGGCGCGGCGATGGAGATCGGGCTCAGGGAGGTCACCGAACGCCAGACGGGCGGCGGCCGACCAGGCCTTGATGGCGGTCGAGACCGACGCGGCGGCCACGTCGATCGGCGTGTTGCCCGCCGTCCCGGCATCGGCCACCGGTGCCGGCAGATGCTCAGGCCGGAGCACGCCACCGCGGGCCTGCACCGCCGCATACTCGATCGCCTGCTTGAGTTCGCGGACGTTGCCCGGCCACGGCCGCTTCATGACCGCGTCGAGAAACTCGGGCGACAGAAAGTCGCTACGGGCCGTGCCGCCGTGGCGGGCGACGAATGCGGCCAGAAAGTGTCGAGTGAGTGGCTCGAGGTCGGAGGGCCGCTCGGCCAACGCCGGAATCGTGATCGGGAAGCCGCGCAGCCGGTGGTAGAGGTCGGTGCGAAACGAGCCAGCCGCGCAGGCCGCCGTGAGATCGCGGTTGGTGGCTGCGATCACGCGCACATCCACGGGATGGCCGACGGCTGATCCCACGGGCGTCACCTCGTACGTCTCGAGCACCCGCAGGAGCTTGGCCTGCACGTCGGCCGGCGCCTCGCCGATCTCGTCGAGGAGCAGCGTGCCGCCGGCCGCCATGTCGAAGAGCCCGAGCCGGTCGGCAGTGGCACCCGTGAACGCGCCGCGGACGTGGCCGAAGAGCTCGCTCTCCAGGACGCCCGGTGCGAGTGCCGCCAGGTTCGTGGCCACGAATGGACCAGCGTGACGCGGGCCGTGGGCGTGGATTGCGCGGGCCGCCAGTTCCTTGCCCGTGCCGGTGTCGCCGGTGATGAGCACCGGCAGATCGGTGGGCGCGACGAGCGCGATCTGCTTGAAGACCTCCTGCATTGGCGGCGACGAGCCGACGATCTGGCCGGGCGACGGTGGCGCTATAGGCTCATCATGGGCCGCCGGCACCGCCCGGTCGGCGAGGATGCGTGCCACCACCCCTGAAACCTTCTCGAGATCAAACGGTTTGAGCAGATAGTCGACGGCGCCGGCCTGCACCGCACGTACGGCCGTATCGAGGTCGCCGAATGCGGTCATGACGACGACGGGCACGTCGCCGGCGGCCTTCCGGAGGTCGGGGAGCGCCGCCAGGCCGTCCTGCGAGCCCAGCCGCACGTCGAGCAGGATCGCGTCGGGGGGCAGCCGAGCGCAGGCGTCCAGGGCCGACTGCACGTCGGCTGCGACCTCGACGGCATGACCATCGTCGGAGAGCAGCTCGCGCAGGCTCCAGCCGATGGCCTGTTCGTCATCGACGATGAGGATGCGGCTCATGGGAAAGGCACTCGTCCGGCGGGAACGTCAGGGACGCGAGGAGTGGGCGGGGGATGCATCCAGTGTGGGCAACGGCAGCCGGATCGCAAACCGGGTGCGGTCGCCCTGGCGGCACCACGAGAGTGTGCCACCATGTTCAGTTGCCACGGCCTGGGCGACGGCCAGACCGAGGCCGACCCCCTCCGGCTTGCCCGTCACGAACGGCTCGTGGATCGTCGCGGCCAGTGCCGGCGGCGGGCCGGGGCCGGTGTCGTCGACGACGAGGGCAGCGGAGCCCGGTTCCGCCAGGATGGCGAGTCGCACGGCTCCGCCACGGCCGGCGGCATCGATCGCGTTGAGCACGAGATTGACCAGGGCGGCGCGGAGCGCATCGCGACGGGCGGGCATCGTGATGCTCGCGGGTGGCCCGCGGTCGAGCAGCACGCCTGCGTGGCTCGCGCGGGCCGCGGTCAGCTCGCGAACATCATCGCAGAGGCGATCAAGATCGGTAGGTTCGACCGCGGCCTGCGCGGACCGGCCGAGGGCCAGGAGGCCACGGACTTCCGCTTCGACGATGTCGAGCTGCCTGGTCGCCACGGTGAGGCTGTCGTCGTTGGCGGCCGTAGCGGGGCGGCTGGCAGCGCACCGGCGACGATGCAGGTCGATCGCGAGTCGGGCCCCGGTCACGGCGTTTCGCAGTTCGTGGGCGAAGCCGGCGGCGAGCTGGCCGAGAAGCCGTTGCCGCTCGCTGGCGACGAGCGTCGTGCGGAGTGTCGCGAGCGCCAGGGGCACGAACACGGCAAGCGTGGCAGCGGCGGCGGCAACCAGCGGCCACGCCGCCTCCAGTGTCGCACGGACGACCGACCGTTCGGGCACGAGCATGAGCACCGTTTCCGGCCGCACGCCGCCGCTCCGCACGCGACCGATTCGATATCGTCGCCCTGCGAGCACGGTCACGTCACCGACTGCGTCGGCAAGTGATGCGGCAACGCCCGGCGACAGGGCGGTTGGCGGCAACGTCGTCAGGCCGGCGGCACGGGCCGCTGAATCCCAGATGAGGAAGTGACTGCCCGTCAGCTGCTCGAGCGTGTCGAGCACCGGCTGCGTGAGGGTCACCCGCGATGATGCCAGCGCTTGGGCGACCTGCACCCGACCCGCCTCGGCCCGCTCGGCCGCCTGTCGCGCCGCCAGCCAGGCGGCGAACGCCACGTTGGCGAGCACGGCGGCGAGCACGAGGCCTACCACCGGCACGACGATCCGGCGAAACAGGGACGTGCTGCCCTGGGGCGGGGACGCAGCGCCGCGGAAGAGGCCAGTCATGACGGGTGGGAGCCAGGCGAGTCGGGCCGGTCCTGCCGGCCGTTCCTACAATCCTAGTCGTCCGTCCGGCAGGCCGTCGGGCGCAGCCTTGCGCAGGGCCGCGGCTCTTCTGCAAGGGGGCACCCGATGCCGGGAAAAAGGTGCCAGCCACCAAATCTGGGCAACCTGCGTAACTCTCCGTTATCCATCTTCACCAGATTTGGTGGCTGGCACCTTTTTCGGGAAGCCGAAAAGGCTGCGGGCGTTGGCCGCGCAGACGTCGGCTACGAGTTGGTCGAGCCAGTCGCGGCGGTCGGGCAGACGGCCGGAGGCGACGTCGGCGCCGACGAGGTCGCAGAGAATGCGGCGGAAGTACTCGTGTCGCGGATACGAGAGAAACGACCGTGAGTCGGTGACCATCCCGACGAACCGGGAGAGCAGGCCGAGATCGGAGAGCATGTTTATCTGGTCGCGCATGCCCCGCTCCTGGTCCATGAACCCCCAGCCACTACCCCACTGGATTTTGCCCGGCGTGACGCCGTCTTGGAACGAGCCGGGTAGGGCGGCGAACAGGGCGTTGTCGGACGGGTTGATGTTGTAGAGGATGGTGCGACCGAGGGCGTTGTCGCGGGCGAGCCCGCCGAGGAAGTGGACGAGGCCTGGGCCTTGCCGCGCATCGCCGATCGTGTCACAGCCGGCGTCGGCGCCGAGTCGTGCCGCCAGGAGTGGGTTGGGATCGCGGAACGGGCCAAGATGCAGCTGCGTCACCCAGCCCTTGGCATGGTTGAGCCGGGCTACGAACCGCATCAGCCACACGGTGAACTTCTCCACCTCGGCCCTGGATGCCGCCGTGCCGGCGATCGCCCGTGCCCAGATTGTGCCGGCCTCGCCATCGCTGCAGTCGGTGTCGGCCAGGTATTCAATGCCGTGGTCGGTCGCGCGGCAGCCGGCGGCAGCGAAGGCGTCGTGCCGCTGTTCAAGCACCGCCTGGAGGCCGGCGAACGTATCGGCGCCCCTGCCTGCGGCGTCGGAGAGCCGGCGGACCCAGCGGCCGAGCACGTCGGGCAGATGCACCTTCAGCGCGGCGTCGGGACGGAAGGTCGGCACAACGCGGGTGCGGCAGTCCGAACGGGCGATCGCCTCATGCCACTCGAGGCTGTCGGCCGGGTCGTCGGTGGTGCCTACCACCTCGACGTGCATCCTCCGCAGGATGCCGCGAGCCGTGAGGTCGCCGGTCGCGAGTTGGCGGTTGGCCTCGTCCCAGATCCTCGTGGCCGTGGCGGGCTCGAGCAGGTCGTCGATGCCGAAGTGCCGCCGCAGCTCCAGGTGGGTCCAATGGAAGAGCGGATTGCGGAGCGTGTGCGGCACCGTCGTCGCCCAGGCCAGGAACTTGTCCCGCGGCGTTGCCGTGCCCGTGATCAGGTGCTCCGCCACGCCGTCGGCCCGCATCGCCCGCCACTTGTAGTGGTCGCCCTCCAGCCAGACCGAATGGAGATTCTCGAACCGCCGGTCCTCGGCGATGTCGCGGGGGCTCAGATGGCAGTGGTAGTCGACGATCGGCTGGCGCGCTGCGACCCGGTGATACAGGTCGGAAGCGGCGTCGGTGGCGAGCAGGAACGAGTCGTCGCAGAACGGCATCGGGCAGGCCTCACGGAGAGAACTAGTAGCGGGGCACGGTGGGGTCGATGCGCAGCGACCAGGCGTCGATGCCGCCGGCCATGTTCTGTGCCTGCGCAAAGCCGCGCTGGCGGAGGAATTGCGTCACCCGCAGGCTGCGGCCGCCGTGGTGGCAGTGGACGACGATCCGGCTCTCGCGATAGGGCTCGAGTGTCGCAAGCCGCTCGGCAATCTCCCGCATCGGGATGAGCAGGGCGTTGGGCAGGCTGGCCGTGGCGTGTTCGTCGGGTTCGCGGCAGTCGAGCAGCAGAAACGGTGTGCCCGCGGCCCGCAGGGCCTGCACGTCTTCGACGTCGAGTTCGAGCGGGAGATCGGTGGGTGACATCGGGATGCTCCGGTCGTCAGGCGGCTCGTTGATTCTGTGCCGAGCCGGCGGCGGGAGCGGCCGGCTGCCGTCGATAATCGCCGCGGCTGAAATATTTTTCCAGCCAGACATAGGCCACGATGAAGAAATAGCGGCTCCCCATCTCGCCGATCTTGAGCTTGGCGACGCCGGTGCGCCGATTGCGCCAGGTGATCGGCATGGTGGTCCAGGAGTAACCCCGCACGATGGCCTTGAGCGGCAGTTCGACCGTAAGGTTGAAGTGGGGGGCGAGGAACGGCCGGCAGCCCTCGATCACCTCGCGGCGATAGGCCTTGAAGGCATTGGTCGTATCGTTGAGGCCGATGCCGAACACGAGGCGGATGAAGAGGTTGGCCCAGCGGTTGAGCACGTACTTCAGCCGCGGGTAGTCGATCACGCCGCCGCCTTTGACGAACCGGCTACCGAACACGCAGTCGTGCCCTTCCTGGAGTTTTCGCCAGTAGCGAACGACGTCGCGGCAGTCGTCGCTCTCGTCGGCCATCATGATCACGACCGCATCGGCCGTCATGGTGTCGAGCCCGCGCTGGATCGCCCGGCCGAAGCCGTGCAGTCCTTCGTTGCGCACCGGCATGAGCGCCGACATGCGGGCCGCAACGCCCTGGAGAATGTCCCAGGTGCCATCCGTGCTCCCGTCGTCGACGACGATGATCTCGTGCTCGATGCCCGCGAGCCGCAGCTCGAGATGCAGGTGTTCGACGGTCGAGGCGATGCAGCCCGACTCGTCACGGGCCGGGATCACGACGGCCAGCCGACGGAGCGGGCCCGTGGCGGAAACGAGTGGCACGGCGGCTGGCAGCTCAGCTGGCGACACGGTCGAGCCAGTCGGGGTGGGCTTCGGCATGGCAGGCGATTTCCTCGAAGATGGTGAAGCGGTCGTAGGCGGGCCGCCAGGCATGCGATTGCGAGGCCTGGGTGTGGTCGAGCACGAGCCAGGGAATGTCGTGGGGGCGTGGGGTCAGATCGGCGGCGACGTCATGGGGTCCGAACCGCTCGGCGCACCAGGCCGAGAGTTCGGCGAGCGAGGTGGCCGAGGCGAGTCCGCCTGACACATTCACGATCGGCTGTGGGCCCGTGTCCGTCGTTGCCAGCTGGGTCGTGATCAGCCGTGCCAGATCGTCGGGGTGGAGGCAGTCGCGAACCTGCAGGCCACGGCCACCGAATCCGATGTATCGCAGAGGCCGCCGGCCGGCCCAGGAATGAATCCACCAGGAGAAGATTCCCTGATCAGCGCGGCCGAACTGGCCGGCGCCTGCCATGACGCCGCAGCGATTGATGAACAGCGGCGTGCCAGCCTGGGCCGCATACTCGATCGCCAGTGCCTCCGAGGCGAGCTTGGTGGCGCCGTAGAGGGAGACTGGGCCAGCCGTCACAAAGGCCTCGCTGATGCCGGTAGGCCCGGCGCCGACGGGTAGTGGGCCTGCCGCGTCGAGGCGGAATGCCGTGCTGGTTTCGACGAGCGGCAGTCGAGCCAGCTGCCCGATCGCATAGACCCGGCTCGTGCTGAGCATCACGAAGCCGGCTCGTCGCTCGGCTGCCGCCTCGAGCAGGTTGACCGTGCCCCAGAGATTGTGCTCGACGAGCTGCCGCGAGGTCGTGCCGCGGCCGCCGGCTGCCGTCGTGCCGGCCAGCACGCTCGGCTCCGCGGCCGCGTCGATGAACCAGTCGCACGCCGGCAAGGCATCGACGTCGGAGCGGCAGCGGGCATCGCCATGGATGACATCGATGCCGAGTCGCCGCAGGTGATCGCGGTTGGTCTCGGCGCCCGCGCGGCGGAGATTGTCGAACACGGTCACCCGCACGGCGGGCAGCCATTCGACGAGCCGCCGTGCGAGGGCGGAGCCGACGAAGCCGCAGCCTCCGGTGACGACCGCGCGCATCAAGGCTGGCTCCTGACCGGGAGAACCGGCGCGCAGGCCGCGCCGACCGGCGGGGAACTATCAGTGTGCGGCGGCGACTCGCAAGTTCAGTCCTAAGGTCGACGATGAAGTGAAGCGGTGGCCTCGGGGGGTATGGGTAAAATGCGCAGCCTAAGCGAGCCTTGGACGTGTCTCCCAAGCACTTCCACCGGGACTCCTGCCGCAGCGTTTGCCGAAGCCGACGAGGGCCCCTACATTCGGCGGGTCATTGGCCTGTCGTCCCCCGACCTTCCGACCTTCAGATTCAAGAACACGTGCGCTGAATGGCAATACGACTCCTGATAGCCGACGACCATGAGATGGTGCGGCGCGGTTTGGTGAGCCTGTTGGCGGGGTCTGGATTGGACATCATTGCCCAGGCATCGAATGGCGATGAGGCGATCAGGATTGCCAAGCGGATGAAGCCAGACGTGGCATTGCTGGACGTGCGCATGCCCGGCACAGACGGTCTTGATGCCCTGGAGAAGATCAGGGCCGAAGTTCCGTCCGTGAAGTGCGTCATGCTTTCGACGTTTGATAATCCGACGTATGTCGCCCGGGCGGTCGCGGCAGGGGCCCACGACTACGTGCTCA
>JAPOJV010000197.1 GCA_029978085.1 bacterium
AGCGACTATCCTGAAGGCATGCTCGCCAAGAAACAGTTCCTGAAAGATGCCGCGGCCCATGTGCGCGACACAGGGCACCGGGCCTTCGTCCGCAAGGCCCTCGGCGGCTACTACACGAACCGTGACCTCCAGAAGGCGAGGTATCGCGACTGGGAGCATGCCCGCGACGCGGCGAGCCTCGCCAAGTGGTCGGCCGTCAATCGGCTCGACGAACTCTTGCCCCGGTTCGTGGCCAATTTCGAGGCCAACGGCGGGCGGGTGCACTGGGCTCGCGATGCCGACGAGGCCCGGACGATCATCCTCGGCCTGCTCCGGGCCGCCAAGGCGAAGGCGATCATCAAGAGCAAGTGCATGACGAGTGAGGAGATCCACCTCAACGCCGCCATGGAGAAGGACGGCTACGGCGTGGTGGAGAGTGACCTCGGGGAGTTCATCCAGCAACTCCGCGGCGAGCCCCCCTACCATTTCGTCTTCCCGTGCATGCACGTCCGTCGCGACGAGATCAGCGACCTCTTCGGTAAGCACCTCGGCTCGGCCCCCACCGACAGCCCCGAGGAACTGACGATGATCGCCCGCCGGCACATGCGGCAGCTCTACGTCGATGCCGACGTCGGGATCACCGGCGCCAACTTCCTCGTCGCCGAAACGGGCCAGATCTCGATCACCGAAAACGAGGGCAACGCCCGGCTCACCGCCGCCCTGCCACGGGTGCACATTTCGATCTCGGGCATCGAAAAGGTTGTCGAGAACCTCGACGACTTGTCCGTGCTCCTGCCGATGCTGGCGACGGCCGGAGCAGGCCAGCCGATGACCTGCTACAACACGCTCTATGCCGGCCCGCGGCAGCCTGGTGAGTGCGACGGGCCCGAGGAGATGCATCTCGTGCTCCTCGACAACCAGCGGACGGCGATCCTCGCCGACCCGGAGCAGCGGGACAGCCTCCACTGCATCCGGTGCGGCGCCTGCCTCAACGTCTGCCCGATCTTCAAGAACGTGGGCGGGTTCACCTACGGCACCACCTACCAGGGACCGATCGGGTCGGTAATCACGCCGCACCTCCGCGGCCTGGCCGACTGGAACCATCTCTCGGGGGCCAGCTCACTGTGTGGCGCCTGCACCGACGCCTGCCCCGTCCGGATCGATATTCACCACCACCTGCTCCACAACCGGCGGAACGCCGCCCGTACGGCCCCGAGCCGGCTCGAGCGTCTCGGCCATCGGCTGTTCGTGGTCGCGGCCCGACGGCCCTGGCTCTTCGCGGCCGGCGGCGCGATGTTCCGCCGCTCGCTCGGGCTGCTCAAAGCCCTGCAGCCGCCGCTCCTCAAGGCGTGGCTCGCCACCCGCGATCTGCCCCCGGCGCCGGCACAGAGTTTCCGCGCCCAATGGGCGGCCCGCAGCCGTCCCGTCACCCCGGTTGACGCCGCATCATGATCGCCCCCGCTTCACCACGGCCGACCTCTGCCCGCGACACGATCCTGGCTCGGATCCGTGAGGCGCTCCGCGTGCCGGCGCCGGTGCCGCATCTGAAGTCACACACCGCCGAACAGGCGGTCGCGCCGGCGGCAGTCAGTGGTCTGCCCGCGCTCACCGTTCTTCCGGCCGAGGTCGCCAAACCGTGGCTGCCCGACGGGGGCGACACGCCTGCCGAACGGGTGCAGATCTTCATGGACAACCTCGAGAAGCTCCGGGCCGTGCCCTGCCGCGTGCCGGATCTCCAGGCCGCTGCCGAAGCGATCGCAGCCTTGGTCCGGGATCGCGGCTGGCAGCGGGTCGCCGGACACGCGCATCCGCTCGTCGAGCCGGTGCTCGAGAACCTCCCGTGCGGCGTCGAGCGGGTCGATGGCCCGACCGGGTTGAATAAAAACGTCCTCGAGACCTGTGACGCCGGGATCACGGCCTGCGACGCGGCGGTGGCGCAGACCGGGTCGATCCTCGTGTCGAGCCGCACCTGCGGCGGCCGCGGGCTCTCGATCCTGCCTCACGTGCACATCGTGGTGCTTGCGGTCGACCAGGTCGTGGCCACTGTCGGCGACGCCCTGCACTTCGCCCGCGAGCGGGCCAATGGCCGGATGCCGAGCATGCTCTCGTTCATCACCGGGCCGAGCCGCACGGGCGACATCGAACGAATCCTCGTGCTCGGGGCCCACGGCCCGAAGGAACTCTTCGTCTTTCTCGTGGGCTGAGCGGCCATGTCGACACCTCGCTGCCCGGTCTGCCTCGGTGAGACACACGAGATTCGGGCGAAGCTCGTCTGTCGGCAATGCGGAATGATCCTCGAGACCTGCTGCGAAGGGGGGCCGATGGGTTCTGGCGACTGCCCCCGAACGGCCGCGCCATCGGCACCGACGGAACAATCCGTCGATCGCAAGCCGCGGTGAGTTTTCCGGGCCGCGAAGCCCGATCTTCTGACGAGAGTTTGCCGGCAGCGCAAACCCTTCCGGTCGCGGAAGCTCGTCACACGGGCGGCCGCATCCGAGGAGGCGTGCCGGCCCGCTCGCCCGCAGTGCTCGCGCCGGACAAGCCACCGACTGGGATGGCCTCCACGCGGTCGCGGGGACCTGTTTCGCGAAACGTGCTGATATCCCTTTCCCTCTGGAGGTTTCTGTGAAGAAGCGATTGACATTCAGCTTCCTGCCCTGGGCCGCGGCCGCCGGCGTCTGCATCGGCGGCGGGTTTGCCCATGGTGAGGATGCCGCCGCGGCCGCCAAGGCCGACGGCTCGGTGCTCGTCGGCGAGGCGGCTGCCGCCGCCCCCGTCGAGGCTGCTGCCGCTGAGGCCGGCCCGGCCATGCGGACGGTGAAGGTGTGGAAGATGGTGCCTGAGATCCGCGAGGTCGAGGCCACCGAGTGGACGACGGAGGTCCGCGAGCGGTCCTTCCAGGTGACGAAGAAGGTGCCGCGGATCGAGGAGAAGACCCGGACCTACACGGTGATGGTGCCGGAGCAGCGTTCGAAGACGGTCGAGTACACCGTCAACGTCAACGTGCCGGAGACGAAGACCGTCGAGTACAAGGTCAACGTCCCCTACACCGAGCAGGTCGAGAAGTCCTACACGGTGATGGTGCCCGTCAAGGAAGAGCGGACCCGGACGTGGAAGGTGAACGTGCCCTATACCGAGCAGGTCGAGAAGACCTACACGGTGATGGTGCCCGTCAAGGAAGAGCGGTCGGCCACCTACACGGTGCGCGTGCCCTACACCGAGCAGGTCGAGCAGGCCTACACGGTGATGGTGCCCTACACCGAGCAGATGACCGGCACCCGCACGGTGTCGAAGCGCGTCGCCGTCAAGGGCACGAAGACCGTGACCTGCCGCGGCGGCCACTGGGTGACCGAGGCGAAGGAGATTTCGGCGAACGGCAAGTATGACGCCGCCGGCAATCCCTGCTGCCCGAAGGTCGTCTGCTGCCGCAAGTGGGTGCCCACGTGCGAGACCAAGGAGATCGAGGTCACGTCGTGGAAGACTGAGTGCGAGCAGGTGCCCTTCACCTACTGCGTGAAGAAGTGCCGGGCCGAGCAGCGGACGCGGACGGTCTGCGTCCACAAGAGCCGCTGCGAGGAGCGGAGCCGGACCTACTGTGTCACGAAGATGGTGCCGGAAACCCGCACCAAGACGGTCTGCGTGCACAAGAGCCGGTGCGAGGAGCGGTCGGGCACGTATTGCGTCACCAAGATGGTTCCGGAGACCCGGACCAAGACGGTGTGCGTCAACAAGTGCCGCGTCGAGAACCGCACCCGCGAGGTGACGGTGAATCGCTGCGTCGCCGAGAAGCGGTCGAAGGATGTGTGCTACACGGTGATGGTCCCGCAGCAGCGGACCAAGAGCTACACCGTGTGCGCCAGCGACTGCGTCACGGAGACGAAGACGGAGTCGTACGTGGTCCGCGTGCCGAAGAAGGTGACCAAGCAGCAGTGCGTCACCGTCCGCAAGTGCGTCGAGGAGCAGGTGCCGGCCGACGAGCTGGGCGCCGGCAACTGCGGCGGCAACGGCGGCTGTGGCAAGGCTCGCAAGGGCTGCGGCCTCGGCTGCAAGAAGGGCTGCTAATTCCAGCTGGAGACAGCCGACAACGGCCTGTCTCCAGCGGTGAGCGGCACTGAAACGATCGCGGCGGGTCGGGCGTCAGGGCGCCCGGCCCGCCGCATGCTTTTGCGCGGTGCGCGCGCACGCGCCGGCTTCGGGGGCGGTACAAGTCTCGTCGCGGGGACCTCGAAGACTCGGTCCAATGCTCCTCGAGCTTGCACCGACCCCCTCGCCTACCCGCCTTTCTCCTAAGCCCGTCACTCCGTGACGGGCCTAAGGTTCCCAGATACGCCTGTGAGGGGCTGCCCGTGCCCCGTCGCCGGCGTTTGGCGGCAAGCGAAGGCAGGATGCCGAGAGCGCAGGCGCCATCGAGCGAGCGAAGGGCA
>JAPOJV010000087.1 GCA_029978085.1 bacterium
CCGGCGTTGCTGACCAGCGCAGGCAGGATGCCGGAGCGCAGTCAGCATCGAGCGAGCGAAGGCATGGATGCCGTAGCGAGCGTCCGGCGACGGGGCGTGGGCACCCCCGAGCCCCGCCAACTCGCGAAAACCGCCAGTCGGGGGCACGTGCTCGCCGCCGGCGGATTTTGACGTCGCAAGCTCAACTAATGTGGTTCGCCAACTCAGGCAGTCAAAATTCACCGGCGGCTGCGCGTGACCCCCGACCGGCTCCATCCCGTTGCGCACCGCAGGTCACCCGACGTGATGCGCCTTGTAGCCGCCCCGCATCTTGAACCAGCCGAGCAGCAGCAGGTAGCAGACGAACATGGCCGCTGGAACCAGGGCCGTCAGCTTCAGGGCCTGCCGTCCGCCGAAGAGACCGGCTGCCTCCACGAGCGGCTTGTCGGTGCCGCTCTCCGCTGACGCGGTGTCGTTCCACCACGAGACGAGTTCCTTTTGCGCAGCGATCGTCTCGGGCTTGGCCTGCTCCTTCTCGAGGAGTTCGAGCGCCCGTTGGGCCTCCTTGCCGCCATCCTCCAGCACGCCGACCTTCGCGCCGTCGAGCCCGACCGTCTTCAGCCACAGGAATTCGTTCTCCTTCGGAGCCCGATACCGCTCGTACACGGCCACGTTCTTCTGCTTCAGGTCCGCCGAGGCGGCGCTGTCCTGCAGGAAGCCGATGCCGGGGCCGCCCAAGAGGCCGGCCGACAGCATGCCCACGCCGCCTGCGGCGCCGATCGTGATCGCGCCCCCCTTGGGAAACAACTCGCTGACCACGGCCAGCATCGTCGGCCAGAGGAACGTCTTGCCGATGCCATACACCGTTGCGGCCACGATGCACATGATCGCTCCGTCGGCGTTGCCAAGCAGCGTGAGCCCCGTGGCGCCGAAGGCCGCCGAGACGGCGAGCAGCCCGAGCGGAGAGATCTTCTCCACGATCGGGCCGGCGAAGAACCGCAGGATGAACATCAGGCTCGACGTGTAGACGAAGAGCAGCAGGCCATTGGCGGGGCTCGCCATGATCGTGCCAGTGATCTTCGAGATCCACGAGTCGGTGCCGAGCTCCACGTAGCCGACCATGGCGTGCACGATCAGCAGGAAGGCGAGGATGAAGTGGCCAAAGCGGAACCCCGTGGCCGCGCCGAACGCGACCAGCAGTGCCGCAGCGATGCCCCCCGCCACGAGCGGCGGCAGGCCGAGATCGCTCTTGAAAAACAGGGCAAGCAGGCCGCAGACCACCGCCGCGCCGACGAGCCCCAGTTCACCGAGCATGTCGCGGTAGGAGACGCCCGAGCTGCTGGCCTCGCTCTTGGGAAACCGCTGGCCGATCATCATCAGGCCGTAGAGCACCACCGGCACGAGAAAGAGCGAGATCTGAATCTGCCAGGCCACCGGCTTCGTGCCTGCGCCGCCCGCCATGAAGTAGCTCGCCAGGCCGCCGAGGATCAGGCCGCCCGGCCAGCCGGCGTGGAGGATGTTCAGGTAGTGAGTCTTGTTCTTCGGGAACAGCGTGGCCACCAGCGGGTTCACGACCGCCTCCGCGATGCCGTTGCCGATCGCGAACAGGAACATGCCCCAGAACAGGCACTGGAAGGCGAGTGGCTTGCCGCCGGCGGCGAAGGCCGCACCGGTGCCGAGCGTGAGGCCGGCCGAGATCAGGTGCATCACGAAGGCCGCGAACATCAGCGGCCCGAAGCCGATCCGGTCGGCGATCAGGCTGGAGAGCAGAATGATGATGCCGAAGCCCGTCAGACCGCCGCCGGTGATCGCACCGAGTTCGGTCTGAGTGAACCCATACTGCTCGGCCCACTGCCCGAGAATGCCGGCCCGGATCGAGAAGCCGACCCCCGCTGCGAGGATCGCCATGAAGCCGGCCCAGAGGAGCCGCTGCGCATTGGGAATAGCGGCCTGCGACTCGAGACCGGTGCCTGGGGCGTGCTTCGCGTTCATGCGGATGGTCCTCGGGGACGGAAGAGACAGGAGGGCGGCAGCATAGCAAGCGGGAGGGGGCTGGGAAAACGGCGGAATGTGGCTGGGATGCTCGAGTCGATGTTGGATTCCGCGGGTAGGCCCCGGACGGTGGGTGCCGGCGAGCGGGCGGTACAAGTCGCCGCTACGCGGTCTTTCAGATCGTCGCGGTGGACCTCGAAGACTCGGTCCGAATGCTCCTCGAGCTTGCACCGACCCGCTCGCCTCCTTGGCAGACGAGGCAACGAGTCTTCTCGGCAGCTTGACCCGGGGGGCTGGCCTTCGTATTTTCCCGCCCCCCCTGGGGTTTCCGGGCGGGGATCCTCGCCGGTCTCAGACGTGAAATCGCTCGCCGACATGCTCTGGACGCTCGTGCGCTGGATGCTGCCGCTCACCGTGGCGGGCGTCATCGCCGCGCTGGCGGTGGGGGCGACGCAGATCGGGGAGCAGGTGCGGCTGCGGGTCGAGGCGCGGCTGCGAAGTGAACTGCCCGGGCTGATGGTGTCTGTCCGCGGGGCGAGCCTCGTCGAAGGAGAGGGCATCGTCGTACGAGGGCTCTCGGTCTCCGATCCGGCACTGCCGTCGGCGCAGCGGCAGTTGCTCGCGATCGAAGAGGTGCATCTCGCATGCAGCACGGCGTTGACCGACCTCGCCTCGGGTGGTCCTGCGATCACGGCGGTGAAGGTGCGGCGGCCGACGGTGCATGCGGTCCGCCATGCCGATGGCAGCTGGAGCCTCGCGCGGCTCTTCGCCGACCGCCGGCCGACAGCCCGGTCTGCCGTGCCCGTCGTCATCGAGGACGGCACGCTCATTGCCGAGGACGGCCCGACTCGCAAGCCCTTCACGATGCGCCAGGTGGCCGTGGAACTGGCCCCAGGCCCTGGGGCCGGCAGTCCCATCGTCGTGCGGGGCAGCGGAGCGGGCGAGATTTTCGAGCGGGTCGAATTCAGCGGCACGCTGACGGCGGCCGACGGCCGATTCGAGATCGGCGGCAGTCTGGAGTCGCTTGATGTGTCGCAGCGGCTGCACGAGCTCGCCGCTGCTGCCGGTCAGGGCTCGTGGCTCGCGGGACTCCGCGGCCGCGTCGGGCTCGACTGGCGGGCATCCGGCGGGCTCGCCGCGCTCGCCGACGCCGCGGTCTCGGTTCGGGGCAGGCTCGAGGCCGGGCACTTCCAGCATGCGGCGCTCCCGTTTCCGATGAGCGATGTGTCGGCCGAGTTCACCGCCGACCGGTCGGGCGTTGTGTGCGAGAAGCTCGTGGCGCATTCTGGGTCCACGCTCGTTCGCGGCTCGGGCCGGCTCTCCGGCTGGCACGCCGCGTCCGACTGGGATCTGCTTATCGAAGCGGAGCGGCTGCTCGTGGGCCGCCACTGGGAGGGGCTGCTGCCGCAGCCGCTCGCCGCGCAGTGGAGCAAGCTGTTGCCGGCGGGCGAGATCGACGTGCGGGCCCAGTTGACGCGGCGCGGCGGCCGCATCGAGCCCGACGTGGCGGTGCGGTGCCGCAACGTCTCGCTCACGCACTATCGCTTCCCCTATCGGCTCGATCGCACCGTCGGCACCGTGACGTACAAGGGCACGGCCCTCGCGCTCCACCTCACCGGCCAGGCCGGCGGTCATCCGGTGCACGTGGCGGGCACCGTCGACACGTCGGTCGCGGGAGGGCGAGGCTCGATCGAGGTGCAGGGCAACGGCATGCGGATCGACGACGCGCTCCTGGCCGCGCTGCCGCCGCGAAGCGCCGACATCGTGCGATCACTCCGCGGGCAGGGCACGTTCGATTTCCTGTTTCGCCACCAGCGTGGGCCCGAGCATCCGCAGGGGCATGCCAACTCGCTCGACATCCGGCTCATGCAGGGGAGCCTCTCCTATGCCGGCTTTCCGTATCCGCTCTCCAACGTGACGGGCAGCATCCGGATGGACCAGGGGCGTTGGACCATCCGTGGGCTCACCGGCACCAACGACACGGGTGTCGTGCAGTGCACTGGCGGCTTGGAGCCACGGGCCGACGGAGGGGGCGAACTGACGCTGCAGCTCACCGGCCGCGGCGTCGTGCTGGAAAAGGAGCTGCGCGACGCGCTCCCGGCCGGCATGCGGCGGATCTGGGACGACGTCGATCCGCGGGGCACCGCGGAATTCGCCGCCACGGTGCGGCACGACGTGAAGGCCCGGCGGACGACCGTCGAACTCGAAGCGATGCCACAGGGAGACACCGTGTCGATCGAGCCGGCCTGGTTTCCCTACCGGCTGGAGAGGCTGCAGGGGAAGCTTGTGTGGCGCGACGGCCGGCTGCGGTTCGAGCGGATTCGCGGCGTGCATGCCCGCACCACGGTCGCAACCGACGGCAGTTGCCGGTTCACGCCCGACGGCGGCTGGCACGTCTCCTTCGAGCGGCTGTCGGCCGACCGATTTCGCGTCGACCACGATCTCCTGCAGGCGCTGCCGGCGGGCCTGCAGCAGGCGGTGGAGGGCGTGCGACTCCGCGGATTGCTCTCACTCGACGGCACGCTCGACATCTATTCGACGACACCGACGGTCGTGACGCTGCCCGGTGGCCGCACGGACCTCGTGCCCGGCCCGGCGGCCGCCTCCTGGGACATGGCGCTCGACATGGAGCAGGCCGCCCTCGACGTCGGCCTGCCGGTGGAGCACGTGCATGGCAGCCTCCGGCTTCGCGGCCAGAGCGATGGCCGCGCCTGGCAGGCCGTCGGTGACCTCGCGCTCGATAGCGCGATCGTGCAAGGCGTGCAGCTCACGACGGTGCAGGGGCCGCTCGCCATGGATGGCGCCGGCGTGCGGTTCGGATCGCTGGCAGCCGGACAGGCCGGGGGCGGCCGTCGCCTCTCGGCCCGGCTCGCCGAGGGCACGCTGCTCATCGACGGCAGTGCCGCGGCAGGGCCGGCGGGCCGGTTCACGGTCGCCGCCTCGCTGCAGGATGCCGATCTCCAGCGGTTGGCGAGCGAGGCGACGGGCGCACCGCAGCGGCATCACGGCCGGCTGAGCGGTGGCATCGAGCTGAGCGGTTCACGGGCAGGCACGCATTCGTTGACCGGCCGTGGGCAGGTGCGGCTCCGCGATGCCGACATCTATGAACTGCCCGTGGTGGTCGCGCTCCTGAAGATTCTGCGAGTGAAGGCCCCCGATCGGAATGCCTTCGGCTCGAGTCTCGTCGACTTCCGCATCGAGGGGCCGCACGCCTACCTCGATACGATCGAACTCTCCGGCGACGCGATCAGTCTCGTCGGCACGGGCGAGATCGACTTCGACACCAACCTCCGATTGACGTTCCGGTCGATCATGGGTGACGCCGAGACCCAACTGCCGGCGATGAAGCGGCTGCTGGGGGGCGCGAGTGGCCAGTTCATGCTGATCCACGTCGACGGCACGCTGGCCGATCCCGTGCCGACCACGGAGGCGTTCCCCACGCTCGCGGCAGCCCTGCAGAAACTCCAGACGCAGCGGCACGAACTCCGCCGCTGACGTGGCGACGGTTTTCGCGGGCGCAGGTACATTCAGGCAGCGGTGCCGGCCGGCCCGCAGCCCGAGGAGCACCATGACGAGCCGACCTTTGAACTTCGTGAAGATGCACGGCGCTGCCAACGACTATGTGTATGTCGACTGCTTCGCCGAGGAGGCTCCTGCCGATCCGGCCGCGCTCGCACCGCGAATCGCCGATCGCCATCGGGGCGTAGGGGGTGACGGGCTCGTGCTCGTGATGCCGTCCACCAAGGCGACCGCGCGAATGCGGATGTTCAATGCCGATGGCAGCGAGTCGGAGATGTGCGGCAACGGCGTGCGCTGCGTGGCCCACCTGGTGGTGTCGCGCGGCCGTGCGGCCGCGGGATCCGTGACGATCGAGACCGGCCGCGGTGTGCTCACGCTCGACGTGACGCCCACGGGCGACCGCACGAGCCGCGTGAAGGTCGACATGGGGGAGCCGTTGCTCGAGGCGGCCGAAATTCCCGTCGCCGTGGCCGGGGGGCGGGTGATCGACGCTGCCTGTCCGGCGCTGGGCGGCGAAGCCCCCTGGTGGTCGGCCTGTGGACTCGACCCGCGGATGACATGCGTGTCGATGGGAAACCCGCACGTCGTCTTCTTCTGCCGCGACGTCGCCCGGGTGCCGCTCGAGTCGATCGGGCCGCAGATCGAGACGCATCCGCTGTTCCCGCGCCGGGTGAACGTGCACTTCGTGCAGGTGGAGTCACGAAGCCACGTGGTGATGCGCACCTGGGAACGTGGAAGCGGGATCACGATGGCCTGCGGCACCGGTGCCTCCGCCGTATGCGTGGCCGGCGCGGTCAGCGGCCGGACCGACCGCAGGATCGCGGCCGATCTGCCGGGCGGGCGGCTCGATCTCGAGTGGGCCGAGTCGGGGCACGTGTTCATGACGGGGCCGGCAGAGGAGGTCTTCGTCGGCACATGGTGGGGCGGGCGGTGAAACGCAGGCCAGCGCGGCCAGGGAAGGAAGGCGGCGAGTGAAGATCAAGTCTCCCACGGCGATCGGCGCCTGGTCGCTCTTGGCGACCGCCTGCATTCGCCAATGGATGCACACGCTCGACTACAAGGTCGACTTCGCCGATCCCACCGTCGATCCGGTGCATGCCGCCTACCGCGGCGCGAAGATCTATGTGTTTTGGCACGAGAACATCCTCATCCCGCTCCACCTCCGTGGCCATTGCAACATTTCAATGCTTCTGTCGCGGCACCTCGATGCCAACATTCTCGACCGCGTCGCGCGGATGAACGGCTTCGGCGTCGTGCGCGGAAGCACGTTTCGAGGGGGCGCCGTGGCACTGCGTGAACTCGCGGAACGGGCCACCGAGGGCAACCTCACGATCACCCCCGACGGACCGCGCGGTCCACGGAGACAGCTCGCCGCTGGCTGCGTGTTTTTGGCGAGCACACTCGGCATCCCGATCGTGGCGATGGGACTCGGGTATGACCGGCCATGGCGGGCGGGCACATGGGATCGGTTCGCGGTCCCGCGCCCCTGGTCACGGGCCCGGGGTGTGGTGAGCCGCGCCGTCGCGATTCCACCGGACCTTGACCGCGAGGGAATCGAGTGGCACCGCGAGGGGGTCGAGCGGCTGCTCGTGCACCTCAGCGAGGAGGCCGAGGCCTGGGCGGCCGCCGGCACACGGCGACCCAATCAGGTGGTCGTGCGGAAGGAGCCGTCGCGAGTGGCCCGCTGGGCGGCGGCGGTGCCGGGGCCGCCGGGCGTGCCGCTCGCGGATGAGCTCGCGCGTGCGGGCGTGGTCACGGCGTCGTAGCCTGGAGCCTCCGCTCCAGACGTTCGAGGCGGGTCCGCAGGAACCTGATCTCCTCGATCAGCGGGGCCGCGGCATTGGCGACAGCCGGCTTCTCCGCGGTGCGCAGCGTGGGGGGCGACGTGACGCCCGACGGGGTTGGGCCGAGGAGCGCCTGCTCGAGCGGCACTTCCAACGGCTGCAGCACCACATCCGCCCGTTTCGCCTCGCCGCCCGGGAGAATGAACTGAACCGTCACGGGCCGATCGACCGGGCCGCTCGTGACGAGCTGCGTGAGTTCGACCGGCGAACGCACGGGCCGATTATCGAGGGCGACGATCACGCTGCCGGGTGGCACGCCGGCCTTCGACGCGGGCAGGTCTTGCACCACGCCGATCACATACGCGCCGCTTGCGTCGGGAAGATTGAAGCGAGCCTGGATGCCGGGGTCGATCGGCAACGTGCGGACGCCGAGGGCCGTACGGCCGCGAGCTGTAGGGCCAGGCTCCTGGTGGGGTCGGGGCTCGGCCGTGGCCGCAGGCACAACGGGAGCGAACGCGGTGGGGCCTGGCACCGGCGCGGGAGGCGTCACTGGGCCTGCCGCACCGAAGGCCTGCGGCGCTGCCGCAAAGGCAGCCGCTCCGGGCGGCGGAAGGAGATCCGATGCCGGTCGAGGGGCGGTGACTGGCGGGGCTACCGATTGGGTCTGAGGCAGGGGCACGGCCGCAGCGGGAGCCGCAGCCACGGCTTCCTTCCCTTGCCACTCACGACCGGCCACAGCCACCGGCCGCGGCTCGGCCACAAGCGCGAGATCATGCACCTGATCGGCTCGGGCGACGGCGATCCGCACCTCCTGGCCGGAGGCGATTGATGTCACGGCCTGCGATGCCTCTTCCAGGCTCTTGAGCGTGATGCCATTCACGGCCCGCAGTTCGTCGCCCACGGCGACGCCGGCCTGGGCTGCCGGCCCGCCAGCGACCACATCGTCGATCCGCCAACGGCCCGGTACGGCAGACTCGGCGACCGTGATCCCGAGCCAGCCGCTACCAGGAACGGCCGTCGTCGCCGGCCGCAGGGGCGACACTGGATCGGCCGCGGCGGGCTCCGTGGGCGGAGAGACGGGCAGCGCGATCGGCTCGCCAATCGAAATGTCAGCCGGCGTGAAGGCGGAAGGGGGACGCTCGTCCGCCATGGTCGGCGCCGGCACGGCGCTGCCGAGCACGGCCGCAGCGATGCACAACGCACGAGCCCGATCCTGCGGCCGCGGGTGCCGGTGCATCATGCTGCATCTCCTGGGCGTCATGCGTATGCGAAAACAGCGGCGGAAGGCCAGGAATCCTCGCGTCATGCCCGCCGTGCCGAGGGTCGCGAGTATAAGTGACCATCGGTGGGAACCGTAAGCGTGCCGCGCCGCACGCGGAAAACAGGCGGCTTGCCGCCGAATCCACGCGTTGTGCACCGTGGTGGTCACTGTCACACCGCGCCGCGCACGACATGCACGACGCGTGTGCGACGTGCTTGCGGCACGCGACTCGTGCGTGCGTTCGCCGCGTGTGAGCGGTGGTTTGACAGCACTGCTAGCACTCCTATACTCCGCCCACGACGTTCGACGTCGACGATGACACGGATGGTTGAGTGTGAGCGTTGCCTGCGTGATGGGGCATCGGCAGCGGGAAGGATCCATGGCCAGACCAACAGACGGCGCTGCCGCGATCCGTGACCGTGATGCCACGGCTGCCAGCGTCCGCGACGCCCTTCGCGAGCGTCTCGGGGCCAACCGCTTCGCCGTCTGGTTCGGTGATGGTGTGACGATCAGCTCGGAGCCGGCAACCGCCGACGTCTCCGCACGGGTGGTCGTCCGCGTCGGCAGTGGCTTCACGCACGAGTGGCTGAAGCGAACCTTTCACGCCGAGCTCTCCGCAGTGGCCCGCGAGGTGTGTGGCCCGGAGGTGGAGGTGGAGTGGCAGGCGGCAGCCGTCGATGTGCCCCCGGCGCAGGCCGATGAGGCTGCCGAGATGGCCCCTGCCGCAGCAGGTCGATCGCGCCGGCCGCGAGCACGCCGCCAGCCCGCGGCCACCGAGACGGAGACGCCACGCTCGATCGTCGCATCTGGATCGGCCAGCCCCTCGGGTGTGCAGCGTCCCGCACCGCGGCAGGCCCTCGGTCTGGCGGAGTTCGTCGTCGGCACCAGCAACCGGATGGCACTCGGCGCGGTGGAGCTCGTGGCCTCGCGTCCCGGCGAGATGTCGCCGCTGGTCATCCACGGGCCGAGTGGCGTGGGCAAGACGCATCTTCTCGAAGGTGTATGCGGTCGTGCCCGCGACCTCAACGCGGGCCTCGCCGTCGTCATGCTCTCCGCGGAGCAGTTCACCACCGGCTTTTTGCAGTCGCTGCACGGCAGTGGCCTGCCCGGCTTCCGCCGCACCTGCAGGACGGCCGACCTGCTCGTGATCGACGACATCCAGTTTCTCGTCGGCAAGCGGGCCACGCTCGTCGAGTTTCAGCAGACGGTCGACGCGCTGCACCGCCTCGGCAAGCAGATGGTGTTTGCCTGCGACCGCGAGCTCGACGCCCTCGATGGCCTCGGCTCCGACCTGCTTACCCGGCTCCGGGGCGGCATGGTGGCCCGCATCCTGCCCCCCGATTACGACGTTCGCCGCGGCATCGTCGCGGCGCTTGCCGCGAAGCGGGGCCTGGCCGTGCCCGACGAGGTGGTGCACTACGTCGCCACCCACATCACGCGGCACGCCCGCGAGCTCTACGGCGCCGTCAATCGTCTGGAGGCCACGAGCCTCATGCTTGGCGTGCCGATCACGGCCGGCATGGCTGAGGAGGCACTGGCCGACCTCGTCCGGTCGAGCGCCCGCAGCGTGCGCCTGGCCGACATCGAGAAGGCGATCTGCAAGGCCTTCGGTATCGAGGCGGGGAGCCTCCAGTCGGCGCGACGTGCCAAGACCGTCAGTCACCCGCGCATGCTCGCCATGTTTCTTGCCCGCAAGCACACGCACGCCGCCCTGACCGACATCGGCAAATACTTCGGTCGCCGCAGCCATTCGACCGTGATCGCCGCGCAGAAGACCGTCGGCGACTGGGTGGCGAAGCGGGCCCCGATCGTGCTTGCGGAATCGCAGTGGGATGTCGAAGAGGCGATCCGCCGCGTCGAAGACGTGCTCCGCGCGGGGTGAATGCGTTTCGAGCCCACGCCGGCTCGGGGACGCTCCAAGTCGCGTCGCGGGACCTCGAAGACTCGGTCCAATGCTCCTCGAGCTTGCACCGATCCCCTCGCCTCCCTCTTGCTGGTGCTTCAAGACCAGAGAGCGGTGTCGGGAGGGGTTGCCCATGCCCTGAGAGCCGGCGTATGCCGCCGAGCGCAGCCAGGATGGCGGAGCGAAGGCGGCATCCGAGCGAGCGGAGGGCAGGGATGCCCGTAGCAAGCGTCCGGCTCTCGGGGCATGGGCAACCCCGACCTGCGCACGGGCCAGCTTATCGCACCGTCTCTTCGAGTGATGCCTTGTAGCGGACGCTCGATTCGGGGCCGCCGAAGCCGACGACGCGGCGGTCGATGCCCGTGCGGCGGCTGAGAACACGGCCGGCGTCGATGTCGAAGCGGATTTCGCCGTCCCAGATCCGCTCGAGGAGCCTGGCTTCGAGCCGCGGGTCATCGATTGGCGTGAGCACGGTGGTGTCGACGCGGATCGTGGCGATGCCGTCGGTCACGGTGTCGAGCCGATAGCGGAGCCGTGTGCGCACGAGCTTCCGCGGGCCGTTCGGCACCTCGACGACGACCTCCTGCGGGATCGTCCATTCGGCGCCCGGCGCCACCGGGCCGTCGGGGAGGGGCACGATCACGAGGTCGCCCGTGCTCGATGGGGGCGAGGGTCGCAGTTCCTGCCGGTCGACCACGCGGCCGGCTGAATCGACCACCAGTCGCGAGAGCGGCACGCCGAGGCTGGGCCGCACCGACTCGTAGCCCGGCGGCGGTGCCGCATCGCTGCCGCTTGACCAACGGACTTCGCCGCGGTCGCTCGTTCGCGAGGTCATCGTGACGTCGTCCACCGAGTGCTCGAGGGTGGCCCGTCCCGCGTCGTCGACCGAGACCACCCGCCAGGTCTTCGTCGAGTCGGTCATCGTCTCGACCGTTTGCGTGGTGCCGTTCATCGTGGTCTCGGTGAGAGCCCGGTGGGCCACGCCCATGTCGATGCGGTCACCCTTCCGAAACCGATAGGCGAGCGTCACGGTTTCAGGCACCGTCGCGGCCGACTCGGCGGCAGCAATGATCGTGGTCGTCACCGCTACGGAGACGGCCGCGGCGATCATGGTCCTGCGTCGCATCACGATACCGTGCCCTCGGGCCGCTGGCCCTCTGCGGCCCGCACGCCACCCCCCCAGCCGAGTTTCTCCCGCAGGGTCGGGTAGTAGCCGTGCAGGCTCGTCTCCACGAGCGTGAATCGTGGCTCGGCACGCCGCACGCGGATCCGGTCGCCGGGCTCGAGCGCAGCCACCACGCGGCCATCGACCACGCAGGCTGAGCCCACGTTGGGTCGTGGCACCACGAGGTCGTAGGTGCGGGACGCCGCATCGACGACGGGGCGGTTCGTGAGCGTGTGAGGGCTGAGCGGCGTGAAGATGAAGGCGTCGAGATCCTTCCGCACGATCGGGCCGCCGGCGGACAGGCTGTAGGCCGTCGATCCGACCGGCGTCGACACGATCAGGCCGTCAGCCCGATACGTCGTGGCGAGATCGCCATCCACAAGGAGGCGGATCTCGATCATCGAGAACGGAGGCCCGGCGAGGATCGACGTCTCGTTGAGCCCGAGCTGCCGATGCAGCACGCCACCGCCGCGATGCAGCTCGCACTCGAAGAGCAGATGGTCGATGAGCCGGAACCGCCCCGCACCGACCTCGGCGAGCGCCGCGGCCACCTCATCCCGCGACACGTCGGCCAAGAACCCGAGCGTGCCCAGGTTCACGCCGAGCACCGGCAACTGGTGATAGCCCATCCACCGGGCCGTCCGCAGGATCGAGCCGTCGCCGCCGAGCACCACGACGAGATCCGCCGCCGGCATCCCATCCGCCTCGAACCGTCCCTCGCCCCACTCGTCCCGGGGCGCCAGCCGCCGCGCCACGACGCGGTGGCCCGTCGCCGCGAGCAGTCCAGCCACCCGCTCGGCCTCGGCCTCCACGCCAGCGAGGCCACCCGGGCCGACGAGAATGCACCGCAGCCCAGAGGCAGCACGGCCAGGATGGAGTGGGGAGGCGATCATGTGTGCCGGCATCTGAAAACGGGCGAGGAACACAGTATTACCCGGCGACATGCACGCCGTCTGCGCGCATCTCGTCCTGACGCAGCCTCATGCGCCCCTCACTCGACTCGTGAGGGGCTGCCCGTGCCCCGGGAGCCGGCGTTGCTGACCAGCGCAGGCAGGATGCCGGAGCGCAGTCAGCATCGAGCGAGCGAAGGCAGGGAGGCGGGAGCGGGCGCCCGGCTCTGGGGGCATGGGCGGCCCCGACCCCACGCCACAGGAGGGCGACCCGCTGCAGGATAGAAGGGCCTGCGGTCTTCGGGCCGTGGGCCACATGCGGAG
>JAPOJV010000029.1 GCA_029978085.1 bacterium
CCCTCCTGCAGATAAAAGCCCTCCATATTGACGTACACGCCACGGTCGACGGGCGTGTCGGTGCGGGCGAGCACGCCGCGGACGATGAAGGGATCGTGGACGAGGCCGTCGTCGGCCCCGTGCGTCGGTGAAAACGTGTCGCCCACCTTCAGGCCGAGCGTGGCGGCCACGGCGGCCCCGAGGACGCCGCCGAAGAAGTCGGTGTCGCGAAAGTTCTCGCCCGCCGCGAAGGCGAACGGCCGGCCGTTGCCGTAGGTGAGCCGGTCGAAGTAGGCGGCATTCGTGCCCACGACGCGGTACCCGCGGAAGTAGTCCCCCATGCAGATCGGCACGGCCGTCTGCACGCTGCCGGCGAATGTGCCGGCCTGCCCGTCGCCACGGTCCTCGGCCGGCAGGAACTGCTCGTAGAAGGCCCAGGAGACGTTTTCGATCGGCCGGCTGATGAGGTAGACGCTGTTGAGCACCAGCTGGAGCGGGCTCCCCTTCGCCCCCACGATCATGTTGTAGCCGAGCCCGGCGCCCGAATTGAATGCCTGCTTCACGATGCCGGCCGTCACGAGCGTGGCCACCACGAGCGCGACGCCGAGCGCGAGCGACAAGGCCGTGAGGCCGCTGGTGAGGGCCCGCTGCCGGATGTTTCGCCAGGCGATGCCGAAGAGCGTCATGGGGTCGGTCGTCCGAGATTCGTCAGGCGTGTGCCGCCGCGCGGTTGAAGTCTTCGAGCCGCAGTCGTCGCGGAAACTGCCGCGCCACCTCGGCCGCGTGGGTCACCACGAGGAGGGCGACTCCCTGCTCCGCGCAGGTGGTCCGCAAGAGGTCGATCACCTGCTGCTGGTGGGCCGCATCGACGCTCGCCGTCGGCTCGTCGGCCAGGATGGCCCGCGGGCGGTTGGCGAGGGCCCGCGCCACCGCCACCCGCTGCTGCTGGCCGATCGAGAGTTCCGCCGGCTTGTGGTGGAGCCGATGGGAGAGGCCGACCGAGGCGAGCAGATCGGCCGCCCGCCAGCGGTCGGGCTTCGCGCTGCCGAACGACATCGCCACGAGCACGTTCTCGAGCGCCGTGAATCCCGGCAGGAGGTTGAACTGCTGGAACACGAGGCCGAGCGTGTCGGCGCGGACGCGGTCGCGACGGGCCTCCGACAGCCGGGTGATGTCGTGGCCGGCGATCACCACGCGGCCCGAGTCGGGGCGGAGGATGCCCGAGATCACGTGAAGGAGCGTCGACTTTCCCGAGCCGCTCTGCCCCTCGAGAGCGCACTCCTCCCCCTCGGCGAGGATGAAGCCGGGGATGTCGAGCACGTCGGTGCGTTCGCCACCGGGCATGGTGAACGACGTGCGGACGTTTTCGAGTTCGATGACGGCGGGTCGCATGGTGAACATCCATCGTACCGCGCTGGGCCCGCGGGCGGGGTGTTTCCGCGGGCCGATTGAGGGGCGCCGACGGGGCGTGTATATTCCGCCCGCCCGCACGGCAGCGGCACGCTTGACCGCGGCTGCGGGCACATGTTCCACGACGTCCCGCCTCAGGAGATTCGCCGTGTCCATTCGCGTCGGCATCAACGGCTTTGGTCGCATCGGCCGCCTCACCTTCCGCGCCATCTACGAGAAGTACGGCCTCAATGGCGACGTGCAGGTGGTGGCCCTCAACGACCTCACCGACGCGAAGACCAACGCCCACCTGCTCGAGTTCGACTCGAACTACGGCCCCTTCAAGGGATCGGTCGGCTACGAAGGCAACGACCTGATCGTCGATGGCCGGAAGATCAAGGTCTTCGCCGAGAAGGACCCCGGTTCGATTCCGTGGGGCACGCAGGACGTGCAGATCGTGGTGGAGAGCACCGGCTTCTTCACCGACGCCACGAAGGCGGTCGCCCACAAGCGTGACAGCGTGAAGAAGGTCGTGATCTCGGCCCCCGCCAAGAACGAAGACCTCACGATCGTGCTGGGCGTCAACAACGAGATGTACGACCCCAAGAAGCACCACGTGATCTCCAACGCCTCCTGCACGACCAACGGCCTGGCACCAGTGGCCAAGGTGCTGCACGAGACCTGGGGCATCGACCGCGGCCTCCTGACCACGGTGCACGCCTACACCAACTCGCAGAAAACGGTCGATACGGCCGCCAAGGATCTCCGCGACGCCCGGGCCGCGGCCTTGAACATCGTCCCCTCGAGCACCGGCGCCGCGCGGGCTGTGGGCCTCGTCATCCCGGCCCTGCAGGGCAAGTTCACCGGTATGGCCTTCCGCGTGCCGACGCCGACGGTGAGCGTGGTCGACTTCACGGCGATCCTGGGCAAAGACGCCGCTCCGGCCGACATCAACGCCGCGATGAAGAAGGCGGCCGAGGGTCCGCTCAAGGGGATCCTGCGGTACACGGAGAAGGAGCTCGTGTCGACCGACTTGAAGGGCGACCCGCACAGCTCGATCTTCTCGGCCGTCGACACGATCGGCCTGGGCAACTTCGTGAAGGTGGTGAGCTGGTACGACAACGAGTGGGGCTACTCCAACCGCGTCGCCGACCTGCTCAACTTCCTCGAAGACCGCGGGCTCTGAAGAGCGCCCCGGTAGCCCGGTCACAGTAGCCCGGTCACAGTAGCCCGGTCACGCCGTGACCGGCGACAAGTCACGGCGTGACTTGGCCACGTTCAAGTCACGGAGTGACGGGCCTACGGGCGGGTGGCGATCGTGGCGTCGGCGGCGAGCGGGCTGCCGCCGTCCATCGGTGTGAGCCGCACGACCACGCGGGCGTGACTCCCCGCCGGCGGCGAGCCTGGCCATGGAAGCGAGAAGTGCAGGCCGCGCATCCGTGACGTCCGCCGAAAGTGGCGCGGGATGTCGGCTGCCGGAATGTCCCAGTTCGCGATCGGCGTGCCCTCACCCGTGGCCGGATCGGCGCCGGCTGCCGCGTCGAACACGGTGATCGTGACGTTCCCCGTGGCCGCCGTGAGCCGCTCCTCGGCATCGCGCGGCTCGAACACGATGGAGAGTCCCTCGCTGCGGCCGTCACCGTCGGTGTCGAGGCAGGTGGTCTGTTCGGCGTTCACGACCAGTCGGGCCACGGGAGCGGCGTCGGCCGGGGCCTCGTAGGCGAGCCGCTGAATCGGCGGCGGCACCGCTGCCGCCGCGTCGGGCAGCGACAGGGCGGGCTCGGCCGGTGTCGGCACGGCTGAGGCGCCGCCGTTGGCCGGCAGCGGTGGCACCCCCTCCAGGGCAGGCGGAGCGAGCGGTCCGACCGGTGGGCCACCGCGTCCGGCAGGCAGGCGGGGCGCTCCGCCGCCGTCCGGAATTTCGATCGCCGGGGGCACGTTCACCGGGGCGGGCAAACCGGCAGGCCGTGGCCGTCCCAGACCTGGCCGGGATGGCGCGGCATCGGCGCCGACGCCGAGCTGCTTCTTGAGGCTCGCATTCTCGCCCGCGGCCCGCTCCAGTTTGGCGCAGGCCACCTGCAATTCGTCCTGCAGGTTGTAGATCTGGTCTTCCTGATACCGCAGCTCCCGTTCGAGGAGCTGCTGGTTGAGATCGCTCTTACAGCCGGCGAGGGCGGCAACGGCGACGAACGCCGCCAGCAGTCGGACGTCAACCAGCATCGAGCTGCGGGTCGTCTGGAACGGGATGGTCATGACGCGCCTCCATGCGCCTCAATTCGATTCTTGAGGGGCGACCCGTCGGACGCTCCCCACCAGTCGTTCACCAGCCCGGGGCGCTAGCCCGCGGACTTGGGCATCGGCATCCGGTCGATCACCTCGTCGATCAGCCTGTAGTCGAGCGCCTCCTGCGCCGACATGAACCGGTCGCGGTCCGTGTCCTGCTCGATCTTCTCGAGCGGATGGCCCGTGTGCTTGAGCAGGATCGTATTGAGCTTCTGCTTGATGTTCTTGAATTCCTTGGCGTGGATCATGATCTCTTCCGCGGTGCCCTCCATGCCGGCCAGAGGCTGGTGGATCATGATCCGGGCGTTTGGCAGGGCCCGACGCTTGCCCTTGGCTCCGGCGGTGAGCAGCACCGCCCCCATCGAGGCGCACTGACCGATGCAGTACGTGGCGACGTCGCAGGTTACGAATTGCATCGTGTCGTAGATCGCCAGCCCCGCCGTCACGCTGCCGCCCGGCGAGTTGATGTAGAGGTGGATGTCGCTCTTCGGGTCGTCGGACTGCAGGAAGAGCAGTTGGGCGACGATCGCATTGGCCACCTCGTCGTTCACCTGCGTGCCCAGGAACACGATCCGGTCCTTGAGCAGGCGGCTGTAGATGTCCATCGCCCGCTCTTCGCGGCCGCTCTTCTCGACGACATACGGGATCAGGGGCATGGCTGGTTCCGGGTGCGGGTGGGTGTGGAGATGGAGGCGACCGAGAGGCCGCTCAGTCCTTGTCCTTGTCTTCCTCGACGACGGGGGGCCTCGAGAGGATCTCGTCCACGAGGCCGTACTCCTTCGCCTCGGTGGCAGTCAGGTAGCGGTCACGGTCGGTGTCGCGGGCGATCCGCTCGATCGGCTGGCCGGTGTGGCTGGCGAGGATCTCGTTGAGCACCGCGCGGGTCTTGATGATCTCGTCGGCCTGGATCTCGATGTCGCTCACCTGGCCCCCCACCTGGCCGTAGGGCTGGTGGATCATCACCTTGGCGTGCGGCAGGACGAATCGCTTGCCCTTCGCGCCGCCGGCGAGCAGCACGGCACCGCCGCTCGCTGCCAGGCCCACGCAATAGGTGGCCACCGGGCAGGAGAGGATCTGCATCGTGTCGTAGATGGCCATCGTGGCCGTCACGCTGCCGCCGGGAGAGTTGATATAGAAGTGGATGTCCTTGCGGCGGTTTTCGCTCTGCAGGTAGAGCAGTTTCATCACGAGTTCGTTGGCGTTGCCGTCGTAGATCTCGCCCTGCAGGAGGATGATGCGATTCTCGAGCAGCAGGTCGCCGAGCGTCATCTGCCGCTGCCGCTGGTAGTCGCGGTAGGCGCTCGACGCGTGCGGAAGCATGGGGCTGGTCTGCATGAGGCTCTCGGGCTGGGGGCTTTCGGGATCAGGGCGGCCGGCCGCCGGAACGCGTGTGACCAGGTGTCAGCCGCGGCTGCCGGGCCGGGCGGTCGCCTCGGCCTGTGTCGCGACAGGGATCTCCTCTTCGCCGATGACCGCCCCGCACACGGCATGGTCGATCGCCTCGGCATCGGGCTTCTGGAACTCGAACGGCGTGTCCTTGAACGATGCGTGCGACGTGATCAGGTCGACAGTCTTCCGCTCGATGATCTGGTTGCGGAGCACGTCCATGAGACCGCGCCGCTCGAGGCTGGCCCGCACCCGGCGGGGCGACTCGCCCGACTGGGCCGCGATGGCGCGGATCTCCTCGTCGTAGTCGGCCGCCGTGTCGGCCACTGACTCATCCTCCGCGATCCGCTCGAGAATGAAGTGTTCCTTGAGCGCCCGGGCGGTGCTCGCGAGCACCGTCTGCCGCAGCTCGTTGACGTGGCGACGGATCGAGTCGTCGTCGAAGCCGCTCCGCCGCAGCTCGAGGATCGCCCGCTCCAGCTCACGCTGAGCCTGCCGCTTGAGCAGTGCCGGCGGCAAATCCCAGCCGGCCGAGGCCGTCAGGGCGCCCGCCACCTGCTGCCGCACCTGGCGGCGGCGGTGATACTCGAGCTGGTTCTCCAGCTGCTTCCGCACCGCACCACGCAACGCCTCGTCCGACTCGAAGCCACCCAGCTCCTCCAGGAGCGCCGGCGTCAGCTCGGGCAGCTCAAATTTCTTGACCTCGAGCAGCTTGAGCTCCATCGTCACGTCCTTGCCGCGGAGCGACTCGACGGCCGCCTCGTCGGACACTTTCACCGTGGCGGTGACGGTGTCGCCCGCCTTGGCCTTCTTGACGAGGGCGTCGAACCCGGCGAGCTCGGCGTCGGCAAAAGACAGTTTCGGCCGGACGACGACCTCCATTTCGGCGGCCTCGGAAACGACCGTGCCGTCGGCGGTGAACTTCAGGTCGGCCACGATCAGGTCGCCCGGCTTCGGGGACCCGTCATGCGGCACGAACCGGGCCCGCTCCCGCAGCACGTTGCCCAACGCCTCTTCGACGTCGGCCTCGGTGATCTCGCGGGCCGGGCGGCTGATCGACAGGCCCTTCCACTTCGGCAGCTCGAATTCGGGACGCACCTCGATCGAGAACTCGAACGTCAGCGGCCCGTCGTCGGGCAGCAGCACTGCGTTGAAGTCGATGTCGGGCTCGCTGATCGGCGAGAGCTTCTTGTCGTCCGACACCTGCGTCATGGCGTCGGTCACGAGCTTCGAGCGGATCTGTTCGCCGAGCTCCGACTTGAACCGGCTGCCGACGAGCTTCTTCGGCGCACGGCCGGGGCGGAAGCCCGGCAGCAGGGCCGTCGGCATCAGCTCGCCGATTGCCAGCTCACGGTAGCGGTCGATGTCCTCCCGCGGGATCGTGACCTTCACCCGTCGCTCACAGGTCGACACGGCGTCGATGGCGACATCGAGGTTCAGGGGACGGTTGGTGTCGGCGGCCTCCGGGGCGGCCACGGCGGAGGATTCGGAAGAGGCCATGCAGGGTTTCGTTCAGCGGGTGTGTCGGGAGGATGATCGGAACAAGAGTGAGCGGAAAACAGGTGAGAGGAAAACGGCGGGCACGCGGCATGTGCAGCCGGGCCTGGCGGCCGTCGGGAGCGACGCGCGCCCAAGCACGACGGCACACAGCGAGCCGAAGGAAAAGCGGGTGATGGGATTCGAACCCACGACAACCACGTTGGCAACGTGGTGCTCTACCAACTGAGCTACACCCGCAGGCGTCTCGGGCGGCTTGCGCCGTGACCGGGAACCCCGCGATTATAGGGCGGCCGGAAAGTGCCGCAAGGTCACCGCCAGGGTGGTTCGGGCCTGCTGCGGGGGCGTGGAAAGCCGCAGAAATTGGATCGTTCGGCCGTGCGGGTACACTCAGGACACATCCCGTATGGCGGCGTTTCGCCGCCCGCCCCGCCCCTCCGCGTCGTGGATCACCCCATGGACGTCCGGTTCGTGATCGTGTCGCCCGCCAGCCGCAAGGCTGCCCACACGGTGCGGCTGCCCGTGCTCGTCGGCCGTAGCGACGAGGCGAAGTTTCGCGTGCAGCAGGACAGCGTGAGCCGGCGGCACTGCGAGTTCTTCATCAAGGACGAAGCCGTGTTCGTGCGGGACCTTGGCTCGACCAACGGCACGCTGGTGAACGGCGAACGGATCGCCTCGTCGGTCGCCACGGCCGTGCCGCCCGGGGCCGAGATCCGTGTCGGGGGGATCGTGTTCCGGGTCGACTATGAGTCGGCGGCTGCGATGGTGGCCTCCGAACCACAGGGCGACGACACGGTGCCAGGAGCAGCTGCCGACGAGACACTCGAGACTCTCGAGTCGGCGGAACCGGAGCCCGTCGCGGACATGGACGTGCCTGATGGGGGCCCGGCGACCGAGCCTGCCGACCTTGGCGCGCTTTCCGCCGCCGAGCCGGCGGCCGAGCTGGACGGGTTTACCTTCCTCGGCGGCGGTGCTGCCGAGCCGCAGTCCGGCGGCGACGATACGCTCGACGACTTCTTCAAGAGCCTCACATGAATCCTCCTGCCGCGCCGCGCGAGCCGGGCCCCGCGCGGCGGGTGACGGTGAAGGACCTGGCCGCGGCCCGCCGCGACCGACGGCCGATCACGATGGTCACCGCCTACGATTGGCCCACCGGGCGTCTGGCCGACGCGGCGGGTGTGGACTGTGTGCTCGTCGGCGACAGCGTGGCCATGGTCGTCGCCGGCCGCGACTCGACGATCCCGGCGACGCTCGAGCAGATGATCTACCACGGTGAGATCGTCTGCCGGGCGGTGCAGCGGGCCTTCGTGGTCGTCGATCTTCCGTTCCCGCTCCAGCACCTCGGTGTGCGCACGGCGATCGAAGCCTGCGCCCGGCTGCTCAAGGAGACCGGTTGCCAGGCCGTCAAGCTCGAGGGCACGGCCGGTCAGGCCGACGTGATCGCCGGGCTCGTGAACGCCGGCATTCCCGTGATGGGCCACGTGGGCCTGCGGCCGCAGGCCGTTCACCAGCTCGGTGGCTATCGCCTGCAGCGAGACGGCGATCAGCTCATGGCCGACGCCCGGGCCGCCGCCGATGCCGGTGCCTGTGCCGTCGTCCTCGAATGCATTCCACAGGCCGCCGCCGCCGCGATCACCGCCGCGATCGGCGTGCCGACGATCGGCATCGGCGCCGGCCCGGAGTGCGACGGGCAGGTGCTCGTGATGCACGACCTGGTCGGCCTCTCCACCGACCGCGTGCCGCGGTTCGTGCGGCCGTATGCCGACGTCAAGGACACGATCGCCACCGCGGTCGCCCGCTGGCGGCAGGACGTCGAACGACGCGACTTCCCCGGCCCCGCCGAAACGCTTGGTTAAAACGATTCGCCGGATCGCGCGTGAACCACAGTGGGCAGGCGAAGGGGGTCGGCGAACGCTCGAGGAGCATTGGGCCGCCGCGGCCCACCGCGACGAGACTTTTGCCGCCCCCGAGCCGGAAGCGCACCGTCGCGATCGCTATGGCAGCACGCCCTCGTCGGAGATCCCCACCGGCCGGCCGGCCGTCACGCCGGCGGGCGTCGGCAGACTGGCCGAAGGGCCTGGCGAGCCGCCGGGGCCGCTCGGCACGCCGATGGCACCCGGAGGCAGCGGCATGCCCCCTTCCATCGGGCCGCCTTGGCACGCATCGCAGGCGTTGGCCGGCGGGCACGGATTGCCCTGGCCGCAGACGCGGGCCGGGGGAGCGGCTACCGCCGCGGCACCGGGGGGCGTGAAGCCCGGCGGGTAGTGGCCGAAGCACTTTTCGTACTTCCAGACCTCCAGCGCGATGTACCGCTCGTTGAGCGACTTGCAGCCGCTGAATCCGGCCGTCACCAGGATCGCGGCAGCCGCCGCGCAGGCCCGGGCTGTCCATCCATTCGCACGCATCGCACCACTCCTCGCTGAACGCGTCGTCGGCTTCGTCCGTCCGCGAGATGAGAGCCGCGGAGACAGGTCGGGGCGAAGCCTCGCAACACTACCCCCTGTGCGGTGCGCGGCAAACAAAACCGCGGCGCGCGGATGCGTCGCCGGGAGGCCGGCGCGGAAGCTGTGCGGGTCGTGGCGCACGCACGGGGGGCCGGCGTGGGCGGCCGCGGTGATCAGCCCTTACGGTGGCGGATCCGGGCTCGCATACGCCGCTTCTTCTGGCCCAGCTTGCGGCGGCCCTTGCCCGTTTTCTTGACGCCCATGGTGATCTCCGGTGGTTGGCCGCTGAGGGCGGCCCGAATCCGGGGGACGTTGTAAGATGGGCGACCCCGGCTTTCAAGGCCGAGCCCGTCGCCCGCGCAGATGCGGTCAGCATGATCGTCCTTTTCCCAACCTACGCACGGCGGCTGACCGGAAGCCGCCGCTGGCGGGCTACCGTGGCCGGGATGGTGTCGCGACCGCTTCCGGAGCGGAGCCGGCGGCGGGTGCTGGCCGAGGCGGTCCTCAAGCGGCTGCTCGATCTCGATGCGGGCGACCTCGACACCGAGGTCTTCCGGCGGCGGGCCGACGCGTTCCTCTTTCAGCGGCTGGCGGGCCGCCGGGTGGAGATCGACGTCGCCGGCCACACCGTGGCAACCGGCCGCAGCGATCGCACGGGGCATTTTCAGGCACAGATCGATCTCGACGACGAGGTGATCGCCGCAGCCGAGGGTGTGCTGCCCTGCGTCGCCCGGCTCAGGCCGGCGGCCGGCGATCCGCCCGAGTCCTTCGGGGCACACCTCGTGCAGGGCAGCATCCACGTGGTGGAGTCGGCCGGGCTGTCGGTGATCTCCGACATCGACGACACCGTGAAGATCACCAACGTTGCCGACCGTCGCGAACTGCTCCGAAACACGCTCCTGCGGGAGTTCGCCGCGGTGCCCGGCATGGCCGCCGTCTACCGCCGCTGGCAGGACGCAGGCACGGCCTTCCACTACGTGTCGGCGAGCCCCTGGCAGCTGTCGCCCTGCCTCGCGCGGTTCATCACGGCTGCCGGTCTGCCCGCCGGCTCGATGCACCTCAAACTGTTCCGCCTTCAGGATTCGACGCCGCTGGGGCGGCTCCCGTCGCGGAAGCGGTCGAAGCGCCGCGTGATCGAGCAGATCATGGCCGATTTTCCCGACCGCCGCTTCCTGCTGGTAGGGGATTCGGGAGAGCGCGACCCGGAGGTGTATGCAGCCGTCGCCCGCCAGCGGCCGGCACAGGTCGCGGGCATCGCGATTCGCCGCGTGGCGTCGAAGATTCGGCCACGGAAGCGGGGCGAGCGGTTCGATGACCTCGCGCGACGGCTCCCCGCCGGCATGCTGCACGTCTTCAGCGAGCCCGAGGAACTGGCCGCCCTCGCCGCCGCGACGACGTGAGGCAGCGCAAGGGCTGCGCACCACACTACGCCGTGAGGGGCTGCCCATGCCCCGAGAGCCGGCGTATGCCGCCGAGCGCAGGCAGGATGCCGAAGCGAAGGCGGCATCCGAGCGAGCGAAGAACAGGATGTTCGTAGCGAGCGTCCGGCTTTCGGGGCATGGGCAGCCCCGAACCGACGCCACAGGAGGTCGGCCCGCGGAGGAATAGCTCGGGCCTGCGGTCTTCAGACCGTGGGCCGCACACGGAGTGTGCGGACTACGGCGCGAGCATGCGGACGACGGGATCGATTCAGGGACTGTCGAAGGCGTTTTGATAGTGCTCGACGACCGGCTTCTCGCCGGGGAGCAGCGTGACGGCCACGACGTCGATGCGGGCGCTGCAGTCCTCGAGGCGGTGGCGGCGGATGTAGGCGGCGGCCAGTTCCGAGATCCGCCGCTGCTTCGCATAGCCCACCGTCTCGGCCGGGTGGCCGTGGGTCGTGGAGGTTCGCGACCGCACCTCCACGAAGACGACCGTCCGGCCGTCGAGGGCGACGATGTCGATGTCGCCGCGGAGCACCCGCTCTCGTCGGCCGACGATCCGGTAGCCGAGGCTGCGGAGATACTTCGCCGCCTCGTCCTCACCGCGTCGGCCGACCTCGTCACGCGACTGGCCGAACACGGCCTCGCTCCATCAGGCCTTGGCGGCCGCAGGCTTGCGGGCTGCCTTCTTGCCGGCACCCTTCGCACCGGCAGCGTCGGCCACGATGTCGTCCCGCTTCTCACGGAGCCGCGTCGACTTGCCCGTGCGGTCGCGGAGGTAGTAGAGCTTGGCGCGGCGCGAGACGCCCGACCGCTTCACCTCGACCTTGGCGATCTTCGGGGAGTGGATCGGAAACTTCCGCTCGACGCCTTCGCCGGCGACGATCCGCCGCACGACGAACATCTCGCGGCTGCCGGAGCCGCTCTTGGCGATGACCACGCCGTTGAAGATCTGCACCCGCTCCTTCTCGCCTTCGAGGATGCGGGTGTGGACGTCGACGGTGTCGCCGATGTCGAACGACGGCACCTCCGACTTGAGGCTCGAGGCTTCGACGGCGGCAAGGATTTTCCGGCTCACGATGCGTTCCTCCGGGAATGGCTCTGGTGGGACTGGTTGGGGTGTGATGGGGTGGCGGCTGCGGCATGGCCACGGCGGGCCGTGGCGGCGACGGCCTGCTCATGCCGCCATGTCGCAATCCGGCCGTGGTCGCCCGAGAGCAGGATCTCGGGCACGGCGAGGCCGCGGAACTCCCGCGGCCGCGTGTATTGGGGGCCTTCCACCAGGCGATCGACGCCGGAGAAGGAGTCCTGGCGGGCGCTCTCGTCGTCGCCGAGCACGCCGGGCACGAGCCGCGCGACGGCATCGACGATCACCATCGCCGCCACTTCGCCGCCGGAGAGCACGTAATCGCCGATCGAGATCTCATCGGCGGCGAGCGTCTGGGCCACGCGGGCGTCGAAGCCCTCGTAGCGGCCGCAGACGAGCACGAGCCGCTCCTTGCGGGCGAGTTCCTCGACGACGGACTGATCGAGACGGCGGCCGCCGGGCGTGAGGAGCACGACATGGCCGGGTGTTCCGGTTTCGGTGCGGGCCTGCACCGCCTCGACGCACGACACCACCGGCCCCGGCATCAAGAGCATGCCCGGGCCGCCGCCGTAGGGTCGGTCGTCGACCTGCCGGTGCACGCCTTCGGCGAAGTCGCGCAGGTTCGTCAGGCGGATGTCGATCAGGCCCTGCGCGCACGCCTGGCCCAGCAGGCTCCCGGCGAGGAAGCCCGTGAACATGTCGGGAAACAGCGTGACGATATCGATGCGCATGACAGTCGGCGGGTGCGAAGACGCATGCCTGAGCCAGGTGATGAATCGGAAGGCTAGTGATGAATCGGACGGCCGGGTGAGGCGTGCCGACCGGGACGTTATTCCGCCTTCGGCGCTTCGGCCGCAGGAGCCTCAGCCGCAGGGGCTTCAGCCACTGCCACGGTCGCATCGGCAGCCGGAGCAGGCTCTTCCGTTGCGGGCGTCGCCTCGGCAGCCGGGGCGGCGGCCTGTGCAGACGGTTCGGCCTTCGGAACGGGCACGAATACCGGCTCGCCGGCATCGGGCACGATCTTGGGCATCGCGAGCTTGGCTCGGGCTGCCTCCATCTGGGCGAGGTGGGTGCCGTTGGGGCCATACTTCTTGATGAGCACCCGCACGGCATCGCTCGGCTGCGCACCGACCGAGAGCCAATGCTGGACGCGGGCACCATCGAGCGTGCAACGGGCGTCGGTCTCCGGCACGTGCGGATCGTAGGTGCCAAGCTCCTCGATCACGCGGCCGTCCCGCGGGCTGCGGCGATCGCTCGCGCAGATCCGGTAATACTCGCGGTTCTTCCGGCCCATCCGCTTCATTCGCAATACCACGGCCACGGTCGCAACTCTCCGAACTTGATATGGTTTCAGGGGCAATCAGGGGTGTCAGACAGAGCCCCATAGCGTACCCGACAGCCGCCGGAACCCAAGGGCCGACCGCCAGACCCCTTTTTTTCGGCCCGTGGCGGCCTCCGGCTCGCCAAAAACCGCCGCAACTCGGGGAGCCGCCGACCGTTTATAAGAAGTGGCTGAAACAAACCCCTGGACTGCCGATAGCGAGCGCGAAGGTGATCCGGCACATTCCCCAGCAGCCAGCCGTCTGGCCGCCACGACTGGCGATCGTGGCCGTGGCGTGCCTGTTGCTCGGTGCCGACGACGGCCGGCGGGGCCGCGGTGGTCGGCCGCAGTCGGCGGCCGGCCTGCCGGCAGCGGTGACCGCCGCACCACCGGCGCAGGTCATGGAGGTCGCGGCTGTGGATCGCGGGCGGCGTGACGCCGTCGTGGTGGCAGCGCGGCGGATCGACGACCTGCTCGCAACCCACTGGCGCGAGCATGGTGTGCAGCCGGCACCACGGCTCAACGACGAGCAGTTCGTGCGCCGCGTGTATCTCGATCTCGCCGGACGGATTCCGACGTACGACGAGGTGACCGCGTTTGTCGCCTCGCGAGAGGCCGCGAAGCGGGCCGCCCTCGTCGACCGGCTGCTCGAGAGCCCCGACTACGTCAGCCACTTCTACAACTTCTGGGCCGACATCCTCCGGCTCACCGAACGGCCGCAGAAGACGCTGCCATTCGAGCCCTACCTCTATTACGTCAAGGACTCGATTCGTACCAACAAGCCGTATGACGAGTGGGTGCACGAGATGCTCACCGCCGACGGCCGCCTCTGGGAGAACCCCGCCGTCGGCTTCCAGCTCCGCGACTTCGGCATGCCGCTGCCCTATGTGGACAACACCGTCCGCGTGCTCCTGGGCACCCAGATCGGCTGCGCGCAGTGCCACGATCATCCGTTCGACCACTGGACCCAGAAGCAGTTTTACGAACTCGCCGCGCTCACCAGCGGCACGAAGATGCGGCCGGGACCGCAGCCGGGGCAGGAGAAGCCACCCGCAGGCACGCGGCGGGGAGGGGCCGGCATGCGGGATCCTGAGGCGGCGGCGGTGCGGCGGCTCGTGCAGGAGGTGCGGCGGGAGACCGAACGCCCCGGAGCCGTGCAGTTCGTGCTTGCCAACGCCACGAAGGTGACGTTCGCCGATCGGCCGCTGGCGCTGCCGCACGACTATCAATACGACGACGCCAAACCGCTCGAGGTGGTCAGTCCCAAGGTGCTGTGGGGGGATGTGCCGCAATCAGCCGCGACCGCGGACGGCCGGGCGCGGTTCGCCGCCTGGGTGGTGGCCCACGACAATCGGCAGTTCGCCCGCACGATCGCCAACCGGATGTGGCGGAAGGTGATGGGCGTGGGGCTGGTGGAGCCGGTCGATGATTTCCGAGCAGAGAATCCCGCCAGCCACCCCGCCCTGCTCGAACACCTCACCGATCTCGTGTACGAACTCGACTTCGACCTCCGCGAGTTCGTGCGAGTGCTGGTTTCGACCGCCGGCTATCAGCGGCGGGCCGTGGCGTACGACCACGCTGCCGCCGAGCCGTTCCGCTTTCCTGGCCCCGCCCTGCGCCGGATGACGGCCGAACAGGTCTGGGACTCGATCCTCACGCTCGTGGCCCGTAACCCGTGGGCCGTGCAGCGGCCGACTCCCGAACGGATCGCCGCTGCGGTGAGCATCGACGTCGCCCATGCGGACGTGGCCACGGTGGAGCGGGCATTCGACGCCTATCTCGCCGAGTTCGGCCCGGGCCGCTATCAGCGGTCGCTCCAGCAGGTCTGCGGCTACCGGGGCCAGTTGCTGATGCGGGCCAGCGAGATGCCCACGCCCCTGCCGCTCGGCCACTTCCTCCGGCAGTTCGGCCAGAGCGATCGCGAGTCGATCGAGGGGGGGCGGACGGTGGCCACGATCCCGCAGATCCTGGCGATGTTCAACGGCCCTGTCACCCACGCGATGCTCCAGCCTGGCTCGGTGATCTTCGACGAGGTTACGGCGCACCGTCCGGAGGAGGCGATCGACGTCGTCTTTCTCTCGATCCTGTCGCGGCGGCCGAAGGCCGACGAACGGCGGATCGCCCGCGAGGAGATCACGACGGCCGAAGCACCGGCCGTCGGTTGTGGCAACGTCGTCTGGGGCCTGCTCAATACCCGCGAGTTCCTGTTCATCCAGTAGCGAGGCGTGACCGTGGCGAATCTCACGACATGTGTGGACGGGGTCGGCGATGAGCCGCTCGCGCGGCGGAGATTGTTTGGCCGGATCGCCCGGGCGGCGTTCGGCGTGACGGTGATCGACGGCGTCGCGGGCCGACTGGCAGCCGCGGAGCAGAAAGCCGCGGCCGCGCGGGGCGGCGTGAACCTTATTTATTTGATGATGCGGGGGGCGATGAGCCACCTCGACACCTTCGACCCGAAGCCAGGTCGCGATGAGCAGGGGGAGACGCGGGCCATTCAGACGAAGACACCGGGCGTCTGGTTTGGTGAGCACCTTCCGCAACTCGCCGGGCTCTCCGACCGCGTTGCCGTGATCCGCTCGCTCACGGCCGAGACCGGCGCCCACGAGCAGGGCACCTATGCGATGCGCACCTCGTATGCCCAGCTCGCCAGCATCCAGCATCCGTCCCTGGGGTCGTGGGCCCTGCACGTCGCCGGCAAGGCGAGCCGCGACCTGCCCGGCTACGTGCTCGTCGGGAACGGCAACGAGCATCCCGGCTGCGGCTTCCTCGACCCGGGCGTCACACCGGTGCCCGTGGCCGATCCCGCCCTCGGCCTGGAAAACATCGTGCGGCCGGCCTATCTGTCCGAGACGAACTTCCGCCGCCGGCTCGCGCTGGCCGAGCGGATCGATCGCGACTTCCAGCGGCTCCACGCGGGCGGGCAGATCGCAGCCTACAACCAGATGTATAAGGACGCCGTTCGCCTGCTTGGCAGCGTCGATCTGGAAGCCTTCGACATCGCCCGGGAGCCGGAGCCGCTTCGCGAGCGGTACGGGACGGGCCAGCTCGGCCAGGGCTGCCTGCTCGCCCGCCGGCTCGTGGAGGCGGGCGTCCGCTGCGTCGAGGTGGAGCTCGGGGGCTGGGACATGCACCGCGACATCTTCGACGAGTTGCCTGAGAAAACAGCACAGCTCGATGCGGCGCTGGCGACACTGCTCTCCGATCTCGGCGATCGCGGCCTGCTCGACTCGACGCTCGTGGTGCTCGGCACCGAGTTCGGCCGCTCCCCCGCAATCAACGAGAACGCCGGCCGCGACCACCATCCGGCCGTCTTCTCCTGCCTGCTCGCCGGCGCGGGCATCAAGGGGGGCGTCGTGCATGGCGCGAGCGACGCCCGCGGCCACTCGCCCGACCGCGATGCGGTGACGGTGGCCGACTTCAACACCACGATCGCCGCTGCGATGCGGCTCCCTTACGCCAAGGAATTCCACGCGCCGAATGGCCGCCCCTTCAAAATCGGCGGCGGTGGCACGCCGATCGCAGCCGTGCTGACGTAGGGCGTGGCGCGGTGCCCGCACTGCCGCGTGGTTCACCGAGCGATGAACGGATCGTGAGTTGCAATTCCAGCGAGCGGAGTTGATCGCGACACGATACGCGTCCAGTTGAGGAAGGCGAGGGGGTCGGTGCAAGCTCGAGGAGCATTGGACCGAGTCTTCGAGGTCCCCGCGACAATCCGAAGGACCGCGCAGCGGCGACTTGTACCGCCCCCGAGCTGGCGCTCTCTCGAACCAGCTCGCCGTTACAGCCCCTCGAGGGCGCCGACGGCGATTTTTGCCGTGAGTACCGGCGAGGCGAGGTAGAGCGGCAGGCCGTGGTTCTTGCCGACGATCGCCGCGGCGTCGGTGGCCGTGAACTCGACCTCTGGGGGCAGCCACCGACGTGGCATGCCCACGTGGCCCAGGGCGTCGGCGCGGAGATCGCGATCGAGGAGCGGGAAGAACTTGAGGGCGTCGTCCCGGGAATTGATCACGAGCGTGAGCCGGTCGAGGCAGTCGACCGCTTCGCGATAGGGACCGCGTGGCGCCAAGGCGTCGCAGCGGACGGCCGGTGCAATGAACACGAAATGCGCCCGGCCAGGACGGCCGATCCAGGGCTGCACGTCGCGGCGGCCATTCCGCTCTGCGGCCACGAGATCGTCGAGGGCGCCGAGGGTGATCATTGCGCCGAAGCTGTAGCCCACGACGGCCACCGGCCGCGTCGGCTCGATCTGGCCGAGCAGCCAGGCCAGATAGTGGGCGTCGGCATGCGCCCGCTCGTACTTCGCACGGCCGTCCTTGAGCAGCAGCCCCTGCTGCTCACTCGGCCAGGAAAAGATGACGGTCCGCGCCGGGCCCGTCGTCGGGCAGCAGCCGGTGAGGTGCCGTGCGAGTTGCACGCCTTGCTGTCGCGCGTCGCCCACCGTGTAGCGATTGCCGTGAATGAACACCACGAGGGGCCGGTCGGAGTCCGCCAGCAGGTCTGCGACGTCGGCGCGGTGCCAGCGGCCGCAGTCCGTCCGCCGCTCGACGGAGACACTGGCAGTGGATGGCAGCCGACAGATGCCCGGCAGATGCCGCGTGCTCACCAGCCAGACGTCGTCTGCACAGGGGGCGGTCGTGGTGGCGATGGCGCCGCCGTCCGCGCCGCGAGCCTGGTGCAGCTCTCCCATCCCGAGACAGGCCAGGAATGCGAACACGACATGCACAAGACCGCGCCGCGGGCGGCGCGACGTCTGAACGGCTAAGTATGTCGGTGGCTGATGGTGGAGCATGACCCCGATCGGCGAGCGATACTCGCCGACTCCTTGCCAAAAACTAGCACTCGTTACGGCGTCAGGACGGCCGCCGCGCGGAAAGCAGCGGCGCCCATCGCCATCAGCGGCCGCACAGGCCGCACGGACCGCACGACCTGACCACTCCCCCTCCGGCCGCCGGAAAAATTCGCCGCCCCCCGCCGCGTCGCACCGGATCGTGAGCTACGGTTCTCGTGGCGTCGTCGGCGACGACGCTTCCCGTCCTCTCCGGATCGTTCCGATCCTCCGCGGTGGAGACTGCGTCATGTCGCGTTGCCTGTGTCTGGCTCTCATTCTCGGCAGCCTGGTGGCCGCCCCCGGTTGCAGCAGCTGCTTCGGCGGCAACAGCTGCCGCCGTTCGTCGTTCATGGAGTTCCGCTCGCCGTGCCGCGGGCAGGCCGATCCGTGCCACGCGCCGGCCTGTGAGCCCGCCTGTGGCCCGGCCTGCGGCTCGCCGTGCAACTCCTGCGGCGAAGGGGCCGCGGTCATGGGGCCCTCCTCGGCCCCGATTGTGACCGAGCCCGGCACGTTCAGCTGAGATCCCCGCGGCCCCTCCGGTGATGCGCCGCTCCGCCGGCCACGCGTCGGGTAAGCAGCACGCTGTGTGCCTGCTCCCGATTCGAGCGGCTCGTCACCGGCGGGGCCGCGGCGAAAAGGTTGCCTCCGCCGTACGTGCTCCGCCGGCTCGGGGGCGGTGCAAGTCGCGTCGCGGGACCTCGCAGACTCGGTCCAATGCTCCTCGAGCTTGCACCGACCCCCTCGCCTTCTCTGACTCCCTCGCCTCCCCGGTTTGGCGAATGAACGGGCGATATACTCGCCGGCTTCCCCTACGTCCGGAGCCGCCATGTTCGAATCGCTGACCGCCTCGCTTTCTTCGGCCTTTACCGCCCTCCGTGGCCGCGGCAAGTTGAGCGAGGCCAACATGCGCGAGGGGCTCGCGGAGGTCCGCACGGCCCTCCTCGAGGCCGACGTCGCCTACGACGTGGCCGATGGCTTCCTCGACCGCGTGGTCGCCGACGCCGTGGGAGCCCGGGTGCTCGAGTCGCTCGACCCGGCCCAGCAGCTCGTGGGCATCGTGCACCGCGAGCTCTGCAACCTCATGGGCCCGGTGGATCACTCGCTCCACCTCGAGGCCGGCCGGACGACCGTGCTCATGCTCTGCGGCCTGCAGGGCTCCGGCAAGACGACCTCCTGCGCCAAGCTCGCCCGGCGGATCCAGGCTCAGGGCCGGGGCGTGCTGCTCGTGGCCGCCGACCTCCAGCGGCCCGCGGCCATCGAGCAGCTCGCCGTCCTCGGCCGGCAGCTCGGCCTCCCGGTGCACACGCCCGCCGACATGCCGGGCGGCTCCTCCACCGACCCCGTCGCCGTCTGCAACGCCGGCGTGGCCAGGGCTCGCACAGAAGGCATCTCCGTCGTCATCCTCGACACCGCGGGTCGGCTGGCGATCGACGAGCCGCTCATGCAGGAGCTGGCCAAGATCGACCGCACGGTGGGCCCCGACCAGGTGTACCTCGTCGTCGACGCGATGACCGGCCAGGACGCCGTGAAGAGCGCCAAGGCCTTCAACGACGCGCTCGAGATCGACGGCGTGATCATGACGAAGCTCGACGGCGACGCCCGCGGCGGCGCCGCGCTCTCCGTCAAGAGCGTGACGGGCGTGCCGATCAAGTTCATCGGCACCGGAGAGCAGATCGAGGCCCTCGAGGACTTCCACCCGGAGCGGATGGCCGGCCGGATCCTCGGCATGGGCGACGTCGTCTCGCTCGTCGAGGAGGCCCAGCGGAAGTTCGATCAGGATGAGATGCAGCGGCAGGAGGAGCGGCTCAAGGCGGGCGAATTCACGCTCGACGACTTCAAGAAGATGCTCCAGCAGACGCGGCGGCTCGGTCCGCTCGGCAAGGTGCTCGGCATGATCCCGGGCATGGGGGGCATGCAGGAAATGCTCGCCGGCGCCGACCTCGAAAAGGACATGAACCGGCTCTTCGGCATCATCGACTCGATGACGCCCGACGAGCGGCGGAATCCCACGCGGGTGATCGACCAGTCGCGGCGCCGCCGGATCGCCGCCGGCGCGGGCGTCGAGCTCAACGAGGTGGGCGACCTCGTGAAGCAGTTCGACGGCATGGCGGCGATGATGAAGGGCATGGCGGGGCTGGGCATGCGGGAGCGGATGCAGCAGGTGCAGCAGCTGCAGGCCCAGCTTTCCAATCCCAACGCCCGCCTGGCCAAGCCGAAGGGCGACACCGGCAAGCGGCTCACGGCCGACGAGCGGCGAAAGCTCAAGAAGCAGCGCGAGAAGGAAGAACGCCGCCGCCGCCGCGAGACCCGCGGATAGCGCGTCCCGTCGTCTGCCGGTCCCGACCGGAGTCCGCCAGTTCGCGCCGTAGTCCGCACACTCCGTGTGCGGCCCATGGTCCGAATACCGCAGGCCCGTCTATTCCTCCGCGGGTCGACGTCCTATGGTGTGAGTTCGGGGCTGCCCATGCCCCGTCGCCGGACGCTCGCTTCGAACATCCTGTTCTTCGCTCGCTCGATGGCGGCTGCGCTCTCGGCATCCTGCCTTCGACGACCAATTCGCTTAGACGAATCGGTGCCCGGCCACACGCCGGCTCCCGGGGCATGGGCAGCCCCTCACGGCGTAGTGTCGGTGGCGTGCGCCACCTGGCGTGGCTCACCGCTCGGCGAACCACGCGGCAGTGCGGGCGAGACCGTCGGCGAAGCTGACGGTCGGCGTCCAGCCGAGCAGCTCGCGGGCGCGGCTGGCGTCGACGAGGTTGCTGCGGAGGTCGCCGGGGCGGGCCGGGCCGTGCAGTGGCGTCGGCAGTGTCGCCGTGCGACCGCGGGCGGCGAGGACGTCGGAGAGCGCCTGTCGCAGCTGCGCCTCGAGTTCGTTGACGTCCGTGCCGATGCCGGTGCCGATGTTGAGGCTCGTGAGTGTCTTGGGCTGCACGGCCGGAAGGTCGGCGGTGAGGGCGATCACGTTGGCACGGGCCACGTCTGGCCCATAGACGTAGTCGCGGATATAGCGGCCGTCGCCGTTGATCGTGGCCGCCGCGCCGGCGAGCAGCTTTTTGCAGAAGATCGCCACCACGCCCGCCTCGCCGTGCGGATTCTGCCGCGGACCATAGACGTTGGAGTAGCGGAGCGCCACCGCCGCGAGGCCGTGCTCCTCGGCGTAGAACTTCAGATACCGCTCGCCCACCCACTTCGTGATGCCGTAGGGGCTCACCGGGTTGGCGGGCGTCGATTCCGGTGCCGGCGCCGTCACGTCGCCGTAGAGCACGCCGCCACTGGAGGCGAAGACGAATCGGCCGCAGCCCGTCTGCACCGCCGCGTCGAGCACGTTGATCAGGCCGATGCAATTGACCTGGGCATCGAAGAGCGGCTCGCGGACCGAACGACTCACCGACATCTGGGCCGCCTGATGGCAGATCGCATCGGGCCGTTCGGCGGCGACGATCCGAGCCACGGCCGTGGCATCGACGATGTCGGCCACGTGGAGCGGCACGCCTGCGGGGAGGTTGTCGCGGGAGCCCGATGAGAGGTCATCGAGCACGGCCACGGAATGACCGGCGGCCAGGAGGGCATCGACGATATGGCTGCCGATAAAGCCGGCGCCGCCGGTGACGAGGATGTTCATGCTGCAACGGCTCGTTGGGGAGAGCGGAATCGCCGCCGTGTCGTCCCAGCGACATCGGCCAGGGCGACAGGATACCGCCTCAGGCGACAGCCGCAGGCCCGGTGTGGGAATTGTCCCGGCCGGAAGCGATACTCACGGGAGTGGCCCTGCAGTCACGGGCCGCATCCTGCCCCGCCGTTTGCCCACCAAGGATCATGCATGGCCAGCCTCTCTCCCCCCGCGGCTCCATCCCTGCACCACGACGACGTCGCGGCGATCGATCGGCTCCGCGACGTGCATGCCCGGCTCAAGCGGGAGCTGGCCCGCGTGATCATCGGCCAGGAGGAGACGGTCGACCGGCTCACGATCTGCCTGTTCGCCCGGGGGCACGCGCTCCTGATGGGGGTGCCGGGCCTCGCCAAGACGCTGCTCGTGAGCAAGCTCGCCGAGTGCGTGTCGCTGAAGTTCAGCCGCATCCAGTTCACGCCCGACCTCATGCCGATGGACATCACCGGCACCGACATCCTCCAGGAGACGGCCGACGGTCGCCGTGAGTTTCAATTCGTGCCCGGCCCCGTGTTCGCCAACATCGTGCTCGCCGACGAGATCAACCGCGCGCCGCCGAAGACGCAGGCCGCGATGCTCGAAGCGATGCAGGAGCATAAGGTGACGGTCGTCGGCAAGACGTCGCGGCTCGAGCCGCCGTTCTTCGTGCTCGCGACGCAGAATCCCGTCGAGCAGGAGGGCACCTATCCGCTGCCCGAGGCCCAGCTCGACCGGTTCATGTTCCTGGTCGAGCTCGACTACCCGTCGGAGGCCGAGGAGGTTCTGATCGCCCGCACCACGACGGGCGACGCCGTGCCGGCGCTCGACCACGTGCTCACCGCGGCCGAGATCATCGAGTACCAGCACCTCGTTCGCCGCGTGCCGGTGCCCGATCACATCTACGAGTTCGCCGCGAAGCTCGTGCGGAAGACGCGGCCGCGGGGCGAGACGGCCCCGTTCTGGCTCAAGCCGCTCGTCGCCTGGGGGGCGGGGCCGCGGGCCGTGCAGAACCTCGTGCTCGGCGCGAAGTCGCGGGCGGCCCTCGCCGGCAGCTACATGGTGCGGCTCGAGGATGTGGAGGCCGTGGCGGCGCCGGTGCTCACCCACCGCCTGATCACCACGTTCGCCGCCCAGGCCGAAGGCGTCGATGCCAAGGCGATCGTCGCGCGGCTCGTCGCCGAAACCGTCGCGGAGCAGGCCGGCTGACGGCCCGGGTCGCGAACCCATGCTCACCGACCGCCAGCCCCGTTCCTTCCTCGATCCGCAGTCGCTCGCGCGGCTGGCGGGCGTGCCGCTCGTCGCCCGCACGCCGATGGTGGGGGGCGTGTCGGGCCGGCATGCGAGTCCGCACCGCGGGTCGAGCATCGAGTTCGCCGAGTATCGCAAGTACGTGCCGGGTGACGATCTGCGGCGGCTCGACTGGCGGGCCTTCGGCCGCTCCGACCGCTACTACGTGAAGGAGTACGAGGCCGATACGAACCTGCGGCTCTGCCTCGTCGTCGATACCAGCGGCTCGATGGGCTATGGCTCCGCCGGCACGACGAAGCTCGACGTGGCCCGGCGGATCGCCGGCTCACTCGGCTACCTCGCCGCCCAGCAGGGGGATGCCGTCGGCATCTCGTGCGTGGCCGACGGCATCGTGCAGTCGCTGCCGCCGCGGCGGAGCCCGGCCCATCTGCGGCTCGTGTTCGACGTGCTCGAGGCCGCCCGGCCCGACGGCGGCACGCGGCTCCCCGAGGTGCTCCACGAATTCGCCGAGACGATCCGGCAACGGGCCCTCGTGGTGATCGTGTCGGACTTCTTCATGCCGCCGCCCGAACTCGAGAGTGCGTTCAATCATCTACGGTTCCGCCGGCACGACGTGGCCACCTTCCACCTGCTCGATCCGCAGGAGGTCGGCTTCCAGTTCCAGCGGCCCACGCGATTCCTCGACCTCGAGGGCAATGCGTCGATCTTCGCCGATCCGATCGACATCGCCGACCGCTACCACCGTGCCGTCGAAAGTTATCTCGCGGAACTGCGGCGGATCGTGCTGGCGTCGGGCATCGATCACCACCGCGTGCTCACGACCGACGACGTCGAGCAGGCGCTCGCGCGATTCCTCGTGGGCCGGGCCTCCGGCCAGGGGGCGCGGCGATGACGTTTCTGCAGCCCTGGGTGCTCGTCGCGCTGCCGCTGGTGAGCCTGCCGCTCATCATCCACCTCATCAACCAGCGGCGGTTCCAGACCGTGCACTGGGGGGCGATGATGTTTCTGCTCTCCGCCCGGGCCCTCTCCCGCGGCTACTCGCGGCTACGGCACTGGCTGATCATGCTGATGCGGATGCTCGCCGTGGCCGCGGTGATTCTGGCGGTGGGCCGCCCGCTCTCCCGTGGCTGGCTCGCGCTCGCCGCCGGCGGCCGGCCCGACACGGCCATCGTGATCCTCGACCGCAGCCCGAGCATGCAGGCTCGCGACCGAGACGCGGCCGACACGAAGCTCGACACCGGCCGCAGGCAGCTCGCCGAGGCGGTCGCCACGCTGGGGGCCGCGCACACGATCGTGGTCACGGATCCGGCCCGTCCGCCGCTCGAACTCGACGATCCTCGGGCGATCGCCGACCTGCCATCCGCGGGCCCGTCCGCCGCGCCGGCCGACATCCCGCGACTCTTGCAGGCGGCCTACGAGCACATTCGCGCGAGTGCCGCCGGCGCCAGCGAGGTCTGGATCTGCTCCGACCAGCGGGCCAACGACTGGGCGGTCGAGGCGGGGGGCTGGAGCAGCCTGCGCGAGGCCTTCGCCGCGCTGCCGCAGCCGGTGCGGTTCCAGTTGCTCGCCTTCCCGCAGCCGGCGGCCGGCAACCTGGCCGTGCGGGTCACGGCCACGCGGCTGGAGCGCCGCACAGCCGACCGCGAGCTGCTCCTCTCGATCGTCGTCTCGCGTGAGTCCGCCGAGCAGTCGGCTGCCGAGCCGGTCACCGTGCCGGTGACGATCGAACTGGGGGGCGCGACCTCCACCGTCGAGCTCGTGGTCACCGGTCGCGAGGCCGTGCTGGCCAATCATGCGATTTCGCTCGGTGCCGAGGCGGAGCCGCAGGGGCATGGTCGCGTGTCGATTCCCGCCGACACCAACGCCGCCGACAACGAGTTTTATTTCGTGTTCGCGGAGCCGGCGCCGCGCCGGACGCTCGTGGTGGCCGATGACGAGGGCGTCGCGAAGGGGCTCGAGCTTGTCGCCGGCATTCCGCCCGAGAAGTCGGCCGTGGCGACGGTCGATCGCGTGCCGGTCGCAGCGGTCGCTACCGCGGCCTGGGAGGAGGCGGCCCTCGTGCTCTGGCAGGCGCCGCTGCCGGAGGGTGACGATGCGAAGGTGGTCGAGGCGTTCGTGAATCGCGGCGGTCAGGTCGTCTTTTTTCCGCCGGCCGACCCCGATGGCCACGAGTTCGCCGGCTGCCGCTGGACGGAGTGGATAACGCATCCCGAGCCGCTCGCTCCGGAGACGTGGCGGACCGACGAGGATCTGCTCGCCAACACGCGGGCCGGTGCGGCGCTCCCGGTCGGCGAGCTGGTCGTCACGCGGTCGTGTGGACTCGCGGGTGAGATCGTGCCGCTGGCGTCGCTCACCGGAGGTGGGCCGCTCATGGGCCGGGTGCCGACGCAGCAGGGGGGCATCTTTTTCTGCGCGACCACGCCCGCGCCGCGTGACTCGTCGCTGGCATCCGAAGGCATCGTGCTCTACTCGCTCGTGCAGCGGGCGATCGACCGCGGCCTCGAATCGCTCTCGCCGGCGCGGCAGCTCGATGCAGGCGCAGCCGCGGTGGCTGCCCTGGGTGGCACCGGCCGCGATGCGGGGGCCGGCTGGACGCGGATCGCCGGCTCGACGGCGGCACCGGTCGATGCCAGCGGCACACAGCCCGCGGTCTATGCCCGAGAGGGACGGCTCGTGGCCGTGAATCGGCCGGCCGCCGAGGATCAGGCGCGGAGCCTGCCCGCCGACCGTATCGACGGCCTCTTTCAGGGCCTCATGTTTTCGCGGCAGGATGGCCGGGCCGGTGGCGCCGACAGCCTCGTGCAGGAGATCTGGCGGGCCTTTCTGATCGCAATGGTGCTCGCGCTGATCGGCGAAGGCCTGCTCTGTATGCCTGGCCGCCAGCGCACGCGGGCCGCACCGGATGCCTCTCCGTTCGGAGCCGCTGCATGACCGCCACCCATGCCCTGCGGTTCTTCACGACGCCGTGGACGATCGCGCTGTCGCTGGCGCTCGTCGCGGCCACGGCGACCGTCTGCCTCGTCGCGTGGCGACGCAGCGGCTTCGCCCGTGGCCAGGGGCTCCTGGAACTCGTGCGGCTCGGGATCGTGAGCCTTGTGGCCCTCCTGCTCAATCAGCCGGAATGGGTGGAGGAATATCGGCCCGACGCCAAGCCGGTGATCGCCGTCCTCCACGACGCCTCACCGAGCATGGATACCCGCGACGTCGGGATGACGCCGCCGCGCAGCCGCCGCGATGCGGTGTCGGCCGTGACGACGCCGGAGTTCTGGCAGCCACTCGCGGAGCGTTTCGCGGTGCGGATCGAGCCGTTCTCGGCGGCGCCGCCGGCGACCGGCACCGATCTCTCCGCACCGCTCGCCACCGCGACGGACCGGTTCGCGCCGCTCCGCGCGGTCGTGCTCGCCTCCGATGGCGACTGGACGGCTGGTGAGCCGCCGTTGTCCGCGGCGCAGAGCTTGCGGCTGGCGCAGGTGCCGGTGTTCACGGTGGCGGCCGGCAGCCAGACGCGGCTACCCGACGTGGAGCTCACGAGCCTCGACTGCCCCACGGTGGGCGTGGCCACGAAGCCGGTGCGGATCCCGTTCACCGTGTCGTCATCGCTGCCGACCGAGCGGGTGGTCACGGCGACCGTGCGAATTTCATCCGGCGAAACGCTCACCAAGGAGCTGCGGCTGCCGCCCATGGGCACCGTCACCGACTGGGTCTACTGGACGCCGGCCGACGTGGGTGACGTCGAGGTCACGGCCACGGTGCCGCCGGTGGCCGGTGAACTCTTGCCCGACAACAACGCCCGCACGGCACCGCTCTCGATCCGACGCGAGACGCTGCGGGTGCTCGTGGTGGAGGGCGTTCCCCGCTGGGAATACCGCTATCTCCGCAACGCCCTCTCCCGCGATCCCGGCGTGGAGGTCTCGTGCCTCCTCTTCCAGCCCGGTCTGGCCAAGCGCGGCGGCGGCAACAAGGACTACATCGACCGCTTTCCCTCCGGCCTCGATGAGCTCTCGCAGTACGACGTCGTGTTTCTGGGAGACGTCGGTGTCGGGCCGGGCGAGCTCACCGACGAGGACTGCCGGCTGCTCGCGGGACTCGTCGAGTATCAGGCCAGCGGCCTCGTGTTCATGCCGGGCTGGCGGGGCGAGCAGGCGTCGCTCGTCGGCACGCCGCTCGACGACCTCTGCCCCGTCGTCATCGATCCGGCCCGGGCCGAAGGCGTCGCCACCGATCAGCCGCGGCGGCTCGTGCTCACGGAGGCGGGCCGCGCGAGCCTGCTCACGAAGCTCGCCGATGCTCCCCCCGAGAACCTCGCGGTCTGGGAGAGCCTGCCCGGCGTGCAGTGGTACGGGCCGGTGCTCCGCGCGAAGGCCGGCAGCGAGGTGCTCGCCGTGCACGAAGACGCAGCCAATGAGTATGGCCGCATCCCGCTGCTCGTCACCCGCACCTACGGCGCCGGCAAGGTGCTCTACATGGCGACCGACGGCGCCTGGAGATGGCGGAAGGGCGTGGAAGACACCTATCACTATCGGTTCTGGGGCCAGGTGGTCCGCTGGATGGCCTACCGGCGCAACATGGCCAAGGGGGAGCGGATGAGCCTGTCGTTCGCGCCGGAGCAGCCCGAGCTCGGCCAGTCACTGGCGCTCGACGCCCGCGTGGCGACCGCCTCCGGTGAGCCGCTGGTCCGCGGCGACGTGGCCGCCCGGATCACCGCCCCGTCGGGCGGCGTGGAGACGGTACGGTTCACGCCCCCCGCAGGCGATGGCGGCTGGGGCGTGTTCGCCGCCACGTTCGCGCCGCGGGAGCCGGGGCGGCACGAAGTGGTGCTCGGCTGTCGCGAGACTGGCGACAGCCTCACGGCCTCGTTCTTCGTGCA
>JAPOJV010000253.1 GCA_029978085.1 bacterium
AGAATAGCCCTGTCTGGACGGCCCAGAACCCCGGTGTTGTGGGGATTGCCGCCAGATGCTACAACTTTTCATGTTCGACTGACTCTCGTCCGCACTCCTGTCCGTCCGGGAACTGCGGTTTGTGCTTTGGCGATGGTCGATTGAGTCGATTCTTGGTTCGTTGATCCAGTTCCCGAGTCCCAGAGGTTTTGTTTGCTATGGCCCGGAAGATTTACGTGGGGAACCTCCCTTGGTCCACCACGTCGGCCGATCTCGAAGCGATGTTTGCTCCGCACGGCGCCGTGCGGAGCGCAGAAGTGATCTCCGATCGTGAGACCGGACGCTCGCGTGGTTTCGGTTTTGTTGAGATGGAGACCGATGACGGCCTGCAGGCGGCGATCAACGCCCTCAACGGGCAGGAAATCAATGGCCGTCCCCTGACGGTCAATGAGGCCCGTGAGCGCACCCCCCGCGCCGGTGGTGGCGGTGGTGGCGGCGGCGGTCGTGGCTACGGTGGCGGCGGCGGCGGTGGCCGCGGCGGCTACGGTGGCGGCGGCGGTGGTGGCTACGGCGGTGGCCGTGGCGGCTACGGCGGGGGCGGGGGCCGTTTCTAAACCTCTGGAAGTCTCAGACGGACCTCACAGTCCACGGCGCGGGAGCCGACCCTTTTCTAGGCGGCTCCCGCGCTTTATTCTTACGGATCCCTTTTTCCCTTCACGGAACACGAGAGAGTCGAGATGAGTTTTGCAGGTCCCCGGGCGAAGGCGGCCAAGATGGCCCGCAAGAAGGCGAAGCCGCGTGCCAAGGTCAAGCGGAAGGATCCGATCTTCATCGACGGCGCCCGTCCACGTCCGCTGTATGTCGATTACAAGGACCTCGAACTGCTCGGCAAACTCGTCAACCGGCAGGCCAAGATCATCGGCCGCCGCAAGAGTGGCTGCACGGCTGCCAGTCAGCATGCCGTGACCAGCGCGATCAAGCGTGCCCGGTTCATGGCCCTCCTGCCGTACGTCGGCGAGTAAGGCCGGTCCTTCCCGCCGTCTCGGCCGGGAACCACGCCCATGCCGTTCACGACCCGCCGCCGCGTCGAGTTTCGCGACACCGATGCGGCCGGGATCGCCCACTTCTCCGCCTTCTTCTTCTGGATGGAGTCGGTCGAGCACGAACTACTGCGTGCCGCCGGCGTGGCGGTGGTCGATCGTGACACCTCCGGCGTGGAGGCGAGTTGGCCCAGGGTGTCGGCCACCTGCGACTACGTGTCGGCCGTGCGGTTCGGCGACGAGCTGGACATCACCGCCGGCGTGACCGCCGTCGGTCGTTCGAGCATCACCTACGGCTTCGAGTTTCTCCACGAAGGCCGACCGGTGGCCCGCGGCCGAATCGTGGCGGTCCGTTGCCTGATGCACCCCGGCCGCAAGCCCGAGGCCGTGGCCGTGCCCGCCGACATCCTGGCCAGGCTTGCTCCGTATCGCCTGCCCGAGACGGGCGCGGGTCGGGCGTGATGCCGGAGGCATGACGTGCTCGATGTCGACCGCATCTCGAAGGCCTACGGCGTGCCACCCTCCGAGCTGCGCGTGCTCGACGGCGTGACCTTCTCGCTCGAGCCCGGACGACGGCTGGCCATCATGGGGCCGAGCGGCTCGGGCAAGAGCACGCTCCTCGCGATCATCGGCGCCCTCGAGCCGCCGACGAGTGGGACGGTGCGACTCGATGGCGTCGATCCCTTCGCGACCGATGCCCG
>JAPOJV010000040.1 GCA_029978085.1 bacterium
CACTCACGTGCAAGCAATGCGCCGCAGGCGCACCATGTCCGGCGCGACCCGCACACTTCGGCTCCTACGCGACGCAGTGGCGAAATTGGCCCGATGCCGGCGAGGCCGTCATCTCGACCACGGGCACGGCCACACCCGCCTCGCCGCCGCGATCGGTCGTGCCCCGCGCCGACGAGGAATCACCGCGACAGCCGCCTGCTCCACCAGACGGAAGTGCTCCTCCAGCCGACGCGGTCGGCGCCGCGGCCCGACGGATCGCGACTATCTCCGCGGAGGCAACGGCCACTGCGGCGGCATCACCCGCGCGGCAGGCCGAGTTCACCCAGCGACTCGCCGGCCAACTCCTCGCCGAACATGATCCGCTGGTGCGGGCCCGGATCGTGCAGGCAGCGGCGGCATTCGACACACCTTCCGCCGCGGCGATCTGTGCCGGCGCGGTGGCCGACCCCGATCCACAGGTGCGTGCCGCCGCCTGTGATGCCTGGGCCCGGCGCGGCGGACCCGAGGCGGTGCGGCTGCTCGCGGCCCGGTTTGACGGCGATGCCGAGCTGGCCGTGCGGCTGCGGGCCCTCCACGCCCTCGGCAGCATCCGCGATGAAGCAGCGATCGCCGTGCTCGCGCGGGCACTCGACGACCCCGACCCGGCCATCCAGATGCGGGCGATGGGCAGCCTGAGGCAGCTCGCCGGCCGCGACCTCGGCAACGATCCCACCACCTGGAAGGCGTGGGCGGCGAATCCGCGTCGCTCGTCATCCCCGTGGTCGCTCTCCCGCGAGCTGCTCCCGTCGTTTTTGCGATAAGCTGCGGGCATGGCCGATCCCGCCGCCGACACTCCCGATTTCTGGCGGATCTCCGGCAACCTGGTCGATCCGCTCGCGCGGCGCATCCGTCCGGCCACGCTCACGATCTCGAGCGGCCGGATCGCCGCGATCTCCTGGGACACGATCGAGCACGGCACCTGGCTCCTGCCCGGATTCGTCGATGCCCACGTGCACGTGGAAAGCTCGCTCCTGCCCCCCTCGGAGTTCGCCCGACTCGCCGTGGCCCACGGCACCGTGGCGACGGTGTCGGATCCCCACGAGATCGCCAACGTGCTCGGTATTCCCGGCGTCGAGTTCATGCTCGACGACGCCGGGCGGAGCCCCTTTCACTTCTGCTTCGGCGCCCCGTCGTGCGTGCCGGCCACGCCCTTCGATCACGCGGGAGCGACGCTCGATGCCGCGGGCGTCGCCACGCTGCTCGACCGCCGCGACATCGGCTATCTCTCGGAAGTGATGAACTATCCGGGCGTCGTGGCGGGCGACGCGGAGGTGCTCGCGAAGCTCGCGGCGGCCAAGGCCCGCGGCAAGCCGATCGACGGGCATGCGCCGGGGCTGTCCGGCCCGGCGCTCGCGGCCTACGTCGCCGCCGGCATCTCGACCGATCACGAATGCGTCACGATCGCGGAGGCACTTGAGAAGCTACGGCTGGGGATGCGGGTCCTGATCCGCGAGGGCTCGGCCGCACGCAACTTCGACGCACTCGCCCCGCTCATCGATTCGCATCCCGACCGCTGCATGCTCTGCAGCGACGACCTCCACCCCGACCTGCTCGCCACGGGCCACATCGACCGGCTCGTGCGGCGGGCGCTGGCCCGGGGCAGCAATCTCTTCAACGTGCTCCAGGCGGCGAGCGTGAATCCAGTGCGGCACTACGGCCTCGACGTGGGGCTTCTGCAGCTTGGCGACTCGGCCGACTTCATCGAGGTGGACGACCTCGAGAGCCTGCGCATCCGCCGCGTGTTTCTGGGCGGGGCGGTCGCCGCGGCCGATGGCGCGTCGATCTGGCCGCGGCTCACAGCGGCGACGCCCAACCGCTTCGCGGCCCGACCGAAGACCGCCGCCGAATTCGCGATCCAGGCGACGGAAGCCGATGCGGGCCGCCCGCTCCGCGTGATCGAAGCCCGCGACGGCCAGCTCGTGACGGGCTGCGTGATCGCGTCGGCCCAGGTCGTGGCGGGCAGCCTCACCGCTGATCCCGCCACCGACACGCTGAAGATCGCGGTCGTGGATCGTTATGACAACCGGCCTCCCGCCGTGGCCTTTGTGCGAAACTTCGGCCTGCGGCAAGGGGCGATCGCCTCGAGTGTGGCTCACGACTCGCACAACATCGTGGCCATCGGCACGAGCGATGAGGCGATCGCGCAGGCGGTGAACCTCGTGATCGAGGCCCGCGGCGGCCTGGCGGCGGTCGGCCCCGATGCGCATCGCTTGCTGCCGCTGCCGATCGCAGGCCTGATGTCGGATCGGCCCGGCCCCGAGGTGGCCGCGGCCTACGCGGAGCTCGACCGGTTCGCGAAGGCGCTCGGCTCGCCACTCGCGGCGCCATTCATGACGCTCGCCTTCATGGCCCTGCTCGTGATCCCGGCACTCAAGCTCGGCCCCAGCGGCCTCTTCGACGTCGAGCGATTCACGCCCGTCAGCCTCTTCGCCGACTGACGGGCCCGTAGGCTTGTCACGCCGTGACAAGCTGCCTTCCGGTCACGGCGTGACCTGGCTACCGACTGCAACGGGCCTACTGCGCGAGATAGAGCGGGAGCGGGCTTTCGCGGAGCAGCTGGAGCGCCGTCTCACCGAAGATGCGGCGCAGCAGCAGATTCTTCGCGCTGTTGCCGGCCACGATCAGATCGGCCTGCCAGGCCTGGGCGTACGGAATCAGTTCCTTCGCGGCATCCCCAGCCGCGTGGTCGGTCTCGACGGACCGGCCGTGGGCGGCGAAGTAGCCCGCCGCCTTCTCCAGCCGCCGGGTAGCCGTCGCCGCGTCGTCGCCGAAGTGCACGATCCGCACCGGGGCCTCGGCGTAGAGCCCCGAGTGCACGAAGTGCTTGAAGGTCTTCGCGCTTTCGAGCGAGCCCGAGTAGGCCACGAGCACCCGGCGGATCGGCCGGTAGTCCTCGGTCACGGCGAGGATCGGCCGCACGCCGTCGGAAACCAGCCGCTCGAGCGCGTCGCGGGGTTCCGGCACGACGTCGTGCTCGAACAGGCCGCGCAGGCCGAAGACGCACATATCGTGATACCGCACGAGATCGGCGGCGATCTCGAAGGGATCGCCCGTCTCGGCGCTCACGCGATGAGCCACGCCTGCGGCGCGGCACCGCGTGGCGAAGAGCTCACCCGCCGCCGCAATATCAGCCGCGGCCTTCTCGTGCCGCTGCCGACGGAGATCGGCGGCCGCGATATCGACCCCCACGCCCATCGGCCGGGGGCCCGTCCAGTCGAGCCGCAGCGGGTCGGTGACCGCGAGGCCGACAAGTTCGGCGGCTCGTGACCGTGCGATGTCGATCGCGTGGTCAGTGACGCTCGTGGCGGTGCGGCTCGTGCCGAGTCCGACGAGAATGCGCTTGATCATCGGTGCGTTCTCCACAGGTCTGCCCGTCGCTGCCGTCGTGACGGGTTCCCTATGATACCGCCCGCCGCCGCGGCCCCCAGGCCCACTTGCCTGCCTCGATCACGGTGACGGGCACGAGCGCCAGGCCGATCACGAGCGGCCAGCCACTGCCGAGTTCGCTCCGCACCTCGAACACCGGCCGCGTGACCGGAAGCGTGACCACCGCCACCTGGAGCAGCGCTGAGATCGCGATCGCGGCGAGCAGCGCCGGGTTGCGGAAGAAGCCGATGCCAAACGCCGTGAACCGGTCGCTGCGGCAGCCGATCGCGAAGAACAGCTGGGCAAACGCAGCCACGCAGAACGTCGTCGCCTGGGCCCGTTCGACTGCGGCCGGATCGGGCGAGCCACGCCACGTGAGCCAGAAGGCGGCGAGTGTCACCGCGGCCACGAGGCCGCCGTGGGCGAGGATCAAGAGCCCACGCTGCCGCGTGATCAAGGGCTCCTGCGGTGGCCGCGGTGGCCGCTTCATGATGTCGGGCTCGGGCGGCTCGAGACCCAGGGCGAGCGCGGGCAGGCCGTCGGTCACGAGATTGAGCCAGAGGATCTGAATCGCCGCGAGCGGAGCGGGCCATCCCACGATGGCCGCCACGAGCATCAGCAGCACCTCACCGGCGTTGCACGAGAGCAGGTAATGGATGAACTTCTGGACGTTGTCGTAGATGCCCCGCCCCTCCTCCACCGCCGACACGATCGACGCGAAATTGTCGTCGGTGAGCACCATGTCGGAGGCCTCCTTCGTGACGTCGGTGCCGGTGATGCCCATCGCGATCCCGATGTCGGCCGCCTTCACCGCCGGTGCGTCGTTGACGCCGTCGCCCGTCATCGCCACCACCTGACCGCGCTGCTGCCAGGCCTTCACCACGCGAAGCTTGTGCTCGGCCGTCACACGGGCATACACGGAGATCGTGTCTACGGCGGCGGCCAGTTCGTCGGCCGAGAGCGTGTCGAGTTCGGCACCGGTCACGGCGCGGCCGGTGCCGTCGGCCAGTCCGAGCTCCCGGCCGATCGCCAGGGCCGTCGCCGGATGATCTCCCGTGATCATCACGGGCCGGATGCCGGCGGAGCGGCACGTGGCAACCGCGGCGCGGGCCTCGTCGCGGGGCGGATCGATCATGCCGGCGAGGCCCACGTGCACGAGTTCCCGCTCGCGGTCGTCGGCGGTGCCATCGAGCGGCTCGTGGGGAGCCAGGTCACGACAGGCCAGCGAGAGCACCCGCAGCGCGTGATCGGCCATGCCCGTCGCGGCGGCGAGAATCGCCTGGCGGCGGTCGGCGGTGAGCGGCACGACCTCGCCATCACGAAGCTCCGCAGTGCACCGCGGCAGCACCGCCTCGGTGGCCCCCTTTGTTTCGAGGACGCGGCCCCCGTGCGCCCGCTGCACGACGACGCTCATCCGCTTGCGATCGGAGTCGAACGGTAGCTCGAAGATCACCGGCTCGGAGGGATCGCCGACGTCCACGCCCCCTTTGACCGCCGCCACGACAAGCGCCGCCTCGGTGGGATCGCCGATCGCCCGCCAGCCGCCGCCGCTCTCCGGCTGCACCGAGGCGTTGCCGCAGCGGCCGCCGATCACGAGCAGCCGCCACAGGTCGGGCTGCGTTTCCGGCACGACAGGCTGCCTGCCCGAGCCCGTGGCTGCAGCGAGAAACTCTCCCTGCGGCACATACCCGCCACCGGTCACCTCGTAGCGGCCGCCTGCCGTCACGATTTCTCGCACGGTCATCTCGTTGCGGGTGAGCGTGCCGGTCTTGTCGGTGCAGATCACCGTCACGCTGCCGAGCGTCTCCACGCTGGGCAGCCGACGCACGAGCGCGTTGCGGGCCACCATCCGTTGGAGGCCGATCGCCAGCACCACGGTGACCACTGCCGGCAGCCCCTCCGGCACGGCCGCCACCGCGAGGCTCACCGCCCGCAGGAGCACATCGGTCACTCGGCCGCCGCGCATGAGTTCCAACGCGAAGATCACCGCCACGACGACCAGGCAGATCACGATCAACAGCCGGCCCAGCTCCGCCAGCCGCCGCTGAAGCGGCGTCGTCTCCGGCTCGGCCCGCTCCAAGAGGCTGGCAATCCGGCCAAGCTCCGTGGTCATCCCGGTGGCCACCACCAGCGCCGCGGCACGACCCGCAGCCACGACCGTGCCCGCGTGCACGATCGACCGCCGATCACCGAGAGGCGTGGCGACCGCGAGCGGTCCAGCCGGCTCCTTCTCCACGGGCTCGCTCTCGCCGGTGAGTGCCGCCTCCTGCACCCGCAGCCCAAACGCCTCGACGAGCCGGGCGTCGGCAGGCACGGCATCCCCGGCCTCCAGTTCGATCCGGTCGCCGGGCACGACCTCGCGGGCCGGCACCTGCCGCGGCTCGCCGTCCCGCACCACCCGGGCCAGCGGCGCCGACATCCGCTGGAGCGCCGCCAGCGCCCGCAGGGCCCGCTCTTCCTGCAGAAAGCCGATGATCGCATTCACGAGCACGATGGCCACGATCGCCGCCGTGTCGGCCCAGTCGCCCATTACGGCGGCGATCACCGCCGCCGCGATCAGGATCCAGATCACCAGTTCGCGAAACTGCCGCAGCAGCTTCCACCACCAGGCCTCCGGTGGCTTCTCCCTGAGCGCGTTGTCGCCATGCTCCGCCCGCCGTCGGGCGGCCTCGGCACTCGTCAGGCCACGGTCGGCGTCGGTGGCGAGGCGGCTGGCGACATCGGCCAGCGACGCGGCATGCCAGGCCACCGGATCGATGGCGATGCGGGAACGAGGCTCGGCTTGTGCGGGCATCATGAAGACAGCCGAAACACGAGGGCGAAGGCGCCGCCGATGACCAGGATCATGAGCAGGGCATCGGGCTCGACGACCGGCAGCCGCCGCTCAGCATGATAGAGCTGCCCGAGGACGGCGATCGCCGTGGCCACGATCACCGCGAACGCCGTGACGGCATGGGCGGGCGACACCGCCTCGAACAGGCTGCCCGGGAAGGCCGCGTCGAGCGGCACGAACAGGATCATATTGAAGGCATTGCTCCCGAACGTGTTGCCGATCGCGAGATCGACGGCACCGAGGCGCACGGCGGCCAGCGACGCCACCAGCTCAGGCAGTGACGTGGTGACGGCCACCAGCGTCGTGCCGATGAACGTGCCCCCGAGGCCGGAACGGTCGGCAAGCTCGGCCGCCGTCGCCGCCAGTCGCGGCCCGGCTGCCACGAGTACCCCGGCTGCCGCTAGGAACACGGCCGCAGGCTTCCAGATCATCCCTCTCCGCTCCGGCATCTCCTCCGCGGCAAGCCGGGCCGAGATCCGCTGATCGATGAACAGCATGCGTGCGCCGAGCAGGTAGGCGACGAGGATCGCCCACGACCAGCCGCCGATCCCACAGAACGTCACGGCGGGCAGCTTGCCAGCCGTGAGGATCGCGCCGCCCGCCAGCCCCGTGACTGCGATCGCGAGCGTGGCCGAGAGCGCATGCGACGCCGCCTCACGCGAGAGCATCTTCCGACCGTTGCGGCGGCACAGATCGATGCCCGCGAGGATGAGCAGGTTCATCAGACTGCTGCCGAAGAGGTCCCCCGCCGCGAGATCCGCGTGCCCCGCCCGCACCGCCGCCACATCGACGGTGAGTTCGGGCAGCGACGTGGCCGCCGCCAGGAGAACGCTGCCCACGAGCAGCCGCCCGAGGCCGGTGGCATCAGCGATCGCATCGGCCGCCCGCGCGAGCGCCGTGCCCGCTGCAGCCACGATCGCAGCGAGCAGCAGGAATTGGAGGATGAGCGTGGACATGGATCGGAAACACCGTAGGCACAAGCGATGACCGCATCATCGTAGGCTGTCTGATGGCCCGCGTCTTCGCCTGAGGCGGCCGAGTGCCGAGGCAAGGCTTGCAAGCAGCTCACCGAGGTCGGTCGGGGAAGACACACGGTCATGGGAGGGCGGGGCCGCCTCCCCGACACCGACCACCCAGCCGCCGCGCTGGCTCACCTCCGCCATGGCCTCCGCGTCGTTCGCCTCGTTGCCTGCGTAGAACAGCCCGAGCGATCCTTCCCCCACGGCCGCGATGAATTCGGCCACCGCAGTCCCCTTGTGCACCTCCGGGCAGGGCGTGACCTCCACCCCCAGCGTGCAGACAGCCACCCGCACGTCGGCCGTGCGAGCCTGCAGACCTGCCGCCAGTTTCCGGACCGCCGCTACGGTTTCCGGAGATGCACCGCGATGATGGATCGTCAGCCCGAATGGCTTCTGCTCGAGCCACGCTCCGGGTAGCCGGTCGATCTCGCAGGCAACATCGCGGGCCCATGCTGCCATCGTCGTCATCTCAGCTGCCCGCTGCGGCTTGCGGCCAGGACTGCCTTCGATCCATAGCTCGAGGCCACCGCTTCCGGCCAGCCATACGCCGGGAAGATCGACACGCCCCCGCAGATCGGAAAGGCTCCTGCCGCTGAGTACGCCGAGCTGACAGCCTGCCGCTGCTAATTCCTCCAAGATCTGCCGCGTCGCTGTCGGCAGTCGCGCCTGCTCCGGGCGGGGCACCGTCGGGCTCAGAGTGCCATCGAAATCGAAAAGCAGCAGGAGCCTGCGACCCGCAGCCGCAGCAGCCACGAGCGAATCGACACCCGGTCTCACCGCCGCCGACATCACACCAAAGCCCCGGCGCCCGCCGATGGCCGCACCTTCGCCGACGGCAAGGCGTGCATGCCGGAGAGGACATCCGCCGCCCACCGGTAGATGTTGTGCTCGTCCACCTGGCGGCGCAGGCGACGCATCCTGTCCGCCCGCTCGTCGGCTGGCATTTCCACCGCATATCGAATCGCGTCTGCGAACTGCTCGGTGTCGTACGGGTTGATCACCAGCGCGTCGGCCAACTGCTGGGCCGCACCAGCGAACTCCGACAGGATAAGACAGCCCGCCAGTCCGTCCTGCGCGAGTACATATTCCTTCGCGACGAGATTCATGCCGTCATGCAGCGAGCTCACGATCGCGATCGTGGCCATCGACAGAAACGCATGAACCGTGCCGGCGTCGTGTTGCTCGACGAGCAGGTGGATCGGCTTCCAGCCGTCCGTGGCGAATTGGCCGTTGATTTCCTCGGCGAAGTGCACGATCTCGTCGAGGTGATCCCGATACCGCTTCAGATGGAGCCGACTGGGCGCAGCGAGCTGCACCAAACTCACCCGGCCGCGATGCTGCGGATACTTCTGCAGAAAGTGCGCGAAGGCCCGCAGCCGCTCCGGCAGGCCCTTGGTGTGATCGACCCGATCCACACCGACAGCAATCTCGACCCCTTCAAGGCCGTGTGCCTGCCGGAGCTCTGCATGACGGCGATCGAGCCCGGGGCCGGCCGCCACGCCTCGCTCGTTCCAGGGCTGCACGCTGATCGGGAGGGCACGAACGCGGGTGGCGTGTCCGCGCACTTCCGCCGTGAAGTGGTCGCGGTCGAGCTTCGCCTCGAGCATCCGATCGACCGTGTCGAGAAAGTTATTGCAGTACTGCTGAAGGTGGAATCCGATCAGATCAGCCCCCAGCATGCCCCGCAGGATTTCCTCGCGCCACGGGCAGATCCGGATCGCATCGACACTCGGCCATGGGATGTGCCAGAACAGACAGATCCGCAGGTCGGGCCGTATCTCGCGCACCATCCGCGGCACAAGCGCCATCTGGTAATCCTGCACCAGCACGACGGCGTCGCCGTCCCCGACCTCCGAGAGGACGGCGTCCGCAAACCGCCGATTCATGGCCACGTAGTGCATCCAGTCGGACGTGCGGAAGATCGGCCGCTCGTGCGCCAGGAGGCACATGGGCCAGATCGCGTCATTGCAGCAGCCGTAATAGGCATCGTGCTCGTCGGGCGTCATCCAGACTCGGCGGAGCGTGTAGCGGGGGTCAGCCGGCGGCACGGTCAGTCGTCCGGTGGCGTCGGCCGTCTCGCGATCGGCCTCCCCCGTACCGTGCGCGATCCACACACCGCCGCATGCCTGCAGGATTGGGTCGAGCGCGGTGACCACTCCCCCCGGTGGCACGATCGGATGCGGCTGGCCGGCGCGTCGGACGTGCAGATACGGCTCACGGCTGCTCACGACCACGAGTTGGTTGCCGATTCCGAGGCAGTCCAGCGCGTGTACCCGCAGTCGGCCACTCGTCCACACCCGATCGGAGCGGGCCGCATGATGTGCTTCCTCGAACGTCGCGGTGCGGGCCGCGCGATACGAGGCTGCGAGCCGATGGCTCTCGCTCACCAGTTGGCGCGATGGGAGCCACACGGGGGGCGAATCGGATGAGTCCTGCACTCGGAGTCGCTGCATCCAGTCGGCAAGATGCTGGAGTGGACGGTCATAGACGAACCATGTCACACCACTCACCAAGGTTGCCAGAACGATGGCCGTGACCAGCACCACGCAGAGTCCCTGCGTGAAGCGAGCGGCGGCACGCTCATCGATGAACGTGGCGTCGTGCACGACCACGAACGTGCCGCTCACTTCGCCGTCATCGCGCAGCATGCGTTCCGCCCGGACTCGCACCGGCTGGTGTGCGTCTCGGAGCGTGCTGCTCAGATCCGAATCCCCCGGAAGCAGCCTCTGCAGCATCTCGACCAGCGGCGTCTCGAGTCTCTCGATGTTCTTTCCTGCCGCAAGCATGCGGCCGTCCGGGCCGAAGACGGCGCACCCCAGCAGCCTGTTCTGGCCCTCGAGCCGCTTGCCAAGACGGGAGGCCACGTTCTCCAATGGCCCGCGCAGGGCATCGTGAACGGTGTAGGAGAGCACGTGGGTGATCGCACGGGCGCGGCGGTCGATATCTTCGACGTCGATCGCCCGCTCACGCTCCGTCTGTCGCCAGACGATCACGGATCCGAGGATCGCCACGATGCCGGCAATAAGCAGGCCAGCTCGCAACGAACGCGATGCCTGGAGAAGAGGCGCGTCCATGAACATCCACTCCGTGGAACCTGCCGCGTTTCATGCCAGCCGCACACAGGCTGGACGGAAAGCTTACGGATTCGTAAGCTTTCCGGCAACCATCGGCGAACTGCGGAACACGCCCTACGGAATCCGGCGGCGGAGCACGACGAGCGGGTCGGCTTCCTCGCGAACGGCCTGCATGCTCATCGGCTTGGCGAGGATCATCCCCGCCACGAAGCCGGCCACGTGGGCCGAGTAGGCCACGCCCCCGCCACCGCCGTTGCCCGCATCGAAGAGGCCGCTGGCGATCTGAAACAGGAACCAGATGCCCACGGCCACGTAGCCCGGCACGTCGACCATCATCCGCATCAAGAGCACGCTCACCCGCCGCTTGGGATGGAGCACGAGATAGGCGCCGAGCACCCCGGAGATCGCCCCCGAGGCGCCGAGACAGGGCGTGAGTGCCGCCTCACCAGAACTGTTGAGCGCCACGAACGCCAGCGACGCGATCACGCCCGTGGCCAGGTAGAAGAGCAGATACTTCACGTGGCCCATGTCGTCTTCGATGTTGTCGCCGAAGATCCACAGAAACCACATGTTGCCGGCGAGGTGCATGATGCTGCCGTGCATGAAGATTGCCGTGAAGAGCGTGAGCCACGGCGGAATCGGCGTCGGCCGCAGGCCCGGGTCGGGCACCTGGAAGTCGCCCTGCGGCGTGTGCATCGTCCGCACCGACGGCTCCGTGACGATGTCCCGGCCCGAGATGATCTCGGCGGGCACCTGCACGTAGGCCATCGTGAAGGCGTCGTTACTCCCCATGCCCTGGAGCACCACGAACACAAACACGTTCGCGATCAACAGCGCGATCGTCACGAACGGGAACGTCCGCCGATCGGAGTTGTCGTCACCGACGGGAAAAACCATGGATGCCGTTGCCTCTTCTGTCTGCCGGAATTGAGATCGCCTCGGTCATCAGCTTTGCGGCACCTTCGCCGTCACCCGCGGCTTGGCCGGGGCCGACTCCGCCTCTTCGCGGCGGGAGTTGATCCAGCCATCGACGCTCCAGGGCCCGCCGCCGAAGGCGACGAGCGAGAGCAGACCACCGCCGATGGCGAGGTTCTTCATGAACTGGATCGTCTGCAGCTGCCGCTGGCCGGCGTCGGCGAACTTCCAGAAATCGTGGAAGTAGTAGGTGGCGAGCGCCAGGAAGACGAGCAGGAAGATGGCGCCGAACCGCGTCCAGGCGCCGAGGATCACCGACACGCCACCGATGAGCAGCAGGCCGATCGCGCCGAAGAGTGCGAACTTGGGATTGGGCACTCCCTCCGACGCCATGTAGGCGGCAGTCTCCGCAAACTGGGGGATCTTGTTGCCGATGGCACTGGCGAGAAAGATCGCCGCGATCATCAGCCGCGCCAGAAGCGACACGAAGCCCTGCACTGCATCGGCGAGTTGCGCCATGGTGATCTCCTGCAAAGAGGCGGTTGGACCGCCGAATCGTCACCGACCGCCCCCCGCGCGGGCAAGGGCAATCGTCACGCCGGCTCGTCCCGCGTGATGCAATGCAGGGCGCCGCGGCCGCGGACGAGCTCGCGACAGTCCACCGGGGCGATCCGCCGCCCCGGAAACAGACCCTCGAGCCGCCGCAGGGCTGGCTCGTCGGTCGGGCCGCCGAACACGGGCACGGCCACCACGCCATTGGCCACGAGGTAGTTCATGTGGCTGGCCGGCAATTGCGTGCCCTCGAAGGCGAACCGGGCCGGGATGTCGATCGGGATCACCTCCAGGTGGCGGCCGGCCGCATCCCGCAGCGACCGCAGCCGCTCGAGGTTGGCCTCGAGGGAGCCGTGGTTGGGATCGAGTGGGTCGGGCTGGCGTGCGGCGACCACGCGGCCGGGGGCCACGAAGCGTGCGAGCTGGTCGATGTGGCCGTCGGTGTCGTCGCCGGCGAGCTCGCCCCCCACCCAGAGCACTGTCGTCACGCCGAGAAAGTCGCGGAACACGCGTTCGATCGCCGCGCGATCGAGCCCCGGGTTCCGCCGCTCGTCCACCACGCACCGCTCGTTGACGAGCAGCGTGCCGGCGCCGTCGGTCTCGATCGCGCCCCCTTCGAGCACGATGCCGGGACTGAACACCGGCATATCGAGGCGGTCGGCGATCGCGCGGGCCACGCGGGCGTCGGCATCCCAAGGAGGATACTTGCCCCCCCAGGCGTTCCAGTTCCAGCACACAGCCGCGCGGCGGGCGGCATCGCCCGGCGCGTCGGCATCCCGCACGACGAACACGGGCCCCGTGTCCCGCAGCCAGGAGTCGTTGGTGGCGATCTCTTCAAACGCGACATTCGGCGTGCCGTCGAGATGCCGGCGGGCATCGGCGAGCGGCTCACCTGCCGCCACGATCCGCACCGGCTCATGGAGCGAGAGCAGTCGCGCGACGGCCGCGAACACCCGCGGGATCACCGCAAAGTCGCCGAGCCACGTGGCCCGGCGATGCGGCCAGGCCAGCCACGTGGCCGCATGAGGCTCCCACTCCGCAGGCAGCCGGTAGCCGAGTTGTGCGGGCGACATATCAGCCACCCCAGCGCTCGAGAAGATTTCCATAGGCGTCGATCCGCCGGTCGCGAAAGAACGGCCAGCGGGTCCGCGACCATTCGATGCGTGCCAGGTCGCACTCGCAGACGATCGTCTCGGCCGTCTCGTGCCCCGCCTTCACGAGGCACTCGCCGTTCGGCGCGTAGACCACGCTCGCGCCCCAGAAGCGGAGCGGCCCCTCGCGGCCGGTGCGGTTCACCGCCACGACGAACACGCCGTTGGCGATCGCATGGCTGCGGAGCATCGTGTCCCACGATTCATACTGCTCGCGGTGCAGCGACTCCTCGCCATCGAGCCAACCGATCGCCGTGGGATAAAAGATCGCCTCGGCGCCAGCCAGCGCCGTGAGCCGGGCCGCCTCGGGATACCACTGGTCCCAGCAGACGAGCGGGCCCACCGCCAGCCGGCTGGTCGGCACACTCATGAATCCCGTGTCGCCAGGCGCGAAGTAGAACTTCTCGTAGTAATGCGGGTCGTCAGGAATGTGCATCTTGCGGTAGACGCCGGCCGTCGAGCCGTCGGCGTCGAAGATCACCGCCGTGTTGTGAAAGAGCCCATGCGCCCGCCGCTCGAACACGCTCCCCACGAGCACCACGCCGTGCTCCCGCGCGGCCGTCGCCAGCCGCTCGGTGAGCGGGCCGGGCACCGCCTCGGCCTCGGCGAACTTCCCGTGCTCCTCGGCCTGGCAGGGATACTCGCCGGCGAACAACTCCTGCAGGCAGACGACCTCCGCGCCCCCTGCCGCCGCCTCGGCGATGCCGGCGACCGCCTGCGCGATGTTGTGTTCCCGCGACGGCGTGCAGGCCGATTGCACGAGCCCGATCCGCACGACCGTGGATCCTGATGCCTTCGATGACTGCTTCATGGCCCTATGGTACGCCGGGTTCCACCGCCGTGCGCATCGATTGTGATGACGAACTGCGTCAAAGATCGGTTTGCGACAGGCCCGTTCGTCTCGCAATGCGAGCGAGCATGCGAGGGCCGATCTCCTCGCCCTCATGGAATGCGAACACGTAATCGGGCCAGCCGGGTCTCGACAACACCCGATGTGAACCACCGGCCTGCCGCTTCACCGACCAACCGATCCGCAGCAGCGCCGCCAAGACGCGGCGAGCTTTCGCCGCTGGCCAGCCACTCACGCAGACACCACAAAAAGGTCGTCGAGTTCCGGAATCGACTCACCGTGATCGATGCGGTCGGCGATCACTCGAAGGGCAAGGGCTTCCGCTTTTGCCACGGCCTGGTCGCGGGTATCACCGTAGGCCATCACGCCCGGCAGGTCGAGCACCTCCGCAAGCCAACGCTGATCCTCTTCACGCTGCACTTCGATTCGCATGTCGGAAACCTCGGTTGCTGGGAGCGAGGGAGTCAGTCCTTTCAAAGGGTACCACGACACGGGGCAACCGGCACCCGCGACGTCGCGGGCGGGCTCAGCCCGCGACCGCTTCCTCGAGCTTTGCCGCCGGCACGGGGAACTGTTCGGCGAGTTCCGCAACCTCGCGGCGGGTCGTTTCCACCACGGCGGCGTCGCCGGGGCTCTTGAGCGCTCGCAGAATCCAGGCGGCGATCCGCTGCATCTCGTCGGTGCCCATGCCGCGGGTCGTGAGGGCGGGCGTGCCGAGCCGGATGCCGGAGGGATCCATCGGCTTCCGCTCGTCGTAGGGAATCATGTTCTTATTGCAGGTGATGCCGCAGCGGTCGAGCGTCTCCTCGGCGAGCTTGCCGCCGATCCCCAGCGGCGTCACGTCGACGAGCATGAGATGGTTGTCGGTGCCGCCGCTCACGAGCTTCACACCGCCGGCCGCGAGCGCCTCAGCGAGCGCCTTGGCATTGGCCACCACCTGCTTCGCGTAGGTCTTGAACTCGGGCCTGAGCGCCTCGGCGAAGGCCACGGCCTTGCCGGCGATCACGTGCATGAGCGGGCCGCCCTGCTGGCCGGGAAACACGGAGCGATCGAGCCCCTTGGCGTCGGCGGCGCGGCACATGGCGATGCCGCCGCGGGGGCCGCGGAGCGTCTTGTGGGTGGTGCTCGTCACGAAGTCGGCGACGGGCACCGGGTTGTCGTGGATGCCGGCGGCCACGAGGCCCGCGTAGTGGGCCATGTCGACCATCAGCTTCGCACCAACCTCACGGGCGATCTCGGCGAACGTGCCGTGGGGGATCTCCCGCGGGTAGGCGCTGGCGCCGGCCACGATCAGCTTCGGCTTGTGCTCGCGGGCGAGCCGCGCCACCTGGTCGAAGTCGAGCCGATGGTCGTCGCGGCGGACGCCGTAGTGGACGAACCGGTAGAGCACGCCCGAGGCGTTGAGCTTCATGCCGTGCGTGAGGTGGCCGCCGTGGGCCAGGTCGAAGGCGAGCACGGTGTCGCCCGGCGCGATCGCCGTCATGTAGACGGCGGCGTTGGCCTGGCTGCCCGAATGGGGCTGCACGTTGACATGCTCGGCGCCGAAGACGGCCTTGAGCCGCTCGCGGGCGAGGTCCTCGACCTTGTCGACGAACTCGCAGCCGCCGTAGTAGCGATGGCCGGGATAGCCTTCGGCATATTTATTGGTAAGCACGCTGCCCACGGCCTGCATCACGGCCGGGCTCGTGAAATTCTCGCTGGCGATCATCTCCAGGCCTTCCTGCTGCCGCACCTGTTCGGCGGCGATCGCGGACCAGACCTCGGGATCTTCGCTCTCGATGAAATTCGGCTGATTGCTCACCTGAAATCCTCCTTGCTGGGCGGCCGTGCGGGCAGCGACGATGCGTTAGGATTGTGGATCGGTCGCGGCCCATCGTCAACGAACGGGGCTGCCACTCGCGGTTTCAAGGTGGACGCCCCGACATGCGGCTCATGCGAACGATTCGCGTCGTGATCGCCCTCGCCGGTGCGGCCATTGCGACCGACGCACAGGGCCAGATCCAGATCACCGAACAGCTGGCGATCACCGGCACCGTCGAATCGGTGGCCGGCGGGCGTGTCGTCGTCCGCGACGAGGCGGGCGTGCGGCACGAGGTGCTCGTGCAGCGGACCGGCGAGCGGGGCGTCACGCTCCGCACCAACCAGCTGCTCGCGTTTCCGGCGGACGTGCGGGTGACCGGCGCGATCGATGTCGCGAAGATCGAGCCAGGGCAGATCGTGCGGGTGCAGACGCGGCTCAACAGCCGGGGCGCCGCGACGGGCGAGGTGGCGACGCTCACGGTCGTCGATGCTGCCAGCGCCGAGATCGGCGTCGCCTGGGACGCGGAGGCACCGCGCACGGTGAAGGACGCGGTGGCCTGCACGGTCACCGCGCCGGTGCCCCGCGCGAGCCGCAAGCGGCTCACCCTCGAACTCCCCGCCGGCACGCCCTTCAAGACCAAGACGCCCGTCGCCCTCACGCTCGCCGCAGATGCGCGGGCCGAGCTTTCGAGCCGGGATCTCGGCCATGCGGAGCCCGGAGCGCGGATCGTGCAGCTCGACGCCGCGAAGCTCGACACGGGCGACCTCGTCGCCACAACCCTCGTGATCGAAAACCAGGGAGCGTCCGCCGTGCGGGATCGCGGCGACGCCGCCCTGGAGAACACCTACCGCGGACTCTCGGCCGAGCCACCGAAAGAACCACGCCTCGTGCGGTCGCGGCACTTCGCGTTTCTCACCGACGTATCGGACCGCGAGTGGGCGGTGATCCGCGACAAGCTCGAACGGATGGTCGCCAACCTCGAGCGCTACTTCGGCCGCAAAGGCACCGGTGTGGTGGAGGGCTTCATCGTCCGCGACCTCGCAGCCTGGCCGGAGGGCGTGCTCCAGGAGGCGGCGGGCGTCGAAAAAATCCGCCGCGGCGAGGGGGTGTGCTTCAACGCCACGCTCGGCCCGCAGCGGCGGGCGACGCTCTATTCCTGCGACTCGCACGGCGTGATCCAGCACGAGTGCGTGCACGGCTTCTGCCATCTCACCTTCGGCTCGACCGGGCCGACGTGGCTCGCCGAAGGCGTCGCCGAACTGGGCAACTACTGGCGCGACGGCGACACCTCCGTCGAGATCGATCCCGGGGTGATGGCCTACATTCGCACCGCGACACCGAAGCGGCGGCTCTTCGAGATCGCCGTGCCCGGCCGTGAGCCCGCCGGCACCTGGCAGGACTACGCCTGGCGGTGGGCCCTGTGCCATCTGCTCGCCAACAACCCCAACTACGCCGATCGCTTCCGGCCGCTCGCCGTGGCGCTGATGGAGGACAAGCCGGGTGCCTCCTTCGAGGCGACGTACGGCCCCGTGGCCCGGGAACTCTCGTTTGAGTACGACCAGTTCCTGGAAACCATGGGCACCGGCGCACGGGTCGATCTCGCCGCGTGGCCGTGGAAGGCGAAGTTTCGTCCGCTTGCCGCCGGCGCAGCCGCGAAGGCGACGGTGAAGGCTGCGGCCGGCTGGCAGGCGACGGGCATCCTCGTCGACCAGCAGACGCGGTATGACATCGAGGCCCGTGGCACGTGGCAGCTCGCCCCGGCCGCCGCCCCGGGTAGCGCCGACGGCGACCGTGACGGCCACGGCCGACTCGTGGCGGCAATCTTCCACGACTTCACGCTCACTCCGGCGATCCCGCTCGGAACGAAGGCGACGCTCACGCCGCCGGTCTCGGGGCAGCTCTTCCTGCGGTGCGCCGACGACTGGACGCAGCTGGCCGACAACGAGGGGGAGATCGCCGTCACGGTCCAAAGAGAGTGACCGCCGGCCTCGCCCCAGTTCGCCCCGTTTGCCACGACAACCCGCCTCTCTGCACGCAGGGTTTGCGCGGCTTGCGCCGCCTCGATCCACCGCGGGCGATCCCTGAGAAACCTCATCAGTCGGGGCGTCCCTGCCGAAAGAAACCAGCATGACGATCGTGCCTGCCGTGACGACGGCGGAGCCGCGCAGGGGGATATGCCATGGGGATGCGTTCGGAAAGATCGTGGCGGATGGTCGCGGCGGCGGTGGGCGTCGCGCTCGCAGCCTCGGCTGCGCAGGCGCAGTGGCCAGACACGCGGGCGGCGGTCGGCGGCGGTACCGAAACCTATGCGACGGTCGATGCGCTCGCGATCCAGCGGGACAACGCCTCCGTCGACCGCGACTTCGTGATCGATGGCAATACGCTTGCGCCGGCACTCACCAACCAGAGCCTGCAGTTCGTCACTGCGCCGGGCGTGCGGGTCACGTTCGGCCGGCACGGCTGCGACCGGATCGGCTGGGAGTTCGGCTACGTGGGCGTGTATGGCATGTGGGCCGACCGGCTCGCGACCGGCCCCGACAATCTCGAGGTCGCGGGCCTCCTCTCGTCGGCCGTCACGAGCTTTCGCAACGGCTCGATCGCCGAAGCCACCTACGGCTCGACGCTCAACATGGCCGAAGCGAATCTCCTCTTCACGGAGCAGTTCCACTCGTATCCGCGGATGTCGGCCTATCAGCTCGAGCAGATCAAGGCGGTGGGCACGGTCGATTGGATCGCGGGCTTCCGCTGGGCCGATCTCTCGGAGACGGCGGCGATCGACATGTTCTCGCCCTCCGCAGGGGGCAGCAGCACCTACACCGCAAGGGCCAACTCGGGTCTCTTCGGCGGCCAGATCGGTGTCCGCGGCCGGCTCGCCTGGGAGGCCTGGGCGTTCGAGGGCTGGGTGAAGGGCGCCTGTGCCTATGCGAACCTCAGCCAGTCGCAGGACGGCATCGTCGATGCGCTCGGCCCCGCGGTCTACCGCGAGCCGGGTGGCGGCAGCGACGGGGGTGTGGCGGGCATCTTCGACACCGGCATCGGCCTGGTACGGCGGCTCAGCGACACCTGGTCGCTGCGGCTGGGCTACAACTCGTTCTGGCTCACGGGCGTGGCCCTGGCCCCCAACCAGTTCGATTTCTCCGACGCCACCGAGGCGCCGACCGACGTGCAGGCGGGCAGCACGCTCTGGCTCGGCGGCGCGAGCGTCGGCCTCGAAGCCACGTGGTGACGCTGCTGGCGGCTGATCACCGCACCGCGAGCAGCTCGACTTCGAAGATCAGGTCGCCGGCGGGATTGCCGGCCGCGCCGTTGTAGGCGATCCGGCTGGGAATGAAGAGGATGCGGCGTCCGCCCACACGCATCGTGGAGAGACCTTCGCCGAAGCCTGGGATCACGCCCCCGAGCGTAAACTCCGCCGGTGTGTTGCTGCCGTCACGCGAGGTGTCGAACACGGTGCCGTTCGGATACCGCCCCGTGTAGTGCACCGTGAGCAGCGAGCTTTCGGTCGGCACGGCCCCGGAGCCCACCGTCACGTCGAAATAGCTCAGGCCGCTCGCGGTGAACTGCGTCTGGAAGCCGATCCGCGGCGCTGCGATCCGCAGCGGCCCGCCGAGCCCCGACACCGCCCCCTGCCGCACGCCCGCGAGCGACACATTCGAGATGCCCGACGTGCCGCCGACATCCCCCTGCGATTGCAGGAACCGGTCGGCCACGCCGTCGCCGTTGGTGTCGACGGCGGCCGTGAAGAGGGGTGCGTTGGGCCGTGCCGTGCCGCCCAGGGCCGAGAAGAACGCGATTCGCGCGTTGTCCTGAGATGACACCGTGCCATCGTAGATCTGCGTGAACGACCTGCCACCACGCCCCGCCGACACGACGATGTCGTCGATGATGTCGGCGTTGGCCCGCATCGACGTGACAGAAATGCCCGCCTGGTTCTTGTAGGCACCGGGCACGATCGTGTCGGCCAGCCGAGGCGACGCCCGATTCGACACGTCGTAGACGAGCACCCGCGCGGGCATGCCGGCGCCGCTGCCCACCACGATCTCCATCTTGTTGTCGGGCATCGTGGTGCTCACTGCCGCACCATTGGCGAACGTCCCGACGTCGGCCACGGCGACGGTCGCGCCACCCCGATACTTTCTCGCTACCGCCGGCTGGATCGTGATCGCCGCAGGATCATCGATGGCCGCCCCAGGCATCCGCTCCGCGAGAAATACCTTCACGGTGCCGCTGCCACTGGCCATCGCGGCCACGACGTCATCGAGCCCGTCGCCATCGACGTCACCGCTCGCCAGTTCGATGCCGGCTGTGTAAGACGGGCCGAACGGCCGCGTGCGAAAATCGGTGAGTTCCGTGAGCTCGCTCCCGACGCGGGCGAACACCCGAATCTCGCCCACTCGTCCCCGGCCGGGCGCGGCGATCACCTCGGCGATGCCGTCGCCGGTCACGTCGCCCATGGCCAGCCGCACGCCCCCTTTGAAGCCAGCCTCGAATACGGGCGTGGTGGTCGCGGCCACCTGGGCACCGGTCTCGGCGTCGAGCAGCCGGATGTGTGACGTCGCCGTCGCCCCGGCATCGCTGGCCACAGCCACGAGGCCTGCCATCACCCTGCGGGATTCCAGGCCTTCGAGGGCGAGACGGCGATCGCGGACCATGACTACAGACTCCGGGCGTTACAGACTCTCTGGATACGCTCCTGAATACCCCGCGGTTCGGCTGAATGCAATTTTCGGGCCGTTTACCGGTGCTGGATGGCCCACCCCGTAGCAACGGCACGCTCCGCCCCTGCCATCCAATATCAGTCGGCCTGTCGCCAGACGTCGTCGCCTCACACCCGCGCGGAGGCCATGATCACTGAGGTCTCTATCCGTGAACGCCGACGTGCAACGCCGATCGTGGAAAGAAGCCAGGGAAACCACCGCCGCGGCGGTACGATTCGCCGGAGCTTTCCGCACCGATTCCAGCTCTGTGTGCCAGCACGTGCAACCATGAATCGAGATCCGGACGTCCGCTGGCAGCAGCGGTTCCAGTACTTCGATCGGGCACTGGCTCTGCTCGAGGATGCCCTCAGATGAGGGCCTGCGGCGCTCAACCAACTCGAAAAGGAGGGAGCCGTCGAAGCGATTCACGCTCGGTACTTGACCGCCCTGCGGCAGGTCCGTGACCTCCTTGCCAGCAAGAGGGACGCATGGACCGCCCTCACCTGACAGATCATGAACTCGCTCGTGTCCGTAACGTTTTCGGGCGGCACCCGGAGGTTACGCGAGCGATCCTGTTTGGATCTCGCGTTAAGGGCACGCATGCGCCACACTCGGACGTCGATCTGGCGATCACTGGCGACGTGACGCCGCTCACGGCCGAGATGATCGCTGGCGAGCTGGACGAACTGCCGCTGCCGTACCGCTTCGAGGTGCAGCCCCTGGACCGCATCACCCACCGGCCCCTGCCAGTCACCACGCCGCAGCCGAACGCGACCAGCAGCCCGTGCCCCGCCGCTGATACAGCCGAGCGTTCAGCCGCTTTTTACGTTACTGTATTTTTAGGAGCGATGGTCCGATTTTGACAGGAACGTGAAAAGCGGCCACACTCTTCCCGATGCCGCACACCAGGCCACGACATCTTGAAAGCCGAATCCGACAGGCCCTGACCTGGTCGCCATCCGTCTCGCTCGTGGGAATGCGGCAGTCGGGCAAGACCACCCTCGTGAAACGGATGTGCCCGGGCTATCTGTCATTCGATGACGATGCGCTCGTGGGGGCAACCGAAGCCGGCACCTGGGATCAGTTCCTGGCCCAGCCGCGACCACTGGCCCTCGACGAGGTTCAGAAGGCGCCGCGAGTGTTCTCACGGTTAAAGCTGTGGATCGACGAGCGCCGCCGACCAGGCCAGTTCGTACTCACCGGATCGGTGCGATTTCTGAGCCGCCGGGCGATCCGCGAGTCACTGACGGGACGGACCGCCCTCCTCGAGCTGCTCCCGCTCACGGTTGCCGAGGCTCACGGCCGTCCTCTCGCAGATACGGTTTCGCGACTGTTGACGCTCGATGATGCAGCGCTCCGGCGCCTGGAGGCTGAGGCCTGGTGCTCCGCGACGACACTGGAATCATATTGCGCCCGTGGAGGCATGCCTGGCATCTGTTTTCATCGGAATGAAAGCGTGCGTCGGCACGCCTGGGACAGTCATCTCGATGCCGTGCTTGCCCGTGATCTTCAGCTGGTCTATGCAACGCGAATCGGCGTTGCCCGTATGAAAGCCTTGTTTGCCCATATGGCTGCCCAGCAGGGAGAGCCCTTGCCGCTTGCCAGGATGGCCCGCATCGTTGGTTCCAGCGACAAGACAACGGCACAGGTGCTCCATGCTTTCGAATCACTGTTCTTGATCCGCCGCCATGGCAAGAGCTGGTATTGCGAAGATATGGGCCTGGCGGCGTCCGCGTGCAAGGCAGCCTGGCTGCACAACGCCGTGCCGCTGCGACGCTGGGTCTTTGGCGAACTGCTCTCGCAGCTTCACATTCATCATGCCAACAACCATGAGTTTGGCGAATATCGCACTCGTGGCGGTGCGTTCATCCCTTTTGTCATCACTGTCGAGAATGCCATGCTGCTGCTCTCCGTGGACGCAGCTCCCGCCCCTTCGGAAAAGTCCTTGAAGAGTCTCGGTAGCTTCCGCGGCCGCGCACGGCACATCACGCGCGTCGCCCTGCACGCGGGCGATGAAGGCTGGCGGACGCCGCGCGGCATATGGTGCCTCCCGGCCCGATGGCTCGCCTGAAGCGGCCGGCGGGCTGTACAGGCTGGGGCACGGGCGGCGTGACGCCGCTCACAGCGCGAGCGGCTCGGGCATGAACGTGACGACAGGGATCAGGAACGACAGGATGCCGAGCACCGTGCGGAGCGGTCCGAGCGGCCGGCCATCGTCGCGGATGGGCGGGTGATCCACGCCGATCAGCGCCACCACCACGACCATCACCACCCAGTTGTAGGCGCCGAGTACCACGATCGCCGTGATCGCCGCCAGCAGGACGCCTCGCGCCACCCAGTTGCCCCGCCGGCCGAACAGAGCCGCCGAGATGTGGCCGCCGTCGAGCTGGCTCACCGGCAGCATGTTGAGGCCAGTGACGAGCAGGCCCACCCAGCCCGCCATGAATGCCGCATTGGGCACGACCGTGCCGGACGCCGCGATGTCGGGCCGCAGCGTAGCGAGGATCCAGCGGGCCAAGGGGGGCAGCGCGAACGGGCTCGCAGCGGCTGCATCGCCCGTGCGCATGCCGATGGCCAGGAGCGGCAACGCCACCACGAGCCCGGCGAGCGGGCCGGCGATCGCGATGTCGAAGAGCTGGCGGCGGCTCGCCCGCGAGCCCTCCATGCCGATCACGGCCCCCATCGTGCCGGTGAGCAGGATGGGCACAGGG
>JAPOJV010000158.1 GCA_029978085.1 bacterium
CACGGTAGTTTTGAGTGCAATTCCCCAGTTGAGCTGAGGGCTTTCACACCCAACTTTCCGCGCAGCCTACGCACCCTTTAAGCCCAGTAATTCCGAATAACGTTCGTACGGTTCGTCTTACCGCGGCTGCTGGCACGAACTTAGCCCGTACTTCCTCCTAGAATAGGTCAAACAGAAGGGAGAACCCTCCTGCATTTCCTCCTCTACGACAGCGGTTTACAACCCGAAGGCCTTCATCCCGCACGCGGCGTCGCTCGGTCAGGCTTGCGCCCATTGCCGAAGATCCTCGACTGCAGCCACCCGTAGGTGTCTGGGCAGTGTCTCAGTCCCAATGACGCGGGTCGTGCTCTCACACCCGCTACCCATCGTCGCCTTGGTGGGCCGTTACCCCGCCAACAAGCTAATAGGATGCAGGCCCCTCCCGATGTGGAATCACACCTTTGGTCCGAAGACATTATCCGGTATTACCTGCAGTTTCCCGCAGCTATCCCGGACCTCGGGGTAGGTACCTACACATTACTGTCCCTTTCGCCGCTGTCCCCGTATTGCTACGGTTCTCGCTCGACTTGCATGCCTAATCCACGCCGCCAACGTTCACTCTGAGCCAGAATCAAACCCTTCAATTGATTGGATCGTCAGGCCGGAGCCTTGCGGCACCGGCGATTGATTTTCCGGAATCTCAGGAAGAGATTCGATCTGTCTGTGAATAAATGGTTCGCGACCAGAGCGACTCACGCTGCCGAAGCAGCGAGAGATGCTTCCGATCGCTTGCCGGTCACGATCGCGTGCCGGCCGAAACCAAAAGAGATCGAACTGCCGAATTGTCAAAGATCTGTTCGCCGCACTGAACTCGAGAGTTCCTTGCGGCGAGCCCCCAAGCATAGCAGGCTCGCTCGGCTGGTCAACAGCCTCGTTTCAAGCCGCGAAAAATTTACTCGGGGACGGAGAGTATCGGCAGGCGAGCCCGCCGACTCCAGCGATACGCCCCTCGGCCGCGACTGGTTCACGCGGCCGAAAAAAACGCCGAAAAGCCCTATTTTTCAGCGTCGAGCACGAGCGGAATATCGAGCCGGTGCCCCTCCCGCTGCACCGTGATCAGCACCTGCTCGCCTGGATTTTTCGATTCCACGGCCGACAGAAAATCGTCCGCATTCCGCACGCCTTGCCCAGCCACGGCGACGATCAGATCCGCGCCCGTGCGATCAACCCGCTCCGTTTCCACCATGAACGGCCCCTGCCGCCGCCGTTCGCGGATCACTTTGAAGCCGCGAATGCCGGCCCGTTCGGCAGGCCCACCGGGCGTGAGAGTGGCCACCACGAGCCCTGCATCCGACTGATAGACGCGGGCGATGCCGGCGTCGGGCCGAATCACTTTTCCCTGCCGAATGAGCTGCGGCACGATCCTCGCCACCGTCCCCACGGGGATCGCGAACCCCACGCCCGAACTCTGCCCGGTGCGGCTCGCAATGGCCGTATTCACGCCGATGAGCCGACTGCCGCTATCGAGCAGTGGGCCGCCGGAATTGCCCGGATTGATCGCGGCGTCGGTCTGGATGATCGATTTGATCGTGCGGCCTGTTCGCGTGGGAAGCGAGCGATTCAGGCTGGAAATGATGCCCGTCGTGAGCGTTCGCTCCAGGCCGAACGGATTGCCGATCGCGAACACCCGCTGCCCCACCTTGAGGTCGGCGGAGCTGCCGAACTCCACCGGCTGCAAGAGATCCGGCGGGGCATCGACCTTGATCACCGCCACGTCAGTAGCGGGATCGATGCCCACGACCGTGGCGGCGTGGCCCGAGCCGTCGAACAGGAGCACCTGAATCTCCTTGGCCCCCTCAACCACGTGGAAGTTCGTGAGTACATGCCCCTGTTTGTCGAGCACGATCCCCGAGCCCGCCCCCTCCGACGGCACCTCCAGCAGAAAGAGGCCGGTGGCGACGGTGGCCTTGGTGTTGATGTTGACGACGCTGCGATTCACCGCCTCGTAGACGGCGATATTGGTCTGCTCTTCGGGAGTGAACGCCCGCGGCTGGGCGGACGCCACGCCCGGCCAGACCACCAGGAGGCCAATCAGCGTCGATCGCATGCGACCGGAATGAAGCACGATGGTCACCGGCATTCGGGGAGTCAGGAACGGCTGCGCGGGAGTATTGCGACTCCGGGAATCGCGACCAAGGTGGATTCCCCAGGGCTCACCCGAGCGGCCCGCCGGCCCAAAAATCATCGAAAAACCAGCCGTTTCCCCGAAGATCGACATTGGCGGGGCGGCGGGCCGGTCAATATGCTTCCAGTCCAGAAACATTGAGGCCGCAGGTTTCCGCACCGACTCCGGAGTGCTCCGCATGTCCGCCCCCCGCCTTGTATGGCTCGTCGCGCCCGTGTTCGCCATCCTGGCGGCGAGCGGACCTGGCCAGGCGACCGTAGTAGCAGCAGCAGCGGATCAGCCGGCCGTCGTGTCGTTTGTCGAAGCGGGAAGCACGGCAGTGGGAGAACCGCCCCTCGTGGCGACTGCGGTCGGCATTCGGGCCCGCGGCCTCGCGGCGACTGAATCGGCCGACGTGCTCGTGCTCGTGGATACGTCCGCCAGCCAGGCCGGCCCGCATCGGGAGCGTCAACTCGAGGCGGTTCAGGCGATTCTCGCCGCAACCCGTGCCGGCGATCGTGTCCGGATCGCCGCGGTCGACGTCGACTGCAAACCGCTCGCCTCGGATTTCGCCGGAGCGAAAAGCGATGCCGTCGACGGCTCTGTGCGCGACCTCCAGTCCCGCACGCCGCTCGGCTCCACGGATCTCACGGCAGCGTTGGAAACGGCGGCCGGACTGTTCGCCGACGCGAGCCGTTCGAAGGCGATCATCTACGTGGGCGACGGCCCTGGTTTCGCCGGCGTCGACGCCCAGGAATTTGCCCGCGTGCTGGAACTGCTGCGGTCGCAGCACGTGGTCGTATCCGGTCTTGGCATCGGCCCGCAGGTCAACTGGCCCTGCCTTGCCGCCGTGGCAACCGCCACCGGCGGCATGCTGATTGTGCCTTCCGCAGGTGAATCGGTGGCCGACGCCGGCAAGCTGATCACCGCACTCGCCATCCAGCCAGTGGCCTGGCCCGAGAACGTGGCGTTCGCCGCCGAGCAGAAGCCGCTTCCGCGGATGCTGCCGGCACGGCTGCCGCCGCTCCGTACCGATCGCGACACGGTCGTGCTCCTGGCAGGTGCTCCCGCCGCTACAGAACTCTCGTTCAGCCTCTCAGGAGCCGGCGGTTCGCCGGTGCCGGTCGCGCTGCCGCTGCCCGACGCACAGCCGCGTGACGAGCATGCCTACCTCGGCGTCCTTGCCCGCAACGCCTGGGATACCGACGGCATCTTTCTGCCCTTGCTCGGCCGCCAGGGGATGGAGCTGGCCCGCAACGTGATTCGCGGGGAGGCCGCTGCTCTCGCCCAACTCTCGAAGCAGGCGGAGGCTTCGGGCGCGCATGACTCAGCGGTGCGGCTCGCCGAGGCCTCGCTCCGCCGCGATCCCGACAACCCCGAGGCCGCCGTCGTGCGGCTGACTGCGGCGCGGCAGACCGAGGAACTGCCTGCGGCCGAAGCCGTCGCCCCGCCCAAGCCCGGCTGGAAGCCCCCTTCTCGGACAGCCGAAGATGACAGCGACCTCGCCGACACCGAGGCGATGCGCCAGGTGCGGGCACAGCAGCTCGAGCAGGAGACCGCGATCCGGATCCGCGATGCCCGCCAGCTGCTCTCCACCGATCCCGATCGGGCCCGTGATCTCTTGAAGGAGGCCCAGCAGCTCGTCCGCGACTCGGCCGACCTCGCCCCCGGCGACCGAGATCGTCTGCTGCGGCAGCTCGAGGGCCGCATTCGCGAGTCGATCGTGCGGTCGCGGGCGAAGCTCGAGTGTGATCTGGCTGCGGAACGCAAGGCGGCGATTGGCCGTGAGCGGGATCGCCTCAACACGGAACTGCACCGTCGCGAGGAGCGGATCAAACAGCTCGTGGAGCGATACAACGCGCTCGTGGAGGAGGGGATCCGCGACGGCTATGCCCAATCGGAGCGGTATCCCACCGTCGTCAACGGTGAATCGATCATCGGCTACGAACCGCCGACGCGGGCGTTCGTCGAAGCCGAGCGGGTGGTGGGCGAGGAGATCGCCAAGGAGGCCCCTGAACTCTGGGCCAACCACCCTGTGCCCATGACGGCACGGGTCATCGGCCGTACCGCTCCGCTCGTGGCCCGCATCCTCGACTACGACGCTGAAAATGCCCGAACGAAAAGGGACCAACAGCGCGGCTTCATGGACGCGCTCCCCCTCGTGGATGTCGCCGCCATTCCGTATCCCGACGACCCGCCGATCCACTACCCGAAGGCGGATCGCTGGCGGGAAATCAACCGGCTCCGGGCCAAGTATCGCCCCGCAGCCTTCGATCCGACCAATGTGAACGAGAAGCGGATCTACGAGGCGCTGGAGAAGCCGACGGGCCCGAAGTTCGAGTTCAACCAGAACTCGCTCAAGGATCTGGAGGCCACGATCGAGGCCCAGTTCGGCATCCCGGTGACCTTTGACCAGAAGGCCCTGGACGGCGTCGATCTCAACGAGGCCACGATCACCGAATCGGCCAGCGGCATCTCGCTCCGCTCGGCCCTGCGGCGGATCCTTGCCAACCAAGACATGACCTACCTCGTCAAGGACGAGACGCTCGTGATCACGACGAAGGAGGCCGCCTCCACCGACATGGTGCCCCGGGTCTACGCCGTCGGCGACCTCGTGCTGCCGGTTGCGCCGATGAACGCGGTGAATCCCTTCAACCTCGGCGGCACGTCCACCCAAGACCAGAACAGGCTGCCGCCGGTCGGTGGCGCTGGCGGGCTTGGTGCCGGCGGCCTCTGCTGGGTCGCCCGTGAGGTGTATGGCGTCCACGATCTGCGCTGGATCGTCTTCCGCTCGTGGCTCACGACGGAGGCGCCGACCTGGCTGCATGATCTCTATGCCGCCCACGGCCCTGCTTTTGCCGACTGGATCCACGACAAGCCCGGCGTGAAGGCGGCGCTCCGGATCGCCATGGACGCCGTCGTCGAGCCACGTCTCGCCGGAGCGAGCGCTATTGCTGGCCAGTTCCAAGTGGCCGAGGCCAAGGCCCGGGTGGCCAGGCGGGAGAAGCCCGACATCGATCTGCCGGCCGCTGAGCCTGCTGCTGAGCCCGCCGACCGCGTTGGACTGCCTGCGACGGTGCTCGGTGCGACCGACCTCACCGCCGCTGTCGCAACCTATCTGCCCAAGGTGGGCGGCGAGCATGAATCTTCGAAGCCCGCGATCGACGCCCGCGAAGCCGCACTACGGCTTGCTCAGCTGCGGGTCTCCGCGGCCGAGCTCGGCAAGCAGGGCGAATTTGCCCGCGCGGCCGACCTCATCTCTGCGGCCATCGCCTGCGGCCACGCCGAACCGTGGATGTATGAATCGCTGGCCCTCGCCATGGAGGCGGCCGGCCGGCCGAAGGCCGACGTGGAGCGAGTGCTGCTCTCAGGGGCCGACTTTGCCACGTCACCCGTCGATCTCCTGTCGCTTGCCAACTATCTGGCCCGCTTCGGCTCCGACCGCCAGGCGCTGCGGCTCTGTCGCCAGGTCGTGATGCTCGATCCTGCAAACCGCGAGGCCTTTGGCCTCGCGATGACGCTCGCCGATCGGGCCGACGACGTGGCCGCACTGAAGTGGTCCTGCCCTGGCGTGCTCGCCAATGAATGGCCGGTAGGGCAGCAGGATATCGCCACGCGGGCTGCCCGGCTGGCCGAGGCCACGATCGAGCGGCTCGCAAAGGACGGGAAGGCCGACGACGCGGCCGCATTCCGCGCGGCCATCGAGCAGGCGAAGGCCCGCGACCTCGTGATCGAGATCGCCTGGACCGGTGATGCCGACGTCGACATGCTCGTCGAGGAGCCGACCGGCACGGTCTGCTCGCGTGAGGCATCCCGGAGCACGTCGGGCGGCACGCTCCTGGCCGACGAACGCTGCCCGACCGACCCATCGGGGCAGGTGCATCGCGAACGCTATGCGGCCACGCTCGCGTTCCCCGGAACCTACCGGGCGCTCGTGCGGCGTTCGACCGGGAAGGTCAATGCCGACACGATCACTGTCGAGATGACGATGCACAAGGGCACGAAGCACGAACAGACGATCCGTAAACAGGTGCCGGTCAGTGCCGATGAGCAGGTTCTCACGGTCGATCTGCCCGCAGGCCGGCGGCAGCAGCCGCTGGCCGATGCACAAGTCGCACAGGACGTGGCCGTGCAGCAGGCGGTCGGCAAGGCGATCCTCTCCCAGCAACTCGCGTCCTTGAGCGACCCCGGGACGCTCAGTGAATTAAGCAAGAGCCGTGATGCTACGGGCGATGCCCAGCGACAGAGCGGAGTTCCATTCTTTGGTAGCCCAGGGCCGGTGGGTAATCAGCCTGTCATTACGACGCTCCCTGAGGGCGTGAACGCATCGTTTCGCGCCGTTGTCTCGCATGACAGGCGGTACGTGCGGGTGACGGCAACGCCGCTCTTCTCGGGCATCGGCAACGTGACCACGTTCAACTTCTCCGGCGGCGGTGTTGGTGGCGGCATGGGCGGCGGTGCTGGTGGTGGCATGGGTGGCGGCATGGGGGGCATGGGCGGTGGCATGGGTGGCATGGGTGGCATGGGTGGCATGGGTGGCATGGGTGGCGGAATGGGCGGGATGGGCGGCATGGGCGGCGGCATGGGAGGAATGGGTGGCATGGGCGGCGGAATGGGGGGCATGGGGATGGGCGGCGGCGTGCCCATGTGCTGGGTTGCCCGAGAGGTGTATGGCTCCA
>JAPOJV010000090.1 GCA_029978085.1 bacterium
CAGCGGTGCTTCGTGGCAAGGTCTGGCCGCGGGGGGAGCCGGAGCCCGACGCCTGGACTATTCAGGCCACGCATGCCGCGGGGAACCTGCAGGGTAGCCCCGGCTTCTTCGGCAACTCGAAAGACTCCGAGATCTACATCGACAACGTGACCGTGGAGGCTGTGAAATGACGAGGCTGCGAACGGAAAAGCTGCCACGCCGCGGGATGAGCGGGGTTGCCCCTACCGGTGAGCCGGCGTTGGCGGCAAGCGAAGGCAGGATGCCGAGAGCGCAGCCGCCATCGAGCGAGCGAAGGACAGGATGTCCGAAGCGAGCGTCCGGCGAGACGGTAGGGGCAACCCCGCGCGCGGCTCCAGCCAAGGTGGCCCTTGCCTTGCTCCTGATTTCGCTCCCGTTCCCGGCCCGCGCGAGCGACTGGAATCAGTGGGGGGGCTCACCGGTGCGCAACAATGTGTCTCCGGCGAAGAACATTCCGACCGAGTGGACGCCCGGCGACTTCGATCCCGCCACCGGTGCGTGGAAGCCCGAGACGAGCGAGAACGTGGCCTGGGTGGCGGCGCTTGGCAGCCAGTCGTACGGCAATCCGGTCGTGGCCGGAGGCAAGGCGTTCGTCGGCACGAACAACGGCAAGGGCTGGCTGAAGCGATATCCGCCCGAGGTCGATCTCGGCTGCCTCGTCGCGTTCGACATCAAGGATGGCTCGTTCCTCTGGCAGGATTCGAGCGAGAAGCTGCCGACCGGCCGCGTGCACGACTGGCCGCTTCAGGGAATCTGCTGTGCGCCGCTCGTGGAGGGCGACCGGCTCTGGTATGTGACCAGCCGCGGTGAGGTGAAGTGCCTCGACACGGAAGGCTTCCGCGATGGCGAGAACGACGGCCCGTTCACGGCCGAGAAGGTGCAGGAAAAGGACGAGGCCGACGTCGTCTGGGTGCTCGACATGATGAAGCAGCTCGGCGTCTCGCAGCACAACATGTGCTCGTGCAGCGTGACGAGCGCGGGCGACTTCCTGTTCGTGAACACGAGCAACGGCGTGGACGAGGGGCACATCAATCTGCCCAACTTCGAGGCCCCGAGCTTTCTCTGCGTCGACAAGCGCGACGGCACGGTGCTCTGGGCGGACAACACGCCCGGGGCCAACGTGCTCCACGGGCAGTGGTCGAGCCCGGCCTACGCCGAGCTCGGTGGCGTGCCGCAGGTGATCTTCGGCGGCGGCGACGGCTGGCTCTATGCCTTCGACGCCCGGGGAGAAAATGGCCGGTCGAAGAAGCTCTGGGAGTTCGACTGCAATCCGAAGGAGTCGAAGTACACGCTCGGCGGCCGGGCCGACCGCAATCACATCATCGGCACGCCGGTGGTGCACGAAGGGCTCGTCTACGTGGCGGTGGGCGAGGATCCGGAGCACGGCGAAGGCGTGGGGCACCTCTGGTGCATCGACCCCACGAAGCGGGGCGACGTGTCGAGCGAGCTGGCCGTGAGCCTGAAGGATCCGACGCAGCCCCTGCCCCGCCGCCGCGAGCAGGCCGTGATCAAGGAGCAGGGCGAGGTCGTCCGGCCCAATCCGAACTCGGCGGCCGTGTGGCACTACCCCGGGTTGGATGCCGACAAAAACGGCAAGCTCGACTTCGAGGAGACGATGCATCGCACGTGCGGCACCGTGGCGATCGCCGACGGGATGCTGTTCGTGGCCGACTTCAGCGGCCTCTTCCACTGCCTCGACCTGAAGACGGGCCAGCCGCTCTGGACCCACGACATGCTGGCGGCCAGCTGGGGCTCGCCCCTGATCGTGGATGGCAAGGTCTACATCGGCGACGAGGACGGCGACATCTCCGTCTTCGCGCTCGCGCGGGAGAAGGAACTGCTCACTGAGATCAACATGGGCAACAGCGTCTACTCCACGCCGATCGTCGCCGGCGACACGCTCTACATCGCCAACAAGAGCCATCTCTTCGCCATCCGGTCCGGGGCCACCCCCGTCGCCACCCCATGACCCCCCGCTCCAGCTTCCGTGTCGTGCTCGCCGTGGCTGCGCTCGCAGCCATAGCGCCGACGCATGCCGCTGATCTGGCCGCCACGCCGTTTCGGGTGCGTCCGTACCTGCAGAACCCGGCCCCCGACGCGATGACCGTGCGGTGGCTGTCGGAGGCGGCAGCCCCCGGCACGCTCACCTGCGACGGCCGCACGTTCACATCGACGCCGGTGCTCACCCGCGACCTCGACTATCAGATGGCCGAGCCGGCCGGCATGCAGCACGCGTCACCGCCGTTCCTGCATTCCGTGCGGGTGACCGGCCTGGAGCCGGCGACGAGCTACCCCTATGCGGTTGAGCAGTCGGGTGAGACCGCGAAGGCCGTGCTCACCACGGCTCCGCGACCGGGCGACGTGGGCCGCGGCGGTGGGGTGCGGCTGTTCTTCTACGCCGATGCCAAGGCGCAGCCGGCGTCGCGGGAATCGCGGACGGACTGGACGGCCTCGCCGTCCTTGCCCGGTGGGCCACGGCCACGCTGGGTGGGCGATCGCTACGTGATCGACGAGACGACGGCCTATCGCACCAACCTCGCCCTGATCGCGGCGCGGGCCGCCGAGAGCCTGCGGGCCGGCAATCCCGTGCTCTGCAGCATCGTGGGCGACCTCGTGGAGAGCGGCGGCGAGCAGCGACATTGGGACGAATTCTGGCGGCACAACGCCGGCACGTTCGGCACGCTCGCCTCCCGCGTGCCGCTCGTCGCCGTGATGGGCGACCACGACATCTTCGGTGGCCCGCCCAGTGACGACCGCCTCCGCGACCTCGGCGGCTACGCGGGGCCGGTCACGCTCCTCGCCTCGCGGAAGTTCCTCACCTATTTCGAGCATCCGGAGAATGGCGCGACGGACGAGCGACACATCGGCCGCTACCACCGGGTCGATTTCGGTCCCGTCACGCTGCTCTCGCTCGACACGACGAACGGCGGCTCCGACGACGGCCCCGACGACACCAATCACGACCTCGATCGCAAGGACGCCCCGCACATTCCCGACTACGCGCCGGGCTCTGAGCAACATGCCTGGCTGAAACGCGAACTCGCAGCGGCCCGGGACCGCAACGCGGTCGTGTTCGTGCAGTTTCACCATGCGCCGTTCTCCGCCGGCCGCCACGGCCGCCCACCGGGCACGGGCGACGGCAAAGACCCGCATTCGGGTCAGCCGCTCCGCATGCTCGCCGGACTCTTCAAGGAGCACGGCGTGCGGGCCGTCTTCTGTGGGCACGACGAGATGTACGAGCACTCGTTCGCCGACGGCGTCCACTGCTACACCGTCGGCATCGGCGGTGATCGTCTCGCCGATCCCGCCACCGACCAGGTCAACGACCGGCAGATCTTTCTGGCCAACGACCATGCACCGGAGCGGTGGCAGCGGGACGTGCTCGAGTCGGGCGGCAAGCACTACGGGCACGTCGAGGTCGACGTCAGCCGCCGCGAAGGCGGCCCCGGCTACTCGGTGTCGATCACACCCGTGCACGTGTTCCCCATCCTCGACCCCGACACTCCCGGCACGGTGCTCGACTGGGAGCGACGGACCTACGACGACGCGCTGACGTTCGAGGTCACGCCCCTGCCGGCGGCCGACGTCGATGCTGAACCTGCCCCCACCGCGGAGACCCCCTGACCATGCGGCCATGTCATGCACTCCTCACCGCCCTCGTTGCCTGCGGCTCCCTCGGCTCCGCGCCGGCCGCCGACACCGTGCCGGCCGACACGCTGCTGAAGGCCCGGCGAATCGCCGTGCTCGGCGACTCGATCACCTACGGCGGCGACTGGGTCGCCGAGCTCATCGCCTGGATGGAGCGGCAGGGCACGGACGCCGAGGTGATCGACGTGGGCCTGCCGAGCGAGACGGTGTCGGGCCTGTCCGAAGAGGGGCATGCCGGCGGGACGTTTCCGCGGCCCGACCTCTTCGAGCGGCTCGACCGCGTGCTGCGGGTCGTGCGGCCCGACGTGGTACTCGCCTGCTACGGCATGAACTGCGGCATCTACCAGCCGCTCGACGACACGCGATTCTCGAAATTCAAGGCGGGCATCGAGCGGCTGCACGAGACCGTCGCCACGACCGGTGCCACGATCATCCACCTTACGCCGCCGGTGTACGACAAGCGGCCCGACAAGCCGGGGCCCGCGGGCGCTGCCGACTACGACGCCGTCCTCGATGCCTACTCGAAGTGGCTCGTGTCGAAGCGGGCCGACGGCTGGCTCGTGATCGACGTCCATGGGCCGATGAAGGAGATGCTGGCGGCGGCCCGGGCGAAGGACGCGGCCGTCGTGTTCGCACCCGACACCGTGCATCCCAATCCGCAGGGCCACTGGGCGATCTGTCGGGCCGTGCTCCGCGGACTCGGCGACGACTCGCTGGCGGACGCCGACACGCCCGCGGCACTCGAGGCGTTTCTGCCCGAGGTCACGCAGCGAATGCAGCTGCTCCGCGATGCCTACCTGTCGGCGGCCGGCCACCTGCGGCCCGGTATGAAGGCGGGCCTGCCGATCGCCGAGGCGGAGGCGCAGGCCCGGGCGATCACCGAGTCGATCCGTTCCCGCCGGCTGCAACTCAGCGGCACCAAGCACCCCAGCGGCGAGTGGCGAAACCCGATCGAGTGGCCACGGCCCAAGGCGGTCGATCCTGGGCCGGCGCCAAGCGGCCCCGTGCCCGCGCCGGCCGATGCCGTGGTGCTCTTCGACGGCACGACTCTCGACCAGTGGCAGGGAGCCGACGCCTGGACGGTCGCCGATGGCGTGGCGACGGTCGGCAAGGGGGCGATTTCCACGAAGCAGCCGTTCGGTGACTGCCAGCTGCATCTGGAGTTCCGTACGCCCAGCCCGGCCAAGGGCAAGGGCCAAGGCCGCGGCAATTCCGGCGTCTTTCTCATGGGGCAGTACGAGATCCAGGTGCTCGACTCCTACGAGGACGGCACCGACGGCCCGCTCACCTACCCCGACGGCCAGTGCGGCGCCCTCTACAAGCAGCAGCCGCCGGCCGTGAACGCCTGCCGCAAGCCCGGCGAATGGCAGACCTATGACATCCTGTTCACCCGGCCCCGATTTCATGCCGACGGTTCGCTCGCCGCACCGGCCCGCGTGAGCGTGCTCCACAACGGCGTCGCGATTCATTCCGACACCGTGATCAAGGGCAACACGTTCTGGCACGCACCGCCCGGCTACACGAAGCACGCCGACGCCCTGCCGATCATGCTGCAGGACCACGGCAACCCGGTGCAGTTCCGCTCGATCTGGGTACGGCCCTTCGAGCCGGTCCAGCCGCGCCTGTCATCCGTCACGCCCGGTAGCCCGGTCACGCCGTGACCGGAATGCTTGTCACGGCGTGACAAGGCCACGGTAGCCCGGTCACGCCGTGACCGGCAGACTCACGGCGAAATTTTTTTTCGATTTCGCGCAACTGCTTGTGGATGCCGCGGTTGCTGGCGGCGCGGCGTGACGTAAGTCGAGAAACGACGTCGGCGGACGGCCGCCGGCCACTTGCAGCCGACGCGTCCCGGCCATTCAATCGCCACCTCGTTCCTTTCACTTACGGATGAGGTGCAGCATGTTCATCACGAACACGAACCGACGCGATGGTCTCCGACCGGCCCTGACGATCATGGCGGCACTGGCCGCCGCCGCAACATGCAGCCCGCTCGCAGTGGCCGCCACACCCGTGCCGCGAATCGCAGCCGCAGCGGAGGGCGTGCAGCGGATCGACGACTACGCCTCTGCGCTCGAGGCCGCCCGTGCCTCCGGCGCGATGCTTCTGGTGTCGGTGGAGCCGCAGTCGGGTGATCCCGGTGACGTCGTGGGGCAGCACCTCGAAAGGCCCGACGTGCAGGAGCGGTTCGGCCGTTCCGGCACGCCGTGGGTCTTCTGCCGGCTGGGCATGGCCGAGGCGGCCGGCCTCGTGGCCGATCCGAGCCTCGTCGAAATGCGGCGCGGCCCCGGCGTGTTCGTCGTCGACCACGCCCATCCACGCTACGCCGGACGCATCGTCTCGATCCTGCCGCGACGGGCGGGCAAGTACTACCGGTTTACCACGTCGCACGTCGACGAACTGGCGGCGCTGCCGGAAGGTTCGCTCACGCAGCGGTCGCTGATCCTCGCCGTGCGGATCCATCCCGAGAATCCGCAGAGCACACAGGGCAGCTGCGATCCCTCGCTCTGTGCCGAGGCCGAGAGCCACTCCGCCCACCAGGCCCGCATCCGCCGGCAGGGCCACCACGGCTGGGACGTGCGGTCGCAGCGGATCGCCGGCCGCATGGGAGCCGGCTCGGCATCGGAAGTCTGTGCCGAGAGCTGGGAGAACCAGGATCTGCTCGACTCCTGCGTCGACTGCGTCGCCAGCTGGCGGCAGTCGTCCGGCCACTGGAACGCCGTCCGCAGCCCGCAGGCCGCCTACGGGTACGACATCCGCCGCGGTGGCAACGGCATCTGGTATGCGACCGGCGTCTTCCTCAAATGAGGCTCACTCGACGAATGCCTCGACGGCCGGGAGGACGAAAATCTTGCCGTCGCCCATGCGTCCCGTGCGGGCGACGGCGGTGATGCGGTCGACGACCTCGTCCACGCGGGCGTCGTCGACCCACACCTGGATCTCCACCTTCGGAAGAAACGCCAGCGAATACTCGCTGTCGCCGTACTGATCAAGGTAGCTCTTCTGCCGCCCGTAGCCCTTCACCTCACGAACGGTGCAGGCCTCGAGCGGCGCGAGCTTGAGCGCCTCGAGCACTTTCTCCGCCAGGAACGGCTTCACGACCGCAATCACTTCCTTCATCAGGCACCACACGACACGCGAAAGCCCCCGCACGGCAGGTGACGAGGCGAAGGGATCGGCGTGAGGATCCCGAGCGTTAGGCCGCCGCGGCCTTGGCGAGGGAACTCATGCCGTCCCGAAGCCGGCCCAACTTCATACGGCCTGAATCAGCTGAAAAAATTCTCACCAAACAGGTTGAGCGGCGGGCAGGTGGTGACGGTGATGTCGCCATTGACGCGGGTCTGGCAGGCCAGCCGCATCGTCTTCTCGTTGCCGATGTAGGCGAGCGAAACCCCCAGGCGTCCGGCCTCCAGGAGTCCCTTCGGACTCGTGTTCTCCATGCCCTTGGTGACCAGCACCCGGCAACTGCCGCAGGTGCCGAAGCCGTGGCAGTTGGCCACTTTATGGATGCCCGGATAGAGCTGCACGCCCGCGGCGAGCGCCTCCTTGCGGAGGTTGGCTCCCTCCGGCACCTGGATTTCCTTTTTTTCGTTGGTGAAGGTGATGGTGGGCATCGGAATCTCTCGAAGAAAACGGCCGTTTCGACCGATACTGTAGCCGGCTCGGGTGACTCCTTCCAGCAGACAAGGCGGGCGATATGGCGGAACTCACGAAATACCAGCAGTCGATCGTCAAAAACTACTACGAGAACCTCGACACGGCCCTGCTGCAGCGGGTCGGAGAACAGGTGACCGATCTCTACCTGGCCGAGGGCAAGAAGCGGGAGAAGCTCTGGACGAGCATCACCGGGTCGCTGGCCAAGCTCGGGGTGCCGAAGTCGCGGATCGACCAGGTCCACAAGTCCGACGACGCCCGCAAGCTGGCCGGCCTGTTGCAGGAACTTCTCGCGAAGGATTGACCATCGCCGGCCCGTGCCCCATCCTGTGGCTTTTCAGCCCGCAGGATGCGCCCGGCGATGACGACACCAGCCCCCTCCACCGACCGTGCGGCGCTCCTCGAGTCGCTGCGTTGGAAGAAGCTCCCGGTGCTCGACGACGGCTTCGTGGCCCTCGTCGACTGCATGGGCGACGATGGCTCCGTCGTGCAGGCGGCCCGCGTGAGCTACGGCGAGGGTACCCGCCGCGTCAGCGACGACCGCCAGCTGATTCGCTATCTGCTGCGGCATGCCCACACCACGCCGTTCGAGATGGCCGAATTGAAGTTCGTCGTGCGGGTGCCGATGGACTGCTGGCGGCAGTGGATTCGCCATCGCACCGCGAGCGTCAACGAATACTCGACCCGCTATTCACTCGCGATCGACGCGATGCAGACCACGGGCGACGACGAGTGGCGGAGCCAGGCGGCGAGCAACCGCCAGGGTTCGGGAGACTTCGTGCCGGCTGCCGCAGGCCACCGACTCACGGAGGCGGAGCAGGAACTGCAACGGCTGGCCCGCCGGGTGTACGAGGAGCGGCTGGAGGCGGGCATCGCCCGTGAGCAGGCCCGCAAGGATCTGCCGCTCTCCACCTACACCGAAGCCTATTGGAAGATCGATCTTCACAACCTGCTCCACTTCCTCGCCCTGCGGATGGACACCCACGCGCAGCTGGAGATCCGCCGCTATGCCGAGACGATCGGCCGCGAGATCGTGGCGCCGCTCTTCCCGCTCGTCTGGGAGGCCTTCCTCGACTACCGCGTGGAGGCCATGCGGCTCACGCGGCTCGACCAGGAAGTGATCCAGCGGCTCGCCGCGCGGCCGGGCGGCTCGCTGCCCGCCACGCACGCCGAGTTCCTCGCCGCGCAGGATGCGTCGTGGTCGGGCCTCGAGCGGTGCCGCGAACGAGATGAGTGTCTCAGCAAGCTCATCTCACTCGGACTCGTCTCCCCATAGACCACTCCCCCCGACGTTCACCGCAGAGGATTCATCTCGATGACCGCATCCCCGTCCGTCGAAGCGGAACTGCTCGATCTTTCCAGGCAGCTCCTTGTCGCCGTCGCCGCCGGTGACTGGAAGGCCTATCACCGGCTCGTGGCCGAAGACCTCACCTGCTTCGAGCCGGAGGCCCGCGGCCAGTTGGTCGAGGGCCTCCCCTTCCACGAGTTCTATTTCAAGCTGCCGGGCGATCCGTCCAAGGCCCCGCGTCCGGTGACGAACACGATGGCCTCGCCCGTCGTGAAGCTCCTCTCCGACACGGTAGCCCTCGTCGCCTACGTTCGGCTCACGCAGACGCTCGATGACAACGGTCGGCCGGTGACAAAGCCATGCGAAGAGACGCGGATCTGGCAGAAGATCTGCGGCAATTGGAAGCACGTCCACTTCCACCGCAGCCCGCCCGGGTGATCCGCGTCACCACCGGCGAACGACATCGATCTCGGCGCCGGCCTCGAATCGGCCGCCTCCCGCAGGCAGCGCGATGAGCCCCTCGGCGCCGGCCATGCCGAGCAGATCCGAGGAGCCGGTCCAGGGAAGCGGCGTGGCCACGAGCGTCTGCCCGTCGCGGGCGAGGCGGCACGGCAGATAGACCGGCCGATCCGGCGCCGCCTTGCAGGGCGCGAGCAGCCGGGCGCGGACGTGCGGCAGGTGCCAGTCCGACCGTGGACGCCCGGCGAGAATCTGGAACGCAGGGCGGACGAAGAGTTCGAAGCAGACGAGGCTGCTGGCCGGATTGCCCGGCAGCCCAAACACGAGCGTGTCGGGCTCACCGTCGCCGCGCACGAGCCGTCCGAACCAGACGGGCTTGCCCGGCTTGAGCCGCACCTTGTGAAACACCTTCTCAACCCCGCACTGTCGGAAGATCTCCGGCACGAGGTCGAGGTCACCGGCCGACACGCCCCCCGACAGCAGCAGGATATCAGCCGCGAGTCCCTGGGCGACGGCCGCCCGAATGGCCTCCGGCCTGTCGGCGGCGAGGCCCAACGGAATCGGCTCGCCGCCGAGCAGACTCACCGCCGCGGCGAGCATCGGGCCGTTGGAATTACGTGTCTGGCCGAAGGCCGGCTCGCGGTCGCACTCGACGAGTTCGCTGCCGGTGGAGAGCATCGCCACCCGCACCCGCGGCGCGGCAACGACGTGCGTCGCTCCGGCCTCCGCCGCCAGACCGATCTCGGCCGCGCGGAGCACCGTGCCGGCGGCGAGCACCTCCTGCCCGCGGCGAAACGCAGCTCCCTGCCGAGCCAGGTGCTGACCGGCACGAAACCGCGGGTCGGCCAGCTTCACACGGCTCCCGGCATGCCCGCCCGCCGTACCGTCAAGGGCACACTCGATCGGCACCACGGCCTCGGCTCCCGGCGGGATCGGCGCCCCGGTCATGATCCGGGCGCACGTGCCGTCGCGAATCACGAGCTTTGTCACGTCGCCGGCAGCCAGATCGACGACGACGTCGAGTTCGACGGCCGCAGCCCCGGCTGCAGCGACATCCGCGTTGCGAACGGCGAAGCCGTCCATCATCGCCCGATCCCACGGGGGCGAATCGCAGTCGGCCACGACCCCTGTCGCGAGCGTGCGGCCGCAGGCGTCGAGCAGCCGCTGTCGCCGCGGCGGCAGCGGCTGGGCCGTGGCCTCAACGAACGCGAGTGCATCGGCGAGGTCGATCATCGGATCAGGCCGCCGGCGTGCATGGCGCGGTGGCAAGAAATGCCCGCAACAGGTCGTAGCCAGCTGGCGTGAGAAAGCTCTCGGGGTGGAACTGCACGCCGAAAACGGGCAGCGTCTTGTGGCGGATCGCCATGATCTCGCGGGAGCCATCGGGTGCCGTGGACCAGGCATCGACCTCGAAGTCGCGCGGCAGCGTGGGGGGGTCGATCACAAGGCTGTGATACCGCGTGGCCTCGATCGGCGTCGGCAGTCCGGCGAAGAGTCCTTTGCCCGCGTGCTCGATCCGATCGACCTTGCCGTGCATCAGCTGCTTGGCCCGCACGATCGTGCCGCCGAACACCTGGCCGATCGACTGGTGGCCGAGGCAGACGCCCAGGATCGGCATCCGGCCGGCGAACCGCCGCACCACATCGCACGAGATGCCGGCCTCGTCGGGCGTGCAGGGGCCGGGCGAGACGACCAGGTGCGTCGGCGTCTTCCGGGCGATCTCATCCCCCGTGATCTCGTCGTTGCGATGCACCTCGACGGTCACATCGGGCGCGATCTCACCGAACCGCTGCACGAGGTTCCAGGTGAACGAATCGTAGTTGTCGATGAGGAGGATCATGTCACTCCAGCAACGTGCTCGGATGCCCCTCGCGATCGACGAGTGGCATGACCTGTGGCTTGTAGATGGTGGTGTAGGCCTCGGCGAGCCGGTGGGCGTCGATCGCCGCCTGATCGGCCCAGTGCTCGACGAGCGTGAACCGCCGCGGCTCGGCCGTGGAGTGATAGACGTCGAATCGCAGGCAGCCCGGCTCGGTCCGGCTCTTCCGCATCGCCTGCGCGAGCAGGTCGCGAACCTTCGGCACGTCGGCCGTGTCTTTTGTCGTGAGCAGGATCGTGAGGCAGATCATAAAATTGGGGACGGGAGCGACTTTTCGCGGTGGAAGCAATTCCATTATGGCGGCGTGGGGAGAAAAATCGCTCCCGTCCCCAATTTTCGGGCGAGGACGCGGATGTACGGGGGCAGGAAGGCCGCGCGGTGGGCGAACGAGCCGACCGCGGCCCCGGGCTGCGTGTGATCGGGCTCGCAGACGTCCTCGATCGTGAAGCCTGCCGCGCAGATGCCGCCGAACAGTGCGGAGAGCGAGTGCACGAACTCGTGGGTGCCGGCCTCCCGCAGCCGCGATGGAGGAACGGGAGGGAGCGGCTCGACGCGTGTCACGGGAAACCGCAGCTCGTAATGACCGTTCGGGCCGACCTCGAGCGTGGCCTGAAGACTGGCCGGGGACTTGTGCTGGCTCACGTAGAGCCCTCCGGCCTTCGTGACTCGGGCCACCTCGCGAAACACGCGACCGACGTCGGGCACGTAGCAGGTGCTCACCGGATGGATGACGAGATCGAACCGGCCGACACCGAGCATCGAAAGGTCGTCCATCGAGCCCTGCACGACTGTGAGATCGATGCGGCGCTCACGGGCCACCTGCCGGTCGAGGTCAAGCATGGCGGGCGAGAGATCGACGACGGTCACCCTCGCGCCCGCCGCCGCGTAGAGCGGCCCATGCTTGCCACCACCGGCGGCCAGGCAAAGTACCTCCAGCCCATCGAGCCGCTCGGGCAGCCACGACTTGCCGTGCACGCCGCCGCCACCGAGCCAGCCGCGGGGATCGACGAACGCCTGGTCGGCCGCTGGCTGGGCCAGCGCCGCCCGGTTCACCGCCAGCCGATCCCAGGCCCGCGCGTTGTGATCGAGAACCGCCTCGCGGGATCGCCCCGGCTC
>JAPOJV010000106.1 GCA_029978085.1 bacterium
AGGAGGTCGTTGAGGTGCGCACGGCTCCGGCCCGCCAAGGCGCCCCGATCACACGCATCCCGGCGGCCCAGTTCACGAACCGCCCCAGCCCCCGTCCCGCCACGGCTTCGCAGGTCAAAGCCATCCGGGCCATCGCCGCTCGCCGGAAGATCGACCTCGTGGGGCTGCTGCGGGAGCGCTTCGGCCTGACCACGGCGGACGAACTCGGCATCCGGCAGGCGTCCAACCTCATCGACGAACTGAAGTCCGACGAGCCGACCTCCAGCCCCAGCACGAACGGCCACACGAATGGCAACGGGGCCTACGCGACGACTGGGGGTGCTCGATGATCGCCGGAGTAGAAGACGCCCTGCTGCCGGTGCTGCCATCCAAGCCCGCCAGCACCAATCCCACCAATGAGGTTGCCAAGAGGCTCACCGGCCGGGACTACATCTCGTGGTCGGCTCTCTCGACGTTTCGGACCTGCCCCCTGAAATACAAGTTCCGGTACGTGGATGGCCTGCGCGAGGAGAGCGTGTCGTCGGCGTTGATCTTCGGCACTGGCATTCACACGGCCGTCGAGCAGCACTACCAAGCTCTACTGTCCGGCGACCCCAAGCCCGACCTTGATGCCCTGCTGTTCGCCTACAGGTCTGCATGGCTGCCGCACGAGCCGGACGCGATCCAGTTCGGCAGCACGGAGACACGGGCCTCGCTGGATGACTTGGCCGCGCGGATGCTCACGGCGTTCTTGGCCAGCCCCTCGGCGAGCGTTCAGGGGCGGGTGCTGGGCGTCGAGGAGGAGATTCGCGGTATGTTGGTCGAGGGCGTGCCGGATTTGTATGGCCGCGTAGACCTGCTGACCGAGGACGCCGACACGCTGGTGGTGACGGACATCAAGACTTCACGTGGGAAATGGAGTCAGGAGCAGGTCGAGGATTCAGGCGAGCAGCTTCTCCTGTACTCGCACTTGGCGTCGGAGATCAGCCCGGGGAAGAAGATCGCGACCCGGTTCTTGGTGCTCACGAAGACCAAAGAGCCGGTCGTCGAGGAGCACGTGAGGGAAGTCGAGCCCGGAAACGTGAAGAGGACCCTGGCGGGCGTTGAGCGGGTCTGGCGGGCTATCGAGTCGGGGGTGTTCTATCCCGCGCCGAGCACGATGAACTGCGCTTCGTGTGGCTACCGGGCGGCGTGTCGGGCGTGGGCAGGTTGATCGCTTGCAGGGAAGAAGGCGGCCGGGGTTGAAATACACCTCGGCCGCTTTTTTCTAGGTATCAGCGGTCTGTCGGTGCGGTCGCATGCACCGGCGCGAAGCCGCTCACCCAAGATGGCAAAATGGGAAGCCGTGGAGGAGAGAGGCGTAAAATGCGGCGAGACGCGTGGCGCCAGCAAAAACGCTTGACGAGGCCTCCGCACGGGTCCGATAACCAAGAAGTCGCAAAGGATAATTCTTCCGTGCGTGCCGCTGTCGCCCTTACAACAACGTTTGCCACCGTATTGCACTTGGCAATCGGTTGCTGCGGGCAAATGCCGCATTTCGATGGCGGGTCTCCTTGCTGCGTGAGGGATCTCGCGTGTGAGCAGGCGGTCGAGTGCTGCGAGGATCACGACCACGACCGCAAGTCGGAAAACGCCGCAGGCGGTTTCGACGCCCATGGGCCGACCTCGTCGGACGGAATGATCGAGGCACAGGCAACGGGCCACGACTGCGATAGGTGTCGATGCGTCGCGACAATTGAATCAAATCGCATCTTTGATGCAGCACCGATGGTGACCTGCTTCCTCGTGTCTGCCGAAACTGAATCGATCGCAAGCATGCAGGCCACGCGAGGGCCGTGCGAGGGCTGGGATCCGCCGGTATCATCTTTGCTCCGACCCCCGCTCTTCGAGCGCCTGGTCGTCTGACGCCCGGCGCGGCCTCTCTGGCCGCCGCCTGTTTCCGTTCCGTGAAGCTTCTTCGACTGGCGAGGAGGCCGGTCGTTGGTGGCCTACCGCCATGGTGGCTGCTGAAACCCTCACACAACTGCCGTTGTCGAGAGACGATCCATGCACTCGTTGCCTCCATCAAAGCCCCTGCGCCGCATCTCATACATGGCGGCAGGTGCTGTCGCCGTGCTGCTCGTCGCAGCATTCGCCGTGGGCGGCCCATGGCGGGAGCCCGTACGAGCGTGGACGATCCGCGCTCTCGGCGGAACGCCCGGCGGTAAAAACGCTTCCGCCGCCACACCGGCCGACGACCATCCGCATGCCGACGAGCACGACCACGAAGCAGATGGGCACGACCATGCGGGGCACGCCGAGGAGAACTCCATTGAGCTATCCGAACAGGCTCGTCGCAGCATTGGTCTCGAAGAGGGTGACGTGAACCTCTCGACCTTCCAGCGAACGATTACCGTGCCGGGCATGGTGGTCGAGCGCCGGGGCCGCTCGCGATTCGCGATTATCGCGCCGATGACGGGGTACATCACCAGGATCCTCGTGGCCGAGGGCGAGGCGATTGCCCCGGACCAGCCGCTGTTCGAGATCCGGCTCACGCACGAGGAGTTGGTGCAAGCCCAGGCGGATCTCCTCCGCACGACCGCGGAGGTTGATGTCGTGCGTCGCGAGATTGCCAGACTTGAGGGCATCGGCCCTGAGGGCGTGATTCCGGCGAAGACGATCCTCGAGCGCAAGTACGAACTCCAGAAGCTGGAAGCCGTCCAACTTGCCCAGCGGCAAGCACTCCTGCTCCACGGACTTACCGCCTCCCAGGTGGAAGACATCATCGGCACCCGCACGCTCCTCGGCTCGATCGCCGTGCGGGGACCAGGGGCCACCGCCCTCGACGGCGGCGGCAACAAGCTCGTCGTTCAATCACTGGCGGTGGACCGCGGCCAACACGTCACGGCTGGCGACACGCTGGCCGTGCTCGTGGACCACGCCACACTGCTCATCGAGGGAGACGCGTTTGAGCAGGACATTCCCGCGATCACCGAGGTGGCGACGGCCAGCAAGTCAATCACCGCCGTCCTGGATGCACCGGGTGGGCTGGGGCGGCACGTCGAAGGCCTTCGAATCGCCTACGTGGCAGATCGCGTCGCAGCGGAATCCCGCACGCTGCGTTTCTATGTGACCCTTCCGAACGAAGCCATCTCCACGCCTCACGCCGACGGCTCAAAACATCTCCTGACATGGCAATACAAGCCCGGACAGCGGATGCAGCTGCAGGTGCCCGTGGAGGAGTGGACCGAGCGGATCGTGCTGCCGGCGCAGGCCGTCGCCCAGGATGGCGTGGAGAACTACGTGTTTCGGGCCAACGGCGACCACTTCGACCGCGAGCCGGTCCACGTCGAGCACCGCGATCCGCAGTGGGTCGTGATCGCCAACGATGGCACGCTCTTTCCGGGCGACCGGGTGGCGATGTCGGCCGCCCAGCAGTTGCAGTTGGCGATCAAGAACAAATCGGGCGGTGGCATCGATCCGCACGCCGGCCACAACCACTAAGTCAACACGTCCCGGAGCACCCGAGCACCGCCTCCCATGCTTGACGCCATCATCCGCAATGCCTTGCGATACCGCCTTGTCACGATTGTGCTCGCGCTCGTCGTGCTTGTCTATGGCGGCCTTACGCTCTGGTATCTGCCGATCGACGTCTTTCCCGATCTGAACCGGCCGCGGGTGACCGTGATGACCGAGGCCCCGGGACTCGCTCCGGAGGAGGTGGAGACGCTCGTCACCTTCCCGCTAGAGAGCGTCCTCAACGGAGCCACCGGCGTGCAGGCCGTTCGCAGCGCCTCGGGCGTCGGCCTGTCGGTCATCCAGATCGAGTTCGCATGGGGCACCGACATCTACGTCGACCGGCAGATCGTGGCGGAGAAGATCGCGGTGGCCCTCGATCGGATGCCCAAGGGAATCCGTCCGCAACTGGCCCCGATCTCGTCCATCATGGGCCAGGTCATGCACGTGGGCATGTGGAGCGAAGGAGGAGCGACGCCGCCTATGGAGGTCCGGACGCTCGCCGACTGGGTGGTGCGGCAACGATTGCTCACGATTCCCGGTGTCGCACAGGTCGTGACGATGGGCGGCGGGCGAAAGCAGTTCCAAGTACTCGTTGGTCCGGAACTACTGCTCCGCTACGGCCTCACCCTGCACGACGTCGAGGCCGCCGTGCAGGCGAGCAACTCCAATGCCACGGGCGGCTACCTGAACCAGGGTGGTAACGAACTGCTCGTCCGGTCGCTGGGACGAATCCAGAGCATCAGGGATCTCGAGTCGGTCGTCGTCAAGTCCGCCGGCGACCGGCCGGTGGTGCTCGCCCAGGTGGCCCGTGTGGCTGAAGGGCCGCAGGTGAAACGCGGCGACGCAGCGGTCAACGGCAAGCCCGCCGTGATTCTGGTGATTTCCAAACAGCCGGGTGCCGACACCCGGAAGCTCACCAACGACGTGACCGTGGCGCTCGAGGGACTGCGGTCGTCGCTGCCCGCCGACGTTCGTCTCAATCCCGAACTCTACCAGCAGAAGACGTTCATCGATCTCTCCATCCAGAACGTCGTCGAGGCCCTCCGCGACGGCGGCATCCTCGTGGTCGTGGTCCTGTTCCTGTTCCTGCTGAACTTCCGCACCACGTTCATCACCCTCACGGCAATTCCGCTGTCGATCGTGATCACCGGCCTCGTCTTCAAGTGGCTCGGGATGTCCATCAACACCATGACCCTCGGCGGCCTGGCCGTCGCCATCGGCGAGCTCGTGGACGACGCGATCGTCGACGTCGAGAACATCTTTCGACGTCTGCGAGAGAACGCCCATGCAGCGGAGCCGAAATCAGCGCTCCGCGTGGTCTACGAAGCCTCGAGCGAGGTGCGCAACTCGATCGTGTTCAGCACCATCCTCGTGGTCCTCGTGTTCGTGCCGCTGTTCGCGCTCGGCGGCATGGAAGGCAAGCTGTTCACACCGCTGGGAACGGCCTACATCGTCTCGATCTTGGCCTCACTCGTGGTCTCGCTCACAGTCACGCCGGTGCTTTCCTACTGGCTGCTGCCGAACGCCCGCTTCATGGAGCACGAGAAAGACGGCCTGCTCCTGCGGGTTCTCAAGTCCCTCGCCGGCTGGGCTATCCGCCTTTCCGTCCGCTTTCCGGTGCCGATCCTCACCGCCGTCGCGGTCGCGGTAGGCGCGAGCGTCGCCGTCGTCGCGGGGCTCGGCCGCGATTTCCTGCCGCCCTTCAACGAGGGCTGCGTGCAAGTCAACGTGCTCCTCCCCCCGGGCACGTCGCTGGAGACGTCAAACGCGATCGCGTCGATGGTCGACGAGAAGATCGGCAGGATCCGGGGCGTCGCCAACTTCAGCCGACGGACGGGGCGGGCCGAACTCGACGAGCACGCCGAGGGCGTCAACGCCTCCGAGGTGATCGTCAGCTTCGATCCCACGGCGGGCCGCGACCGTGAGGAGGTGCTCGAGGAGCTCCGCGAGGAACTCACACAGGTGCCTGGCGTCGTGATCGCGGTGGAACAGCCGCTCGCCCATCTGATCAGCCACATGCTCTCGGGCGTGAAGGCGCAGATAGGCATCAAGCTGTACGGAGACGATCTCGGGATACTCCGCCGCACGGCCGAGAAGATGAAGGCGGCGATGGCCGACATCCGCGGCGTGAAGGACCTGATGGTCGAGCAGCAGGTGGAGATTCCGCAGCTCCAGATCCGTCTACGCCGTGACAAACTCGTGCAATTCGGGCTCACGGCCGACGCCGTCAATGAGTTCGTCGAGACCGCGATGAACGGCCGGGCCGTGTCGGAGATCGTCGATGGCGAGCGGAAGTTCGACCTGGTCGTCCGGCTCGACGATCCATACCGCGTGAACATCGACACGCTTCGGCGGTTATCGATCAACCTGCCGGCCGGCGGCCGCGTGCCGCTCGAGACCGTAGCCGAGATCCACCAGGGCAGCGGCCCCAACACCATCAACCGAGAAAACGTCCGGCGACGCATCATCATCCAGTGCAACACCGCCGGACGCGACCTCGGCGGCGTCGTCACGGACATCCAGGCCAGGCTCGCGCCGCTTCTGGCCGAGTTGCCGACGGGATACTTCGTCGAGTATGGCGGGCAGTTCGAGAGCCAGCGGCAGGCCACGCGGATGATTGGGATCCTGAGTCTTGTATCGCTCGCCGGGATGTTTCTCGCGCTCTACACGCTCTTCCGCTCGACGAACCTCGCCCTTCAAGTGCTCTCGGCATTGCCGATGGCGGCGATCGGCTCGGGGGCGGCGCTGGTAGTCACCCGGCAGTCGCTCACGGTGGCCAGCATGGTGGGCTTCATCTCGCTCTCCGGGATCGCCTCGCGCAACGGCATCCTGCTGATCGCACACTACCTCCACCTCGTGCGGCACGAGGGAGAGCGGTTTACGCCGGAGATGGTGGAGCGGGCGGGCAAGGAGCGGGTGGCGCCGATGCTTATGACGGCGCTCACGGCCGGGATCGCGCTCGTGCCTCTGGTGCTGGCGGCCGGTGAGCCGGGCAAGGAAATCCTCTATCCCGTCGCCACCGTGATCCTCGGGGGCCTGATCAGCTCGACGCTACTCGACTTTTTCGTCCACCCGGCGCTGTTCTGGTGCTTTGGCCGTGGGCAGGCCGAGCGGGCGATGCAGGAAGCGGAGCACGACGAACTGGCGGCACATCGATGAATGCTTCGGCAACGGTTTATTGACGAGTGATCATGTCCCACGTGAAGAAGGAGAACACTATGCGTTTCATGAAACGGTTTCAGGTGGTGGCGCTCTTGTGCGGGTTGGCGACAGTCGGTGCACGGCTCGAGGCAGCACCGGCCGCGGGGCACGCGCACGCCCATCCGACCGAGGGTCCGCACCATGGCGCGCTCATCGAACTTGGCAAGGAGGACTACCACGCCGAGCTCGTGCATGAAGACGCGACCGACACGGTCACGATCTACATCCTCGACTCGTCCGCCACGAAGCCCGTGCCGATTGCGGCGAAGCAGCTCACGCTCAACATGCGGGCCGGCGGCAAGCCGCAGCAGTTCATGTTGGCCGCTCAGCCGCAACAGGGGGAGGTCGCCGGCTCGGCATCGGCCTTCGCCGCCAGCGGGAAGCAGATTTGCCAGGCGATCGACGCCAAGGGCGCCTCCGGCCGTCTGAACGTTGAAATCGGCGGCAAAGTCTATGTCGGCAATGTGGGCGGCCACTCGCACAACCACAACCACAAGCACTAATCAGGGGATAGCACGCGGCTCCGGAATACCAGGGGTACCTTGGGTGCCGCTTCGCCGCGCCCAAAAGAGGAGGTGGGGGAAATGTGTCACGATGTGGGTGGCAGGAAGCTGCTCTATGGAGTCGCCGTTGGGGCATGGATTGCCTCATGCCTGATGGGAAGCACGGCAGTTGCCCAAAAGCAACTTGCGGACGACCTCATCGTCTTGAACGCGGGGCAGCGAGCGATCCAACGTGAGCGGGCCGCGGCCGAGCGAGGTCCGGGCTCTGATTACAACCGGCTGAGTGCGCCGCCCGGTGAACCAGTGGCCAGCTTCGCCCCTCCGCTGGGTGACGATCGCACCTTTGCCCGCAACAGAGACGCCCTAGCCGCCGCCGCAAACCCCATCGCGGCGGCCTCGCAACCGAGGGTGGAGACTATTCCCGCTCCGCTTCCAAACGTTCCCACTGAACTACCAGCTGGCGGCCCACTCGAGGTTCCTGCCTATGACGATCCGGGCCCACAGGATGGCCTGACCCTCGAATTCGCCATTGTCTTGACCATTGAACGCAGTCGGTCCCTTCGATCCCGGTTCCAGGAAATCCGCAAGGCGGATGCCGACGTCCTCACCGCAGGGCTGCGGGGCAATCCCTACATCTTTGGCAGCGTCGACAGCGTTCCCTACGGGAGTTATTCACCCCAGCGGCCAGGCGAGCCTGGATACGCACTGACGGTGATCCAACCCTTTGACATCAACAACAAGCGCGGGTTTCGGATGATCGCCGCCGAGCGGGCGAAGAACGTGACCCATGCACAGTATCAAGACGCCGTCCGCCTGGAGATCGAAGCTCTTCATGCGGTGTACACCGACGTTTTGGCGGCCCGGGAGACACTGCGATATGTCGATGCCAGCATCGCCGGCCTTCGCGAACTCCGCACGACCGTTGAACGACTCGTCATCGGCCAGGAATTGAGCAGCATCGAACTGGACCGGATCGACCTCCAGATCGAGGCGGCGGACATCGCGCGGGCCGAGGCGCAGGTCGCCCTCACCAGAGCCAAGCGGAAACTCGCGCTCGCTGCTGTGCTACCGAATCCCGACGAGGTGTCACTCGATATTCGTGCCACATTGCACACGGACACGGCGGCGATACCAGCCACGGACGAACTTCTCCAGTTGGCTCGGCAGAATCGTCCGGATCTCCGAGCGTACACCCTCGGCCTCCAGAGGGCGTCCGCCGAGGTGCAACTGGCCGTCAAGGAGCGATATCCCGACGTCTTCGTGCTCTACACGCCATGGGGCGCGGTAGACAACACCGCCTTGGGTGCCCAGAACGCGACCTCCTGGGGAGTAAGCGGCATGGCAAGCGTCCCCCTATTCAATCGAAACCAGGGCAATATCCGCCGAGCCGAGGTGAGCCGTTCGCAGGCGGAAGTTGAGTTCGAGCAGTTGTGGCGTCATATCGAAACGGAAGTCCATCAGGTTGTGGCCGATGTGGACGTCGCACGACAGCGGGCGGATCGTTTCCAGACAAAGCTTCTACCGCGAGCGCGCCGCATTCGAGACCTGACTTTGACGCAGGTACGTGGCGGCCAGGCAGATATGCTCGCCTATCTCCAGTCGCAGCGAGAATATGTCGATGTGGTGCGGCAATACCGCGACAGCCTACTGGACCTTCGTCGCGCCGCACTCCGCGTCAATACGGTGACCGGCATCCGACTTGTATACGACCCCGTCGAGAACCGCCCGGCGCCCTCCGCAACTCCGTGACGTCGGTCACACATCACCGAGAGGTAATCCCGGCTGTCCTGATTCCCCTCTTAATCCCTCAAACCCTGCGCCCGCGCCCACCCCCGCGCCTCCAAGTCCAGCCTCGCGTGACCAATGGCGTCAAGCGACCTCTGGCACTCGTAGATCATCTCGTTCAGGGCCCGCTCCCCCGCATCCAAATCCGCGTGCCTGATCCCGTCGGCGTGCCCGGGGTCGAACTCGTAGGGCTGAGGCATTCGACGCGCATTGGTGGTGACCTTCGCAAGGAACTCCAAGTAGGGCGACGCGTACTCTTTTTGCCTGCTTTGATAGCAGCAACTCCTGTTTGGGTTTCATGCAGGGCACCACTGGGCGTCTTGGTCGGCACGCTGGCCAGTCCGGTCAGCCAACACTTCATTGACAGCAAAAAGATGGCCCCCGCCAGCCGCAACTCAGCGGACCTCAGGTAAACGACGAAACAGGCCCCGGCGGTACACCCCTGTTTCGCATGCCTCGGCTCCATACTGGCTAGAAGTGACTGGCTTTTTGGCAAACCTCAAAGCAGCGCAGTTATTTACAAGCTTCCGATTCGCGAGTCACCGAGGCGCGTTTTGCCCGAGAAGTCTGGCAGCCCGTCCGGAACCAGCACCGCAGGAAGGCCGTCAAAGGGGCATTCGTCGCCTCTGGAGCTTGAACGAGGCCGGCGGGTATTGCTCGACACTCGCAAACCCGTTGGGCTTCGAGGTCAGCCCCGAGGACGGCTCTCGCGGCTTGGTCGTAAATGTTGTGAATTCAACACGGGTTTGGGAAACCAGCCGAGCCAAAGGTCGCGAGGCCTACAGGGCCGGCTAGCTTCTGGGGCGCCCCGAAATCCGCCCAAAGGGTTGCGCTCGTTTGGGGCCGCGCTAGATTGGACCAAAGTCACCGGATGAACACATATAGCCGCTGCGATGGCCATGACGGAGCAAACTCTTTGTGGCCACAGGAGCGCCCCGGGCGGCCCCAGAAGGCTTGAGCTGCCCAGGCCAGCCCGGAGGCCGCCGCTAACGAAACGCCCTGGATACGAGCTGCTAGCGGCCACGGTGAAGGCGCTCAGAAAGTCCGCCCCGTGCGCCTATCCCGTTATGGTCAGGTCGGGTGGCGTTCCTGACACGATGGATGGATTCTGTGTTCGGAGGAAGAGCCGGTTCGTAATTCACTTGGGTGAGTTTCTAAGCCCGAACAATGCCGTGAGTGTGCTCATTCACGAGTGGGCGCACGCACGAGCCTGGAGCCATGCCTTGGACCGGGCCGCAAGGGACGTAGCCGAGGGACGAATTTCAGAGCGGGAATTCAACGAGGTCTGCCACGGGGCAGCTTTTGGGATCGCGTACGCCGAGTGCTGGCTGGCCTTCACGGACGAGGTGCTGCCGACGTTTCAGCAAGCCAGAGCAGGTTGAGCAGTGGCGGCCTGTTTATTTGTTCCTGATTGAAGAAGTCGGCACTGCTGAAAAAAAGGCAAAAACAGAGGTGCCGTGCGCCAGAGTGCGGGGCGGTTCCCCTTTTGCACGCAATTGCACGTGATCGAGATCGATTTTGGGTTTACCGCTATAGCGAGCTTCTAGGCGAGTAAGCCGAAAACAACTCCCAATCGCG
>JAPOJV010000110.1 GCA_029978085.1 bacterium
CCACGGGCCGGCTGCTCGCCGCCGGTGATCGCGAGGTCGGCAGGTTTCGGCAGGGCATGTCGCTCGTGGAGGGGCTGCCGCTGGCCGTGCTCGACATCGAGGTCACGCCTGCCGCGGGGTTCACCGGCGGCTTCTACGACGCCCATGCCTGTGCGCGGTTCGCCTGGAACGAGAACGAGGCGGTCGAGGTGCGTCGCAGTCTGCATGGCCAGTCGATCGTCACGGAGCGGTCGCGGTTCACGGCACCGCACTTCATCGAATTGCACGGCGGCGGCGGCCTGCGGGCGGCAGCCAGCGACGACCGCGACGCCGTGGCCATCCTCACTGGCGGCCTCCCCTGGCACATGCTCTCGAGTCCGCACGTGCTCGACTCGATCCTCTCAGCCTCTGGGGCTGCGGCAGGCGCGGCGATCACGCGGCGGCTGGCCGTCGGGCTCGGCCTCGAACGGCCCTGGGATCTGGCGGTCGATCTGCTGGCGGATGTGCCGCTCGGGCCGGCGCCGGTGGTGCTGCCCGCCGGCGTGCGGCTGGTCGCGGCCGACGGAGGCGACGGGTCGGCGCGGATGCGGATCGGCATCGTCGAGTCAGCCGGCCGAGCGGGACCGGTGCGGATCGAATGGGCGGTGCCCGTCGCGCGGGCGACGGCCGTGGACCTCCGCGGCGAGCCGCGCGACGACGTCGAGGTTGCGATCGAAGGCCGGGCCGTCGTAGCTTCACTGCGGCGCTACGAGTGGCTGCAGATGGAGCTGGAATTCGGAACATGATCGTCACGCTCGACGGGCCGGCCGGTGCCGGAAAGAGTTCGGCGGCCCGCGCGCTGGCCGCACGGCTCGGCTGGTGCTACCTCGACACGGGCGCCATGTATCGCTCGATCACGTTGATGGCGCTGGAGCAGGGGATCCCGCTCGACGACGCGCCGCGGGTGGCCGACCTCGTCGAGCGGACGGTGATCGAGTTTCGCGACGGCTGCGTGCTGGCCGACGGCCGCGACGTCTCGACCGAGATCCGCACCGACCGGATCACGCAGGCCACGCGGGCGGTGGCCGATGCGGCCGACGTTCGCGCCGCGATGAAGCGGGTGCAGCGGCGGATGGCCGAAGGGCTCGACGTGGTCACGGAGGGCCGCGACCAGGGCTCGGAGGTGTTTCCCGACGCCGAACTGAAGGTGTTCCTCACGGCGTCGGCCGAGGAGCGGGCCCGACGGCGGCTCCACGAGGAACTCGACCGGGGGCGGGCGGCGTCGCTGGAACAGGTGCAGGAGTCGCAGGCCCGGCGTGACGAAGGCGACCGCACGCGGCCTGTGGGGGCGATGCGGCCCGCTGACGATGCGGTGCTCTTGGAGACCGATGGCATGTCACGGGAGCAGGTGGTCGATCGGCTCGCCGCACTCATCGCCGCGCGGCTGGCCGAGCGGGGTTCGTCATGAGCGAGTCCGATGCATCGCGAGGCGCAGAGGCAGCGCCGGCCCGGCCCGGCGGTGGCCATTCCACGTTCGGCCGCTGGCTCTATTCGGTGCTCTGGGTGCTCAGCCGCACGCTCGGCGTCTCGATGTTCGGCGTGCGCACGCGGTTTGCCGAGCCGCTGCCGCGGACGGGGGGCCTGCTCGTGCTCTCCACGCACCAGAGCCATCTCGATCCACTCCTTCTGGGGCTGGCCACGGATCGGCGGCTGTCGAGCCTGGCCCGCAGTTCGCTCTACACGTTCAAGCCGTTCGGGTTCATCATCACGGCGCTCGATGCGGTGCCGATCGACCGCACCACGTCGGCGGTGAAGGCGATGAAGCTGGTGATCGAGCGGCTCAGGCGTGGGGCGGCGGTGATCGTGTTCCCGGAGGGCACCCGCACGCCGAACGGCCAGATGGGCGAGCTCAAGCCGGGTTTCGCGCTGTTGGCGAAGAAGGCGGAGGTGCCGATCGTGCCCGTGGCGATCGTGGGGGCATTCGAATGCTGGCCGCGGTCGCGGATGTTCCCGCGGCCGGGCCGTGTGCGGCTGGAGTTCGGCAAGGTGATCAGCGTGGCCGAGGCCGCGGCAATGGACGACCGCACGCTCACGGCGGAGTGCGACCGTCGGCTCCGCGAACTCGACGCCACAGCCCGCGCGGTGCGCAAAGGTAGCCCGGTCACGGTAGCCCGGTCACGGTAGCCCGGTCACGCCGTGACCGGAAAGAATGCAAGTCACGGCGTGACTTGCCCACACCGGCAACAAGTCACGGCGTGACTTGCCCACGAGATCAGCCCGGCAGCGTCGAGACCGACTGGACGAGCTTCAGCATGTCGGTGCCGCCGATCGGCATCACCGCCACCTTCCGCAGCGCATCGGTGCGGGCCTGGTCGGCGATCGCCTGCTGCTTCGAGTTGACGAGCAGCACCGCCGGCACCGGCGCGAGGAACGGATCGGCCGTGAGCTGGTTGAAAGCCTCGAGCGCACAGTCGCCAAGCGTGAGCGTGCTGATCACGAGGCAGTTGGCCGGCAGCGGCGTGCTTGAAAACCGGGCCAACGCCCGCTGCGGGTTCTCCGTGAGCAGCACGCGATAGCCGAGCTTCGTGAAGAAGTCGCGGAGCTTCTGCTGGGCCTGCTCGCCCGATTCCACGAGCATCAGGCTGCCGCGAGTCGCGGCCGGGGCACCGGGCCGGGCAGGCCCGCCCGCTGCCTGGCCGTCGCCGCCGCCAGCGGCGTGCTTCGTCATGATCGGCTCGAGCACGCGAAGGGCCTCGGCCGCCGTCTGAAACCGCTGCTGCGGATCGAGGTGCATCATCCGTCCCACGAAGTCGACCACGTCGCGGGGCAGCTCGGGAGCGCGGCTGGCGAGCGGCTGCACCACGGTGAACCGTCGCGGATCCGACCGCACGCCCCGGTCGCGGGATTCTTCGAGCGCCGGCTGGCCACAGAGTGCGAGGTAGGCCACGGTGCCGAGAAAATAGATGTCGCTCCGCACGTCGTCGTCGTGCACGCCGGAGAGTTTCTCGAGCGCGGCGTAGTCCACGGTGCGGAGATTACGGGAGTGCGACTGGCCGCGACTGCGGTCGCCCGGCTCATCGACACCCGCGAGGCCGAAGTCGGCGAGTTTGGCCACGCCCGTCGCCGACACGACCACGTTCGACGCCTTCATGTCGCGGTGGGTCACGCCGCGCCGGTGGGCGTAGTCGAGGCCAGTCAACAGCTGGCGAATGAGGTCGAGGGCCCGCGGCAGATCGAGGGCCCCGCGGATCTTCACGAGCTGCCGCAGCGTCTGCCCCTCGACGAACTCGAGCGTGATGTAGGTCGCGCCCCCTTCCTGGCCCACGTCCTCGACGGCCACGATGTGCGGGTGGCGGAGCGTGCGGCCCATCTCTCCTTCACGCTGGAAGGCGGCCTGCTTCGTGGCGTCGGCGCTGAATCGGCTGCGGAGCACCTTGACGGCGAGCATCCCGCCGGTGTCGCGGTGAATCGCCCGATAGACGCGGGCGAAGGCGCCGGCGCCGATCTGATAGAGGACCTTCGCGCGGCCATAGAAGTAGCCGGTCGTCTCACCGCGGAGAAGCCGCTCCAGCTGAAAGCCCGTGAGCAGTTCGCGGCGGACGAGCGCCTGGCCGAAGGCGGCGATGTCGGCGGAGCCACCCCCGGCCTCGCGGAGCGCCTCCTCGGCGGCGGTCTCGGCCACGAGGTCGAGTTCCATCGCCAACCGGAGCAGATTGTCAGCGGTCTGGGGCTTCACGCTGGGGGGCCTCTCCTCCGGGGCCGCGGGCCGCGGCCAACAGTCTTATCGCGGGGTTTCGCGGCGGCTGCAAGCCCCTCGGCTGCCCGTCTTGCCCGGAACACCTCGCCGCTCCAGATGGTCTGGAGCCGGTGGTCCGCCGGCTGCTACAAGCCTGGGTCCGGTAGACGCCCGTAGTCCGCACACTCCGTGTGCGGGTGTGGGCATGAAGGCCAGAGGCCGAATGGCTGCAGTGAAGAGGTTCGCGAATCCACGAGGCAGGAGCACGGCCCCCTGGCGTTCTGACCGGGGGCCGCACGCGGAGCGTGCGGACTACGAACGAGCGGCCACTGTCTCTCCGCCGGTCGATCGTGGCATGCAAGGGAGGCGGAGGTGTATGCCGCTTGCCGCCCTCCTCCTCTGGCTCATGGCCGCAGGCGGGCTCGCGGCGGCGGAGATCGACGACGGCTTCGAGGGGCCGGAGCCGGCGTGGGCCCTCGCCGAATCCGATGCGGCGCCGAAGCTCGCCGCGCACGAACGCATCGCCGCGGCGCCGCATCGTGGCGAGCGGTGCGAGCGGCTGCGGTTCTCCGCCAGCACGGGCACGGTGCTGCGGCTGCAGATGCCGATCGGCCGACTCGCCGTGATCGACGAACTCGCATGCAGTCTGTGGGTACGGGCGAGCCGGCCCGATGTCCGTCTCTCCGTGCGGGTGCTCCTGCCCGGCGCCGTGTCGCGAAAGACGGGCCGGCCTGTCGAGACGCTCGTGCCCGGCACACTCTCCACCGACATCGACCGCTGGGAGTTGCTCGAAGTGACGTCACTGCCGCAGCGGCTTGCCAGCCAGCTGCCCGCGCTGCGGATGGAGCATGGAGCGGGAGTCGAGGCCGCCGGCGCCGTCGCCACGCACGTCGTGCTCGACGTCTACACCGGGCCGGGGGGCTATGACGTGTCGATCGACGACCTGCTCGTCGAAGGGGCGGTGCCGCCATCGGCCGCGGCTCCTGCACGACCTACCGCATCGAATCCCGTGGTCATTTCCGACCCGGCCGTGCAGCCGGTTGGCGCGCAGGAGATCGCTGGCGGTGTGGCGTCGGCAGTCGCGATCGATCCGCCGGCGGGCGTCACCCGGGGCGTGATCGAGGTCGATGGCCTGCCGTTCTTTCCGCGGGCGCTCGACCACAACGGCGAACCGCTCGACTCGATCGCGGCCCTCGGTTTCAACTGCGTGCGGCTGGCAACGCCCGCCGGCAGCGACCTGCTCGCGGAGGCGCGGCGGGCGGGCCTGTGGGTGATCTGCCCGCCGCCGGAGATTCCCGACGTCGATGTCCGCGACCTCGAATCGATGCCGGTGTTGCGGAACTGGGATCGCGTGCTGATGTGGGACATGGGCAGCGGCCTCGACGCGGGCGATCTTGAATCGCTCGCCGAGCGGGCGCGGCGGGTGCGGGCCTGCGACGTGCGCGAGGGGCGGCCGCTGATCGCCGCGCCTGATTCGAGCGTGCGATCGCTGTCGCGGCACATCGACCTCCTCGTGGCGCGGCGCACGGTGCTCGGCACGAGCCTCGAGCTCATCGACTACCTGCGGTGGCTCCGCGAGCGGCCGCGGCTGGCGCGGCCCGGTACGCCGCTGCTTGCCGAACTCGCCACGGAGATCGATCCTCGGGCGGCGCGGCAGGCCGCGGCGATCGCCGGCGTGGGCGGCCAGGGGCTCGCGGTCGATCCCGAGAGCCTGTCGCTGGCGGCGCTCTCCGCGGTGGCGGCCGGGGCCCGGGGTATTTTCTTCACGTCAAATGCGCGGATCGATGGCGACGATGCCGAGGCGCGGAAGCGGGCGGCTGCGGCCCGCGAGATGAATCTGCGATTGAAGGTGCTCGAGCCGTTCGGCGCGGCGGGGCGGTTCGCGGCCCAGGCGCATTCGTCGGACCCCGAGGTGCAGGCCGTGGTGATGGAGGCGGCCCGGGCGCGGGTGGTGGTGGCGTGGCGGTGCGTGCAGGGCTCGCAGATCGTGGCCCGACGCTACGGCGGCGCCGACATGCCCCGCGACGACGTGCCGCTCACGCTGCTCGTGCCGGGCGTGCCAGAGGCGCATCAGGCCTGGGAGATCGCGGCCGGGGGCCTGAAGCCGCTGCGGCAGAAGCGGGTGACCGGCGGCGTGGCCGTGACGCTCGATCACTTTCTGACCCATGCGCTCGTGCTCGTCAGCGGTGAGCCCTCGGTGACGGCCCACGTGCAGGCGCGGCTGCGGGAACTGGCGCCGGTGGAGCTCGTTTCGGCGCGGTCGCTGGCGGCGGTGGCGCTCGCCGATGCGGCCACGCTGTTGGGCAAACTCCCGCCTCAGGCCTTCAGCGGTCCGCCGCCGGTGGCCGCGGGGCCGATGCTCTCGACGGCGAATCAACTGGCGACGGAAGGGGAGTCGTACGTGGGCCGCGACGCGGGGGAGGCGATCGCGCGGCTGCGGAAGGCGGCGGCGATCGCAGGGCAGTTCGAGCGGCGGATCTGGGAGAACGGCGTGCATGCCGACGGCTCGATGGTGGCGAGTCCGCTGGTGACGTCGGATGCGGCCCTCGCGGAGCACTGGCGGTTCGTGGAGGCTCGGGCGACGGCGCTCGCCGGCGCGGAGATGCTTCGCGGAGGCGGCATGGACGCGATCGAGGATCTCGCCGGCAACGGCTGGCGGCACTTCGCCCAGCCGCTCTCCGACATCGTGACGGCCGTGGAGATCTCGAAGGCGGCGCCGGCGGCTGGAGCGGGCAGCCTGCGGATCGTAGCGGGGCCCAAGGATTCGGATGCGGCGCCGGTGGTGGTGGAGACGCCGCCGGTCTGGGTGACGACACCGCCGATCGCCGCGCCGCCGGGGAAGCTCGTGGAGATTTCGGCGATGGTGCGGGTGGAGAAGCCGATCATCGGCAGCGTCGATGGGCTGATGGTGTTCGACTCCCTCGGCGGGCCGGCGCTCGCGGAGCGGGTGGGGCCGACGAAGACCTGGCGACGGCTCGTGCTCTATCGGGTCGTGCCGGCCGACATGGCCGACGAACCGCTGACGGTGACGTTCGCCCTCACGGGACTCGGCGCGGCGGAGATCGACGAGGTCTCGATCAAGCCGTTGGAGCGAGGTGCGGCTGGCATCGTGGCGGTGCCTCCGGCAGGTTCACCGACCGAGGGCGGGGCATTTCCGTCGCCGCAGCAGCTGCTCGTGAGTGCGCCGGTGCCGCCGGTGGTGAAGCCCGCTGCGGCGCCGCAGCCGAGCGCAGTGGTCGCGCCGACGGCACCTGCGGCACCGCGCTGGCCTGGGATGACGCTCGACTGGCCGCAGCTGCCGTTCGGTCAATCGTCCAATGCGCCGCCGCCCGGTCCGGGCGGCGGCACGATCGACCCGTTCAAGCGTGCCCGCGCGGCAAGTAGCCCGGTCACGCCGTGACCGGAATACAAGTCACGGCGTGACTTGTCCACGAAGTAGCCCGGTCACGCCGTGACCGGAACACAAGTCACGGCGTGACTTGCCCACACCGGAACACAAGTCACGGCGTGACTTGCCCACGAAGTAGCCCGGTCACGCCGTGACCGGATGTCTTCAGCCCGTCACGGAGTGACGGGCCTATGGGGTCGTGACTTGCCCACTGGCTCCGCGGACGACCGGCCGCAACGCGAAGAACGTGTCGTGGATCGCTTCGCTCGTGCGGTTGAGCCGCGTCTGAAAGCCGTCGATGAAGCCGTGGAGGCCGCCGGCCCCCGTGAGCACCTCGTCGATCGCGCCGTAGTCGAGCTTCGCCCGCAGCCGGCCCAGCCGCTGCTCGGCCGGGTTCGCGTAGGCGCCCTTCGCGCCGCCCGTCACGGCCAGGAGCGACTCCTCGGCCTTCGTCAGGCAGAAGTGGATCGCCCGGGGAAACTGCCGGTCGAACACCAGAAACTCCGCCACGTCGCGCCGCGACACCACCCCATACTTCTTGCGATACATCTCGAGTGCGCTCGCGCTCTCCAGCACCGCCGACCACTGCACCGGATCGGCCGCATCGCCCGCCGCCGTCGGGAGAAAATAATGCTCGACATCCAACACCCGGCTCGTCTTGTCGGCCCGCTCGATGAGCCGGCCCATCCGCGCAAAGTGCCAGGCCTCGCCGTGCGACATCGTGGCGTCGGTCACGCCCGTGATCAGCTGGCTGGCCCGCTTCACCTCGTCGAGAAACTCCCGCGGGTTGTGGAGGTGGGCGCCGCCCGAGGCAGCCGACCGCACGAACAGATGCGCCTTGTTGATCTCCTCCCACATCGGCGTCGAGATCAGGTCGCGGATCGTGCGGGCGTTCTCGCGGGCCGATTGCAGGCAGGCGGAGATCGAGTTTGGGTTGAGCGTGTCGAAGGCCAGGAACGTGATCACGTTGTCCTGATTGGCGAGGCCATACCTTCCCCAGAAGTCGGCCTCGTCGCCGAACGTGCAGACGAGGGCGTTCCAGAGCCGGCCGTGGTCGATCGTGCCCTCGAGCGCGAGGTCGAGCGTGGTCTCCGCCGCGCGGGCCACGTCCTCGGCCCGCTCGATCTGGCGGTTCATCCAATAGATGCTTTCGGCCACCCGTGAGAGCATGTCACGACCTCCCCGGGTGCACGACCCACGTGTCTTTGCTGCCGCCCCCCTGCGACGAGTTCACCACGAGCGAGCCCTTCACGAGGGCCACGCGGGTGAGGCCGCCGGGCAGCACGAAGATCTCCTCGCCGTAGAGGATGAAGGGCCGCAGATCGACGTGGCGGCCCTCCAGCGAGTCGCCAACCACCGTGGGCACCCGCGAGAGCGAGAGCATCGGCTGGGCGATGTAGTTGCGGGGATTCGCCTTGATCTGGGCCCGCACTTCGTCGAGCTGCTGCTTCGATGCCCGCGGTCCGAGCACGATGCCGTAGCCACCCGAGGCGTCGGCCGGCTTGAGCACGAATTCATCGAGCTTCGAGAGCACGTGCTGGCACTGCTTCTCCTCGCCGCAGACGAACGTGGGCACGTTGGGAATGATCGCGTCTTCGCCGAGGTAGTAGCGGATCATCTGTGGCACGTAGGCATAGACGGCCTTGTCGTCGGCGATGCCCGTGCCCGGTGCGTTGACGAGCGCCACGTTGCCCGCGCGGTAGGCCGCCATCAGGCCGGGCACGCCCACGACGGAGTCTGCGCGGAAGGCGAGCGGGTCGAGGAAGTCGTCGTCGATCCGCCGATAGATCACGTCCACCCGTTCAAGGCCGCGGGTCGTCCGCATCCAGACGACGTCGTTCTCCACGACGAGGTCCGACCCCTGCACGAGCTCCACGCCCATCTGCCGGGCGAGGAAGCTGTGCTCGAAGTAGGCCGAGTTGTAGATACCGGGCGTGAGCACGACGACGTTCGGATCGCGGGCCTGCGGCGGGGCGATGTATTGCAGCATCGCCAGCAGCTTCTCGGGGTAGTTTTCGACGGGGCTGATCCGCTGGCCGGCGAAGAGCTGCGGAAACGTCCGCTTCATCACCTCGCGGTTTTCGAGCACGTACGACACACCCGACGGCGTGCGGAGATTGTCTTCCAGCACATACATCACGCCGTCGCCACCGCGGACGAGGTCGGTGCCGGTGATGTGGCACCACACGCCGCGTGGGGGCTTCAGGCCGGCGCACGGTCCGCGGAAGCACTTACCCGAATCGACGAGCCAGTCGGGCACGACGCCGTCGGCCACGATCTGCCGCTTGTTGTAGACATCGTCGATGAAGAGGTTGAGGGCGTGGATCCGCTGCTTGAGGCCGCGTTCAATCACGGCCCATTCAGCGGCATCGATCACGCGGGGCACGATGTCGAAGGGCCAGATCTTCTCCGTGCCGGCCTCGTGGCCATACACGTTGAACGTGATGCCCATCGTGAGCAGGGCCTTGTCGGCGGCCCGCTGCCGCTCGGCGAGTTCGCCGTTGGAGAAGCCGGCCAGCCGCTTCGCGAGCAGCTCGGCCCCGGGGCGCGGGAGGAGATTCGCGTCGAAGAGTTCGTCGTGGAACCCGTCGGTCTGGTACGCCTGCAGATCCATGGCGAAAGCGGCCGCTCACAGGAGGACCCGCGTCACCGGCCGCCTCTGCACGACACGCGGGAGTGGGCAGCGTACCGCATCGACGTCGGCGATGAAATCCCCTGGAGGGGAGCGGGTGGGCGGCGCGCGGGTGCGCCGTAGTCCGCACACTCCCCCGTAGTCCGCACACTCCGTGTGCGGTTGGAGGCATGAATGCCGAACGACCAGCTATTCCGCAGGAGGTTGGCGTAGCCGGATGGAAGTAGCTCGGGTCTGTGGTGTTTTGGCCGTGGGCCACATGCGGAGCATGTGGACTACGTCGCCGTAGTCCGCACACTCCGTGTGCGGTTGGAG
>JAPOJV010000070.1 GCA_029978085.1 bacterium
CGCCGCCGGATTACCGAAGGCGGTGGCGGCCGCACGGCACCTCCGGGAGATCAACTCGGCTGCGTCGATCGAGCCGGTTGTCGCCGATCTGACGGCGGCGACGGAGGCCTCCCTGCTCGGCGGAGTCGACACGATAGTCGATGGCACCGACAACTTCGAGGCCCGGTTTCTCGTCAACGAATGGTGCTGTCGTCACGGTCTGCCCTGGGTGCATGGCGGTGCGATCGGCGCGGAAGGCCGCGTGCTCACGATCCTCCCCGGCCGGACCGCCTGCCTGCGCTGCCTCGTGCCAGAGCCGCCCGCCCCCGGCTCGCTGCCCACGTGTGACACGGCCGGCATCATTGGATCGGCGGCCCTCGTCGTCGGCGCCGTCGAGGCGGCGGAGGCGATCAAACTGCTTGCGGGCGCGCGCGACAAGGCCGCCAGTCGAATGCTCGTCTGTGATCTGTGGGAGAACGTCTGGCGGACGATCGATCTCTCGGCCCTCGCCGCCCAGGGCTGTGCCACCTGCCGGGGCGGTGACTTTCCGTGGCTCGAGGGGCGGCTCGGCGGACGGCCGACGGCGCTTTGCGGCCGCGATGCCGTGCAGGTGCTGCCGGCCACGCCGGGCATCGACCTCGTGGCTCTGGCAGCTCGGCTCGCCGGCGTGGGAAGCGTCACCGCGAATCCGTGGATCGTCCGTGCCCAGGTGGAGCCGGGCATCGAGCTGGCCGTGTTCGCCGACGGCCGCGCGATCGTGTCGGGCACCCGCGACGAGGCCCGCGCCCGCAGCATCGTGGCGAAATACGTCGGCGGCTGATGACGAACGAGTCGCACGGCCGTGAGGGGCTGCCCATGCCCCAGGAGCCGGCGTATGCCGCCGAGCGCAGCCAGGATGGCGGAGCGAAGGCGGCATCCGAGCGAGCGAAGAACAGGATGTTCGTAGCGAGCGTCCGGCGACGGGGCATGGGCAGCCCCGAACTCCCACCACAGGAGGTTGACCCGCTGGGGAATAGACGGGTCTGTGGTGTCAAGACCGTGGGCCGCATGCGGACTACGGCGCGACGGAGTGTGCGGGCTACGGTTGTGGCTCCGCACGGGTCCCGGCCGTGGCGGCGGTGAGGAACAGGTCGGGCTCGGGGCACGAGACCTGGAAATCATCGCGGAGGGCAGGGCGACCGAGCAGCCGCGTCGCTCTCTCGCACTCGTGCCGTCGTGTCGCGTAGCCGCCGCCATTCAGCGCATGCTTCACGCCACGTTCGATCACGAGCGGTAGGACGAAGCCATTGTTGTAGTCGGTGTGCTCGCCGATCAGGTTGACGCGGCCGGGCGACACCACCGTGAACTCGTCGGGCAGGCTGCTCACAGCATGCCGCCCATGACCGGGGATCGCGTTGCGCGAACCAGCGTCGAGGCCGTCGCGGCCTCGAGAATCCGGTGCTCCGTGGCATCGGCGCGGGCAAACGCCGCGGTCAGCCTGCCTTCGGCGAGCACGAGGATGCGGTCGGAGAGCGTGAGCAGTTCGGGCAGCTCGCTCGATGTCAGAATGACGCCCATGCCCTGCCGGCAGAGGCGGTCGATGAGGGCGTAGAGCTCGGCCTTGGCGCCTACGTCGATGCCGCGGGTCGGGTCGTCGAGCAGGAGGATCCGCGGCTCCGTCAGCAGCCAGCGGCCGATGATGCACTTCTGCTGGTTGCCGCCGGAGAGGCCGGTGATCGCGGCATGGGGACCGGGTGTCTTCACGCCCGTGTCGCGGATCGGTCCGGCGACGAGCGTCTCCTCCCGCTTTCGGCTCACAAAGCCGCCTCGCGTCGCCTTGTCGAGGCTGCAGAGGCTCACGTTGCCGGCGACGTCGAGATCGGGGAAGAGGCCGAGCCGCTTGCGGTCTTCCGTGACCATCGCGATGCCGGCAGCGCATGCCTCGCGCGGATGCATGAACCGCACGGGGCGGCCGTCGAGCCGGATCTCACCGGTCCAGGTCGGGGGCGACGCGCCGAAGATCGTTTCCAAGAGCTCGGTGCGGCCCGCGCCCATGAGGCCCGCGACACCGACGATCTCGCCGGCATGGAGATCGAGTGACACGTCGGCGAGACGATAGCCCCGCGGATGCTCGGGCCAGGGGAGCGTGAGGCCGCGAACCTCCAGCAGTTGTGCCCCGCGGGGTCGCGGCTCGTGGAACGAGTGGCCGGCGATCTCGCGGCCCACCATCCAGCCGGTGATTTCGGTTGGCGTCGTCGCCGTCCGCTCGACCGTGCGCACGTGGCGGCCATCGCGGAGCACGGTGATTCGGTCGGCCAGCCGAAATACCTCGTCCATCTTGTGGGAGATGTAGAGGATCGTGGTGCCGCAGTCCCGCAGCCGGTGAATCGTCCGCTCGAGCCGGGCCGACTCGGCTTCGGTGAGGGCGCTCGTCGGCTCGTCCATCACGACAATCGACGCGTCGAGCGAGAGGGCCTTCGCGATCTCGACGAGCTGCTGGTCGCCCACCCGCAGGCCGCCGGCTGCCGCGCGAGGGGAGACGTGGCATTCGAGCATGTCGAGCAGCCGGGCCGTCTCGGCCTCCATCGTCGCGTCGTCGATGAGCCCCGCCCATCCCCGCCGCTCGCGTCCCAGGAACACGTTGGCCGCCACCGACAGGTCTTCGACGAGATTCAGTTCCTGATGAATGATCGCCACGCCGGCCCGCTCGGCGTCGCGGGTGCCGGTGAAGCGGGCGGGCTGACCATGAATCTCGAGCGTACCCGCGTCGGGCTGGTACACGCCCGACAGGATCTTCATGAGTGTGCTTTTGCCGGCGCCGTTCTCGCCGCAGATGGCGTGGAGTTCGCCGCGCCGGACCTCGAGTGACACGTCGTCGAGCGCGACAACGCCCGGAAACCGCTTCGTGATCCCGCGCATTGTGATCGCGTGGCCTTCAATCGTCCGGTCGGCGGCCATGTGGCCTGTCGAGGCGGCGGTCATGCGGTCCTCACTGGAGCCGCCTGTCGGCCTTCCCACACCCTCAGTGCCCCAAGCAGGCCGAGCGCCGCCAGGCCCGCGGCCAGACCGGCTCGCGGCGATGCCGTCATGGCGACCACGCCGCCGGCCAGGATTGCGAGCGTGGGGATGGCACAGAGGCCGAGTGCCCCAGGCAGCAGCCGCCGGCCTCCCTTCGCGAGGTGGCCAACCTGGGAGAACGTGACGGCGAGCACGACGACCACGCCCACGATCAGCCCCTCGTAGATCTCGGCCTCGGTCTTGATCACCTTCGAGACGGCATCGATCACGACGCGGAGAAAGATCGTGCCGAGCACGGTGCCGGGTACGGTGCCGACGCCCCCCGAGAGTGAACAGCCGCCGACGACGGCAGCCGCGATCGCATTGAGTTCATGGCCCCGCGCCTGGTTGGCCGGGGCGGCGACCGACTCGTTGGCCACGTAGAACAGGCCCGCCAGGGCCGCCGTCATCGCGGCGTAGCAGTAGGCGAACCACTTCACGTTGTCGGTGCGGATACCCGCGAGCCGGGCCGCCTGCTCGTTGCCGCCGAGGGCGTGAACGTGGCGACCGAGGACGGTGCGGGTGAGCAGGAGCCAAGTGACGAACGCAAGCAGGCCGAAGACCGCGACCGGGATCCAGACGTTGTCACGGACGAACTTGAACATCGGGTCGTAGACGTTGATCTGGCTGTTCTTCGTGGGGAGCAGGGCAGCCGTCGTGCTCGTGGCGATGGCACGGGCGAGACTGCGGAGGCCGACGAGCGTGGCGAGCGTGGCGATGAAGGGGGGCAGCCGCACCGCCGTGATCAGCCAGGTGTGGAGCGTGCCCACGAGGAATCCGGCCAGCAGGCTCGCCAGGCAGCCGGCCGTCACGACCGCCCCGCCCACCGGCTTGAAGCCCACCATCTCCGTTGGGGCGAGGGCCAGCATCGTGGAGGCACACACGGTGGTGGAGAGGGCGATCATCGACCCGGCGGAGAGATCGATGCCGCCGGCGATGATCACCACGGCCGCGCCGAGCGCGAAGATGCCGAGCATGGCCGTGCTGCGGGCGATGTCGCGCAGGCTTGCGAGCGGCTGAAACCAATAGGAATGGTTGGCGTCGATGATCGCCGTGAGCACGACGGCCACGACGATGGCGGCGAGCAGGGCCCACTCGCTGCGGCGCAGGAGGAAGCCGCCGGAGGACCGCGGGGCGGAGGCTGCCATGCGAGAGGTTCCCGACGCGTGAGGGGCTCGAGGTTCGGTGTGATGCCGCGGTATGTGACGGCGTCAGGAACTCGACAGGCCGTACTTCTTCAACCACCCGCGGAATGCCGAGAGCGGCAGGTACTCGTGGTCGTTGCCCTGGATGTCGGCGGGCTTCACGAGCGGGTCGGTGTCGGGCACGATCAGCCGCAGGCCGGTCGTGTAGATATCGCCATCGGGCTGACCGAACCGTGGAAACATCTCCTTGATCGTCGCCTCGTCGCCAGCGTGCATCGCAAGCAGCAGGCGGACCGTCTGGATGCCCATCTCGAACGGGTTCTGCACCACCATGGCGTCGATCTGGCCGGCGGCCATCCGCTCGATCGCCACGGCCTGTGCGTCGAACGTCACCGTCGTGATCCGGTCGCGGGCCTTCCGCTCCTCGACCACCTCCGCGATCGCCGGCGCGTTGTAGGCCCAGATGCCGACGAGCGCCACGAGGTCGGGATGGTTGACGAGCGCCGTGCGGACATTGTCGCGGGCCCGGGCGAGGTCCATCTCGTCGCTCATCCGGTCGGCTTCCTTGAAGCCCGCGCCGACCGCCTCCTTGAATCCGTTCATCCGGGCGCGGGCGTTGTCGTTGTCGGTGAAGCCGGCGAACTGGACGTAGCCACCCGACGTCTTGCCGCGGGCCGCGAGAATCGCCTTGGCTGCGGCGCCGAGCAGCCTTCCGCCCACGATGTTGTCGGTGCCGATGTAGTAGGGGCGGGCGTCGCGGAACGTGGCACGGTTCACGTCGCCATCGACGGTGATCACCTTCACGCCCTTGGCGGCGAGGTTTTTCATCTCCTCGACGATCGCGGCGTTCTCCGCCTGAATCACGGAGATCGCCACAGCAGCCACGTCGGCCTGGCTGGCGAGCTGTCGGAGCTTTTCGATCTGGCCCTGGGCCGTGCCGTTGCCCTTCTCCATCACAGCCCGCAGCCCCTTGGCGGCGAGCCCCGACCGTGTGGCGCCCTCGACGAGGCCGGCGTTGCATGCGTCCCAGAAGGGATCGTCGCCGTTGGTGATGAAGACGAACCGTTTGAGGCTCCCCGCGGCAGCAGCTGAGGGCGTTGCCGCCGCGCCGCTCGGCGTCGAGCCCGATGGCTGAGAGCATCCACAGACGATCGAGCAGACGCAGGCGATGAGCGATGCGAATCGGATGACGTTCATTCGACCAGCTCCAGGCACTGTGTTCAGGGCAGGCGGTTTTCTAAGCCGTCTTTATGAATGTGGTCAGTAGCGTAGCCCATTCTTTCGCAGATGCACCAGAGGCGGAGTTTCCCGGCCGGCTCCAGCGGCCGTGACGCGAGCGAGCACGACGATGTGGTCGCAGCGGACGTCGTCCGTTCCCGAGGTCTGTGCGACCGGGCTGCATTCGAGCCAGGCGGCTGCCTCATCCAGCGCAGGGGCCCCGCACCCAGCCCGACTCAGGGCGATTCCGGCGAACGGATTTTCACCTGGAGCCGCCGGCTTTCCGAACCGTGCGAGCAGCGGCCGTTGGTTGTCGGCCAGTACATTGACTACGAACGGCGCCCCCGAGTCGACCGCAGCGAGGAGGCCCCGAGACGGGGCCACGGCGACGGTCAGCATCGGCGGCTCGAAGCCGGCCTGCATCACCCAGCTGGCGAGCATGCCGCGATCCTGGTCGCCCTCGCGCCAGGTCACGATGAACAGGCCACTCGGAATTCGGCCCAGGGCAAAACCGACAGAGGATCCATCGGTCGTGGCAGGGCGGGATGCGTCAGTCTGGGGCGACAGTGGCGAGTTGGTCATGGAGGATGGCCTGGCAGGGGAGTGAGACGCGGCAGAGTTGATCTTTCGCCGACTTGCGCCGTCTTCCTATCTCCATTCGACTTGAAGGCCGCGCTGCCGCGCCGCTGGTGAACGGTGCGGGTCGTGCCGATGACACCGTGGCTCAGCGTGGCGAAGACCCTACAGTGTCGCCACGATGTGCCGGGTTCGCAACCTGCTCCGAACGTTCGGGGCGGGCAGGATGGCGGTGTCTCTCCGGAATGGCGTCTCGATGCTGACTGGACTTTGCAGGCTGTGGCTGGCGGCCGTGTGCCTGACGTGCCTGACGGCCGTCGGCCAGGATCTGCCCGTCGAGCCGTTGCCGCCGGCTCAGCCACAAGGGCCCGTCATCCTCGACATGCCGTATGCCGAGGGGCCGTGGTGCCCCGACGGCTCGTGCGTGTCGCCCGATGCCTGCCGGGACTGCTTCGACGATCTCTGGGCCGCCCGTCCCTGGGGATGGCACATCCTGCCCAACAATCTGATCTACACGAGCTACCTGGCGGGGCCCAAGGAGCCGCGGTTCGCCAGCGTCTGGTATGACGACACGGCGCCCGATCCGTTCGATCCATCGATCAAGAACGGCTGGATGTGGGATATGACCGCTGGTGGCCGGGTGTCGATCCTGCGGTATGGTTCGGATCCGGTGCTGCATCCGCAGGGCTTCGAACTGCAGGTGGAGGGGGCCGCGTTCGTGCGGCTCGATCAGCAGGACGAGCTCGATCTGCGGTCGTCGGACTACCGCTTCGGCCTGCCGCTCGTCTACGGCATCGGCCGCTGGCAGACCAAGCTCGCTTACTACCACCTCAGCGCCCACCTCGGCGACGAGGCGATGCTCAAGCATCCCGATTTTCCGCGGGTGAACTATCTCCGCGATGCGATCGTCTGGGGCAACTCCTACTACCTGTTCGACTGGATGCGGATCTACGGCGAGGTCGGCTATTCCTTTCACAACAGCGGCGGCTCGGAACCCTGGGAATTTCAGAGCGGCGTCGAGCTCGTGCAGGCGCGGCCGACGGGGCCCCGCGGAGCGCCGTTCTTCGCGATCAACGGCATGTCGCGGCAGGAGCTCAACTGGGGCGGTAATGTCTGCGTGCAGACGGGCTGGGCCTGGCGTGGCGATCGCAGCGAGCGGCTCCTCCGCGTGGGGTTCGAGTATCTCTACGGCTCGGATCCGCAGTACGAATTCGTGTTCTACAACCAGAACCGCGCCGGGATCGGCGTCTGGTATGACTTTTAGGCAGTCCGACGACGCCGTCGCCGGCAGCATCAGCCCGTCACGCCGTGATGGGTCTACGGTCAGCCTCGCATGCCGCTGCTCGCGATCGAAACGACGTGTGATGAAACCGCTGCGGCGGTCGTGACGCGGTCGCGCGAGGTGCTCGCAAGCGTCGTTGCCAGCCAGGAGCAGCTGCATGCCCGCTGGCGGGGCGTCGTGCCGGAGATCGCCTCACGGGCCCACGTGGAACGCATCATTCCAGTCGTTGACGAGGCGATCCGCCGGTCGGGCGTCGCCCGCTCGGACATCGAGGCCGTCGCCGTCGCGGTGCGGCCGGGGCTCGTCGGGTCACTCCTCGTGGGGCTGACTGCGGCGAAGGCCATCGCCGCGGTGCTCCGTGTGCCGATCGTCGGCTACGATCATATCGCAGCGCATCTCTATGCCTGCCGCCTCGCCCATGGAGAGTCGCTGCCGTATCCATTCGTGGGGCTCGTGGCCAGCGGAGGACATACGTCGTTGTTTCACGTGCGGTCGCCGCTCGACTTGGAACGGCTCGGCGGCACGATCGACGATGCGGCGGGCGAGGCCTTCGACAAGGCCGCGAGCCTGCTCGGGCTACCGTATCCCGGCGGCCCGGAAATCGAGCGAATCGCCCGGGAAGGCAATCCGCGGGCTCACCGCCTGCCGCGGCCGCTCGTGGCCGATCGCGACCGGCTCGACCTCAGCTTCAGCGGCCTCAAGACGGCCCTCCGCTATCTCGTGCGGCCGCCGGGCGCTCCGGCCGACACGCCGCACCCCGTCGGTCAGGCCCGCGCCGACCTCGCCGCCTCGTTCCAGCAGGCCGTGGTCGACTGCATCCTCGCCAAGCTCGAACTCGCCATCGATCGCACGGGCTGTCGGGCCATCGCGATCGGCGGCGGCGTGGCCGCGAACGCCTGCCTTCGTGAGGCGGTCGAGGCCTTCGGTCGGCGTCGCAGCCTCGGCGTGTTCGTGCCGCCCCTGTCGCTCTGTACCGACAACGCCGCCATGGGCGCCATCGCGTGGGAACGGCTCGAGCGAGGCGAAGACGACGGCCTGCGGCTCGACGTCACGCCCGGCACGGACAGAAGCCGACGGCCGCGCTAAAAATTCGAGAAGGACTCGAACTCGTCGTAGGGGCGGTGTTCGAGGTTGACGAATCGCGTGTAGTCGTGCTGCCAGAGCAGCTTCACGTCGCCGATCGGGCCGTTTCGCTGCTTGGCGATGATGATTTCCGCCGAGCCCTTCACCCGTTCGCGGTCCTCGTCGTTGGTCTGGTAGTACTCCTCGCGGTGCACGAACATCACCACGTCGGCGTCCTGTTCGATGGCGCCGGATTCACGGAGGTGATTGAGCCGCGGGCGATTGTCCCGCGACACTTCGGCCTGTCGGTTGAGCTGGGCCAGGCAGAGCACCGGGACGTCGAGCTCACGCGACATCATCTTGAGCCGCCGCGCGATCCTCGCCACCTGCTCCTGCCGGGGATCGCGGGGGTTGTCAGGCTCGATCAGCTGGAGGTAGTCGATCACGATCAGGGCGAGGCCCTGCCGCCGCTTGAGCCGGCGGGCCACGGCCGCGATCTCGGTGAGCGTGCGGCCCGGCGTGTCGTCGATGTAGAGTGGCGACGTGCCGATTTCCGACGACTTCTGCACGAGCCGCCGTCGATCCTCCTGGGAAATCGTGCCGTTGCGGAGCCGGTGGCCGTTCACCTGGGCGGCTGAGCAGAGCAGACGGTCGGCGAGTTCGAGACTCGCCATTTCGAGGCTCGTGAACAGTACAGCCTGCTTCAGATTGATCGAAACGTGCTCGGCGATATTCATCGCGAACGCCGTCTTTCCCATACTGGGCCGGGCCGCGAGGATGATGAGCTCGGAGTTGTGCAGGCCGCCGCAGAGCGCGTCGAGGTCGGTAAAGCCGGTTTCCACGCCCCCGACGGTGTGCTCGTGCTTCATCCGCGCATCCATGCGGACCATCACTTCTTCGAGCACCGTCTGGATCGGCTGGGCCTCGGCCGAGCTGCGGCGTTCGAGAATGGCGAAAATCTTTTCTTCAGCCTGGGCGAGCAGTTGCCGGGGCTCATCGCTGCCATCGTAGGCGTCACGAAGGATGTCGGTGCCCGCGTCGATCAGCGACCGCAGCAGGGCCTTGTCGCGGACGATGTGGGCATAGTGGCTGGCATGGGCCGCGTGGGGCACCGCCTCCACCACCTCAGCCAGCGCGGCGGCCCCGCCAATGCGTTCCAGATCCCCCTTTGTCCGCAGCCGCTCCAGCACGATCGTGGCATCGATTCGCTTGCCGGTGTCGTGCAGTTCCAGCAGATGCTGGTAGAGGATCTGGTGCGACTCGTCGGAAAAGTCTTCGGGCCGGATGAGCAGGGCGATGTCGTCGCAGACGTCAGGCTTGAGCAGGATGCTGCCCAGCACAGCCCGCTCGGCATCGACGTTCGCGGGGCGGTCGCGGTCGACCAGCACAGCTGCAGCCGGCTGCGAGTCGGTGGCTCCACGGCGCCGCCGGCCACCGTCGCGAGCTGACGTCTCACGCGATGCCACCATCGATGCCTGCCTCCGTGCCATCCGACCGTCCGGGGCAAGCCCATTGGGGGGCCGCCCCACCGCCGCCGCGGCCGCTGTGTCGCGGCCGCGTCCACGGCTCGACTACTTGGCAGCGGCGTCGCTGCTGCTCGGCACCACCCAGACCTTCAGGTCGCCCTCGACATCCGGACCGAGCTTGACCTTCACGGTATAGAGGCCCACTTCCTTGAGCGGACCCTGAAGGATGATCTGCTCCGGCGACACCATGAGATCCTGCTGCTTGAGCGACCGCGAGATTTCCGGAGCGCCGACCGAGCCGTACAGGTGGCCTTCGTCGTTGGCGTTCGCTTCGATCGTCACGCTCGTGCGAACCAGCTCTGCCAGGAGGCTCCGCAGGCCGGCCAGCCGCTCGCGGGCGATTTCCTCGAGCTTGGCCTTGTGCTTTTCCACCATCCGCTTGTGGTGCTCGGTGGCGAGCGTGGCCAGGCCCTGCGGAAGCAGGTAGTTGTAGGCGTAGCCGCGCTTCACCTCGACCACTTCCCCCTGCTTGCCGAGGTGTTCAACGGTGTGGATGAGCAGAAGCTCGATGCCGCCACGCTTGCCCTTGGGCAGGCTGCGTTTGCCGGCGACTGCGAGACGAGGCTGTGCTGTGGCGGCCATGGATCAATTTCTCCGAAAAGTCAGAACGGGATGTCGTCGTCGGCTCCGACCGGCCCGCCGGACGATCCGGGGCCGTCATCGTAGCCGTCATTGGCTTGGTTGAATTCGTCGCCGCCAAAAGAGCCGCCCTGCGGGGCGCCACGGCCTGCGGCCACGCGCGGCTTCGCGGTGCGGCCGCCTTCGCCGCCAGATCGCGATCCCAGGAGTTGCATCTTCTCGCCGACCACGCGGAGCTTGGAGTTCTTTTTACCGTCCTTCTCCCATGTGTCGAGCTTAAGCCGGCCCTCGATGAGGAGCGGCGAGCCCTTCGTCACGTACTCGCCGGCGATTTCTGCCGTGCGGCCCCAGAGCGTCACATCGACGAACGTCGTCTCCTCGACCCACTCGCCCGACGGTGTCTTGCGGCGATCGTTGACCGCCAGGCCGATGTCCGTGACCGCCGTGCCGTTCGCGATGTAGCGCAGCTCGGGATCGCGGGTTACGTTGCCCATCAGAATCACGCGGTTGAAGCTTGCCATGACAGAAACCTCCTTCTCACTGCCGGAACTGAACTTCTGTACAACTCCAGCACTCTATCCCCTGCCCCGGGAGGGTGCAAGGGGTGGGACGTGGTTCCTCAGGACGCCCCGGCCGGACGGGCTGCCGGGGCCGCTGCCGCTGCGGCCGGACGCCGTTGAGCCGTCTCGCCCGCCAACGCATGCTGCACGAGGGCATCGGCGATCCGGTCGTCGACCTTCAGCACGAGTTTGCGGAGGATGTCGTCGGTGATCTCGCACTGCCGCTCCAGGCCGACCAGGTTGCCACCAGGCATGCGGAAGTACGTCAGCCAGTAGACGCCCTTCTTTTGGCCCTTGATCGGGTAGGCCAGCTTCCGCTCGTCCCAGAGCCGCGATGCGAGCACCGTGCCACCGAATTGCTGAATCAGGTCGGTCACCTGCTGGGAGACGGCCCCCGGGTCGCGGGAATACTTGCCCGGGTCGAGAATGAACATGCCTTCGTACACCGACATGAAATCGCGCTCCTCTGTAGCTATGCGAACTGTGCTCGGAAAGAATCTATCAGTTGTAACGGTTCATTGCGGCCTGGATGCCCACGGCGACCCAATCCTCGGCGGCGTCGGCCGCCCGCTCGGCGACCGGCCCGAGGGCGTCCCGCTCGTCCCGGGAGAACCGGCCCAGCACGAAGTCGGCTGGCTTCCAGCCGGCCGGAACAGGTCCGATGCCGACCCGCAGTCGCGGAACGTCTGGGCTGCCCAGCCGGCGCAGGATGTCGGCGAGACCGTTTTGGCCGCCCGCAGAGCCGCTCGGCCGCATGCGGAGGGTGCCGGCTGCCAGGTTGAAATCGTCACAGATCACCAGGATGTCGGAATGTTCGATTTTGAAAAAGTCACGGGCCGCGAGCACGCTCGAACCGCTCAGGTTCATCCACGTCAGCGGCCACAGCAACAACACGGGGCAGCCGCGGATCACCGCCTGCGCCGTCTCGCCCTGGAATCGCTGCCGTCGTGAGGGGCTGCCGGCCCGACGCGCCAGGATTTCCAGCACATCGAAGCCTACGTTATGCCGGGTGCCATCGTAGGCCGGCCCCGGGTTGCCCAATCCCACCAGCAGTTTCACGTTTCTCGATGGGAGAGCCTCCGCACCACGTCAGGCAGCCAGCGCGGGTCTCGCGGGCTGCCGTCCGGTCAGGACTTCTCCGCTTCGGCCTCTCCTTCCTCGGCAGCCTTCCGGCCGATCACCTCGGGTTCCGCGGCTCCGGCGGCTCCAGCCTCCTCGGCCTTCTTGGACGGCAGCAGGCAGCTCACGACGGTCTCGTCGCCTTCGACGAGTGCCTTGGCGCCCTTGGGCAATTGCAGGTCGTGCACCTTGATCGAGTGGCCCACCTCCAGATGCCCCACCTGGGCATGAATGTGGTCTGGAATCGCGTCGGCCGTGCACTCCAGTTCGATCTCGTGCATGACGAGACTGAGCACGCCACCAGCCCGTTGGCCGGGGCACTCGCCCTTGAGGTCGATCGGCACCTTCACCTTGACGCGATCGGACTTGCTGACCCGCAGCAGGTCGAGATGCAGCGGGTCCGAGCCCATGGCGTCCCACTGGAGCTCGCGGATGATCGCGCCTTCCTTGACGGCGCCGGTCAGTTCGACGAACCGGCTGCCATGGCGGACGACGGCCTCGATGGCCTCCCGCTTCGCGGCCAGTTCGACGCACTTTTCGCCGTGGCCGTAGAGGATCGCCGGCACCATGCCGGATCGCCGGAGCCGGCGGCTCTCGCGGCTTCCGCTCACCTTGCGGGAAACGACTTCGAGTGTGTCACTCATGAAAACTCCTTCAAAATTCGAGCCCCTTATTCTGCCCGCTCCCGCCGTCGACGCAAGCCGAGTCCAGGGAAATCCGGGAAAAACTGTGAATTTCCGTAGGCCCGTCACGCCGTGGCTTGTTTTCCGGTCACGGCGTGATCAGGCGACCCACGACCGGTCGCTACTGAAACATCATCGAAACCGACTCGTTGCGGTGGATCCGCTTGATCGCCTGGCCGAGCAGGCTGGCGACGGAAAGCACGGTGATGTTGGGGAGCATCTTGCCGGGCGTGAGCGGGATCGAGTCGGTGATGATGATGTTCTTGAACGGGGCCTGCTTGAGCCGCTCGATGGCGGGGCCCACGAGCAGCCCGTGGGTCGCGCAGGCATAGATCGCTTTGGCGCCGTTCTTGTGGAGCACGTCGGCTGCCCCGCAGATCGAGCCGGCCGTGCTGATCATGTCGTCGAAGAGCACGGCCGTCTTGCCCTCCACGCTGGCGCCGATGATGTTGGTGCTCTTGATCGTGTCGGCTGAGAGCCGCCGCTTGTCGATGATGGCCAGCGGTGCGCCGATTCGGTTGGCATGCCCCACCGCCCGCTTGATGCCCCCTTCGTCCGCGCTCACCACCACGAGTTCCTCCTTCGGGATCTCGAGCGAGTGGAGGTGATTGTTGAGCACCGGTGCTGCATACAGGTGATCCACTGGCACGTCGAAGAAGCCCTGGATCTGGGCGGCGTGGAGGTCCATCGCCAGCACGCGGTCGGCACCGGCGCGGGTGATCAGGTTGGCAACGAGCTTGGCCGTGATCGGCACGCGGCCCGAGTCCTTGCGGTCCTGTCGGGCATAGCCGAAATAGGGGATGACGGCCGTGATCCGAAACGAGCTGGCCCGCTTGAAGCTGTCGATCATGACGAGCAGTTCCATGATGTGCTCGTTGACCGGCGGCGACGTGGACTGGACGATGAATACGTCGCGGCCACGGACGTCCTCGTCGATCTTGCAGGAGATTTCGCCGTCGGGAAACCTTCCCAGCGAAATCTTGCCCATCGGCAGGTTGAGATAGCGGCAGATGTCCTGCGTCAGGGCCGGATTCGCCGGCCCTGAGAAGATCTTCAGGTCGTTCATCGGATCGCTCGAGAGGCGACGGGAGGGCTGCGGAAATCCCGCGGCCCGACGCGACTACTCTGACCGCGCGGCCCGCCGCCTTCAAGGCGTCTGCCTGCGGCCGGGGCGGGACGATATTCTGAGTCGCTCGAGTGCGTCCGCCTTGTCCTGCCTCTCTTCGCCCAAGGACTGCCCATGTCGTCGCATACGCTCCAGCTGATCACGTCGCATCGCAGTGCCTCGTTCGCCGCCGCCGACCGCGTGGACGTGGCCCTGGGCAACCTGGCCGTGCGAACACGGCGGCTCGCCGGCGGCGTCCGCGACGGCGTGCTCCTCGTCGAGCTCGTCGCCGGCGCGACGAAGGTGTTCGTGCTGCCCGACCGGGGCCTGGGCATCTGGAAGATCATGGCCGACGGCTGCGAACTCGGCTGGCAGTCGCCCGTGCATGGGCCGGTGCATCCGCGGTTCGTGCCCATGACCGAGCCATCCGGCCTCGGCTGGCTCGACGGGTTCGATGAACTCGTGGCCCGCTGCGGCCTCGTGAGCAACGGCGCCCCCGACTTCGACGCGACCGGGCGGCTGCGGCACCCGCTTCACGGAAGGATCGCGAACCTCCCGGCCCATCATCTCGACGTCACGCTCGACGAGGCGGCTGGCACGATCACGCTCACGGGGGCCGTCGACGAGACGCGGTTCCTCGTGCAGGCCCTGCGCATGACGACGTCGCTCACGCTGCAGGCCGGGCGTCCGCGGGTGTCCTGGACCGACACGGTCAAGAATCTGTCCGACCGGCCGGCCACGATGCAGATGCTCTACCACGTGAACTTCGGACCACCGCTGCTCGGCCCCGGCGCGGAACTGGTCGCCGCAGTCGAGGAACTCGTCCCGCGAGACGCTGTCGCGGCGGCCGATGCGCCGACGTGGAGCCGCTATGTGACGCCGCAGGCTGGCAGGGGGGAGCAGGTGCACTTTACCCGGGTGCGGCCCGACGCTCGGGGCACGGCGACGGCCCTGCTCATCGGCCCAGACCACCGCAACGCGGCCTCGCTCACCTGGAAGGCCGACACGCTCCCATGCTTTACGCTCTGGAAAAACCAGGGGGGGCTCGCTGACGGCTACGTCACCGGACTCGAGCCGGGGACCAACTATCCGAACCCGCGGTCGCATGAGGAGTCGCAGGGGCGGGTCGTGCCACTTGCGCCGGGCGCGAGTGTCCGGTTCGACCTCGCGATCGAGCACCATCACGGCGACGCGATCACCGCCGAGCGTAGCCGGATCGAATCGCTCGCGGTCCGCTCACCGCAGATTCACGCGAGCCCGAAGCCAGGCTGGAGTGCGACGTAGGTCCGTCACGCAGCCCGTAGCCCGGTCACGCCGTGACCGGAATACGAGTCACGGCGTGACTCGCCCACGCCGGAATACGAGTAACGGCGTGACTCGCCCACACCCGACAGGTAGCCCGGTCACGCCGTGACCGGCAGCCCGTTGCGGAGCAACGGACCTCCGGGTGCCAAATGGAGGCGGCGGGAGTCGAACCCGCGTCCCGAGATGTTTCAGCACAAACGTCTACGTGTGTATCCGGTCGATTTGAATCTCGTTAGCGCGTCCCAGGCCGGCAGGGTGCGTCGCGAACCAGCCCGGAACGTTTTTAGCCCCTGCCGTACCAGGCGGTGAACCGGGGCGAGTCGGATTTGGCGACCGATTGGGAGGCCCTTCCGACTGGGGCCATCGCTCGGGGATGCTTAGTTAAGCAGCCAGAGAAAACTGAGCTTCGGC
>JAPOJV010000010.1 GCA_029978085.1 bacterium
ACCCGGATGTCGATCGCATGGGGCTTGAGCCGCTGCGCCGATGACGAGGCCACGAGCCCCGCCCGCTCCGTGCCCCGCCGCTGCCGGCGGATCCACCGCCGCGCCGCCCGCATGCTCCGCGTGAGCACGATTGGATACTGCTCGCGAAACGACTCGAGCAGCTCCCGCCCCGCCTCCGCCTCGCCGTCGAGCAACGCCTTCACGAAGCGGGAGAGCGATTCGGCGCGGAAGGAACGCATCGAGGTGGCCAGGTGCAAGGCCGGCTCGAACGTGGCGGCCGCCGCACCGGCCCGCGATTCCTTGAGCCGAGCGAGGGCACCGGTGGCCGCATACTCGGAGTCGGTCAGATGCGGCGAAATGAAGACGTCCCAGCTGGGGAACGCCGTGCGGACGCTCTCGAGCCACGCGCCGATCCCCGCTTCGCCCGTGTTGATCTCTTGGCCGCCCCCCACGAGACAGACCACCACGGCCCAGTCGTCATGCCGGTCGAGCGCCGAAAGCAACAGCTCCGACTCCGACTGCGTGAACCCCGGCCGCCCCTTCTTCCGCTTCATGAAGCTCGCGAGCTGCCGGGCATCCCACGCCCGCTGGGCCTCGTCGAACACCACGACATGGTCGTCGGGCGGAGCGGGGTCGCGGAGCGTGTCGTCGCGGAAGTGGTGGACGTTTTGAATGAAGGCTTTCACCTTGTTGCGACAGACGCCGATGCGCGGGGGCCGACATGGGCGGTGAGCCTACCACCCCGGGGGGACATCCTTGGTCCGGAGCGGCCGGGGAAGAACAATTCCGTGGAACGGGCTTGACGCAATAATGTACTTGCGTATACTTCTCGAAGCTCGGCTGAAGAACCCAGTACCCTACGGATGCAGCTATGAACGAATCCAAGTCCTCAGCCGCCGCCCGCGACGACCTCCTGGCCAAGGTGCTGGCGTTGCCTGCGGCTGACCGTGAGTTCATCGCTGAGCGAATCGACGAAACGCTCGAACAAGAGACGGGATTCTCCCAAAGCCCGTTCGCTACCCCCGAGTTGGCTCAGGCCTGGGCGGACGAGGTGGAGCGACGGATCGACATGATCGACAAAGGCCTCGTGAAGCCGCTGCCCGCTGATGTCGCCCTCCGCGAGGCACGTGAGCACCTTGAGCGCCGGAGAGCCGGACGAGCGGCGTCGTGAGTTTCGCGATTGCGCCGGCCGCTCAGTTAGAGCTCATCGAGGCGGCTGTTTGGTATGACGATATCCGCCTTGGACTCGGCACTGAGTTCCTTGATGCAATCCAGCAAGTGTTCGCGCAAGTTGCGACCGAGCTGAGGCTGTACGCCACACTTGAGTATTGGACAGCTTCCCATAGAGAGGTACGACGGTATTGCCTGCGGCGGTTCCCATATGTGATCGTGTATTGGATCGAAGGCGACTCAGTGACGGTTGTTGCCGTGAGCCATGCCCGCCGGCGGCCGCTTTACTGGATCAACCGCATTCCGCAGTGAAGGCGCGTTCTGAAGCCAGTGGCGGAAAAGGGACCGCACGCAGGACGGGCAGCTGCAGCCGCCACGCCGATTGCTGCACTGCTCCCCGGAATTTCAAAGCGGCAAGCGTGTAGCCGTGAGGCGTCGCGAGCGGCGGCGGTTTTCTTGCCTTTTGAGGAAATAGCCTATAGGCTATAACTGCTTATGTGGACGGCGGCCACGACCGATGTCTTCGATGAGTGGTTCCAGACGCTGGGCGACGAGGAGCGGGCGGAGAGAAACGCGGAGCAGAGTGACGTGGCAAAGACATTCCGGGAACTTGTCGCCCGAACGGGCAACGCCAAGACCAAGCGGATCGCCGCTAGGCGCACGCAGGAACTGCTGGCGGAGATGGTGCTGAGCGAGATCCGCGCGGCTCTCGGCAAGACGCAGACTCAGATGGCCCGTGCTGCGGGCATGAAGCAGCCAAGCTGGGCCAAGCTCGAAGGACAGTCCGACATGCTGATCTCGACGCTGCGCAAGGTGATGAAGGCGATGGGCGGCGAGCTCGAACTGACGGTGCGATTCCCCCAGGGCCGCGTCCGCTTGAAGCAGTTCGAGCTCGAGGCCGCAGCCGCGAAATGACCATGATACCCATCGAATCAATCAAGCCGATGAACGATGCCGAGATCGAGGCTGCCGTGCGGGTCGAGGCAAGGTGTATCAAGTAGTGGATGGATAGCGAGGCCCGATCGATGCCACTGACCACGCTGGCCGAAATCATTCAAGCGTCGCGGGCGCTGAGCCCCGCTGAACGACTGCAGCTTCTCGATGCGATGTGGGATGCTGAACATCCAGATGCTTGGCCCGTCCTGAGCCCAGGCTTGAAGCGGCGGCTCAGATCCGCGGGCGGTTGATCATCCGCAGGCCCGCGATCAGGACGATAGCGCCGACCGTAGCCGACACGAGGCTGCCGATGAGGCCCGTCGCGGCAAACCATGACGGACCGGCGGGCTCCCCGGGGCTACACTCATCGTTCATGGAGACTTTCCGCCTACTCCTTTTCACGACGCTCTGGACGGTGATCTGGGCGGCGCCGCTGCCGAAGCTCTCCCGCCGCGTGGAGCTCGTGGCCGGGCTGATCCCGTTTGCCGCCTTCGGGCTGCGGGTATTCGGGGCCTGCTTCATCGGCGTGCCCGCCGACGATCCCGTGCGGATGGTGGTGGCGCCGTTCGTCGACTGGATCAACGGTGCCTCGGGCCCAGTGCCGTTTCAGTGGGTGCTTGACGTCACCGTGGCGATCGGGCTCGTGTGGTTTGCGTCGATCGCCAACATCTCACGCCGCTGGCGGCTGGCCACGATCTGGGTCATGCCCGCCGTCGCCCTCGCAAGCCTCGCCCTCCGGCGGTCGTAGAGCGAGTGAGCCGTCACCGGATCGACGCCGAAGAAGTCGGCCGCGCAGGCATCGGGAATCCGAACACGAGTCCGATCGCCGGCGTGCAGGCACTCGTGAGTTTCTGACCGGAATGTACCCCCGACAGGGATCGAACCTGTGACCTGAGCTTTAGGAAAGCTCCGCTCTATCCAACTGAGCTACGGGGGCGAGAAACGGGCGAGATCAGCGGTCGAAAACGCTCCGATCGATGAATCTTACGGGGGGCGGTCGGCCGTCACAAGAATGGCCGCGGTGGCGGATAGACTGAAGCACTCTCATCCCCAGCCCGCTTCCGGATCCGCCGCATGCCGTTGCTCTCTGCCGGCACGATGCCCTGGCCCACGCTCATCCCGCTCGCCATCGTCGCGGCTGCGGCCGTCGTCTGGCTGCTCGTCGTGCGACGGGCCTATCGCCGCCGGCTGCACGACCAGCTTTCGCTCCTGCAGAGCCTCGTCGATCACTCGTCGGCCGTGATCTACCTCAAGGACCTGCAGAGCCGCTACCTGCTCGTCAACAAGCGGCACATGGATCTGTGGCCGAAGATGCGCGACTTCAGGCCGGGCACCACACCCTATGACTGGTTTCCCGCGGAGACGGCCAAGGCGTTTATCGAGTCGGACGCGCAGGTGGCGCGAACAGGCCGCGAGTTCACGTTCACCGAGAACATCGTGCACGACGGCGAGCCGCGGACGTATGTGTCGGTGAAGTTTCCGGTGACCGACGAGAAGGGCGTCGTCATCGCCGTCGGTGGCGTTTCCACCGACGTGACGGAACTCGAGCAGACGCGGTCGCAACTCGCCCAGAAGGAGCAGGTGCTCCGCCGCCTCATCGAGGTGCAGGAGCAGGAGAAGCAGCTGCTCTGCCACGAGTTTCACGACGGCCTGATCCAGTATGCCGTCGGCGCGATCATGCTCCTCGAGACCATGGCGGAAGACGACCGCACCCTCTCGCCGCAGGCCCGCGACACCGTGACTTCGGCCGTGGCCTGCCTCCGCCGCGGTGTCGAGGATGGCCGCCGCGTGATCCGGGGCATCCGACCTGCCGCGCTCGACGACCTGGGCCTCAAGGCCGCCATCGAGGATCTCTGCGCGCAGATGCGCGAGGCTGGCTTCACCGTCACCGCCCACCTCGCTGCGGACATCGACACGATTCCACCCGCCCTGCAGACGACCGCCTATCGCATCGTGCAGGAGTCGCTGAGCAACGCCCGGAAGTACAGCGGCAGCAGCAACGTGGAGGTGGGCGTGCGGCGAACGGCCGACACCGTCGAACTGCACGTAGCCGATCATGGCTGCGGCTTCGATCCGCATGCCGCCGGCCGCCAGGGATTCGGACTGGTCGGCATGAACGAACGCGTGCGGCTCGCAGGAGGCGAGTGCCGGATCGAGAGCGCACCGGGCGCGGGTGCGCGGATCGACGTGCGGTTGCCGTTGTCCGATCGCGGCGGTGACGCGGCAATGATCCCCGGGGCTTCCGCGCCAGGGGATTTATGACTGCCGGGCCTTGTAGAGATACGGGTTCATCGCCGGGTCGTTGTACATCTTCATCTGGCGAAACACCCGCAGCGGCCGCTGGCCCGCGAAGATCTCCGTGAGCAGCCGATCGGCCGCCTCCACGAGATGATCCCGCTGCAGATCGAGGATCACGAGCCGGCCGGCCGCCTTCTCGCGATGCTCCGGCGTGGCGTCGGCCCGCTCAGCCTGCTCCCGCATGTGGTAGCGGCGCAATTCTAGGATCGAGAGCCGGTCGACGGCGGCGCCGGGCGTCTCCGTGGCAGAGGCCGCGCCGGCCGGAGCGGCGATGCCGCGGGCGGCCAATTCAGCCACGAGCCAGTCGTCGACCTTCTCGATCGCGTCGTTGCGGGCCTGGTTGTAGCGGTCGATCGCCCGCTTCACCTCCGCGATTCGGGCATCGGTGACGTCGGGAGAACGCGCGATGTCTTCCTCGTGCCAGAGGAGGAAGTTGAACCGGTGCAGGTCGCAGATCCGACCCCGCAGCTCCACTTCGGTGTGCGCCGGCTCCACCTCGTGCCACCGCGCCACCAGCGTCTCGAGCAGGGCGTCGATCTCGCCCAGTGCGGCCGGGGGCAGGTGACGATCCGAGGCAGATGACATGCAGGAGACTCCCTGAAGGACGGAACGAAATCGATCAGGCGGCCTGCCGCAGCACGAGGCACAGGTTCGACCCGCCGAAGCCGAACGAGTTGCTGGCCGCCACCCGCACCCGCCGGGCCCGGGCCACGTGGGGCACGTGATCGAGCGGGCACTGCGGATCGATGCTGTCGAGATTGAGCGTGGGGGGCACGGCCTGCCGCTCGAGAGCCGCCAGACAGGCGACCGCCTCGAACGCCGCGGCACCGCTGACGAGATGCCCCGACATGCTCTTCGTCGAACTCACCGGCACGCCGTCGGTGGCCGCACCGAGCGCCATGCGGATCGCGCCTGCCTCGGCAACGTCGCCCACCGGCGTGCCGGCGGCATGGGCGTTGACGTAGTCGACCTCGTCGGGCGTCACGCCGGCATCAGTGAGCGCCCGCGTGATCGCTGCGGCCGCGTGGACGGGATCGGTGCTCGGGATCACCATGTGGGCCGCGTCGCTCGACATGCCGATGCCGGCCAGCTCGGCCCGGGGCTGCGCGCCCCTGGCCCGGGCGGCACTGGCTCGCTCCAAAACGAAGAAGCCGCCCCCTTCGCCCATCACGAAGCCGTCGCGGTCGCGGTCGAACGGCCGCGACGCCCGCGCCGGATCGTCGCTGCGGCGGGAGAGCGCCCGCAGGGTGTAGAAGGCGGCGATGCCCACCGGGCTGATCACGTCGCAGCCTCCGGCGATGCAGGCATCCACCCAGCCGGTGTCGAGCCATGTGCGGGCGAGCGCGAGCGCGTAGCCGCTCGAGGCGCAGGCCGCGGCCACCGTCACGGCCGGACCACGGAGTCCGAGCCGGTCAGCCATCCGGTGCACGAGCGAGCGGTCGCGCCGCGGCTCGAACACCTGCGTGCCCCCGTCGAGAAAATCGAGTTCCCACGTCTTGAGCACCTCGGCGCCGAGACCGAGCACGAGGCCGATCCGCATGCCATCGCCGCGCGGCAGCCGGGCATCGGCCAGCGCGTGCGCCGCCGGTGAGAGGCACATCTGCTCCAGCCGGCCGAGCGACCGAAATGCCTGACTCTCGAGGCCGCAGACGGCTACCGGCGGCGCGGGGATCTCCGCGACGGGCGCCGCGAACTGCTTCGCCTCGCGGCCGAACTCACCGGGATCGATCGCCCGCACGCCCGACACACCCGCGAGCAGGGCGTCGGCGATACCAGAGACCGTGGAGCCGAGCGGCGATACGGCACCCACGCCCGTGATCACCACGGCCTCGCGGTCGGCATGAGGCTGGGTCGTCATGCTGCCTCCCGCCGGATCGTGGCCTGCATTGCATGGACGGCTTGCCGCGTGAGCCGGATCTCGGCCGGCCAGGGACACTCGACGGTCCACGACGTGAGCACGCCGCCCGTGGCGCACATCGCCACCGCCCGGGCGAAGTCGCCGAGGGGATCATGCGTTTCGCCGGTCCGTGGCCGCAGCACCGGCCCATCGGGAAGATGCACGGCCAGACTGAGCGCCGCCGTGGCAGCGGGCTCGAGACACAACGCCAGCGCGCGACACGCCGGATCACCGAGCACAGCACCGTTCGCATCGAGCGTCGGCTCGTCGACCCAGTCGCTCACGACGAGCCAGACGCCGGCGGCGTCGGCACCGCCCCCCGGCTGCAGGAAGGAGACCGCGGCGAACAGGCCCTCGGCGACCGCGTCGGGTCCGCCACCGATGCCCACGTTGGGGCCGTGCATACCGAGCGCCACGCTCACGGCGCCGGCGATCGAATGCAGCGAGCACTGCGGCACGATGTGGGGCGACACACTCACGGCCCCCTGCGTTCGCAGTTTCGCCAGCGACGCGGCCGTCGCGAGCCGGCCGGCCTGGCAGCTCGCCGCCACCACGCCGTGCCCGGAGCAGTCGCGCCGGTCGGCCGGCAGCGCCGCGATCGCAGCGAGCATCGCCTGCACCGCCACGACCGTTTGCTCGTCACAATGCCGGAGGAATCGTGACGGGAGGGCGGGACTGCCCTCCGGGCCGGGCTGATCCCGCAACGGGCCGAGCTGCGAGAGCCGCGCCTCCACGAAGGCATGCGCCGCGATCCCGCAGGCGACGGGGGCACGGGCTGGCGTCGAGGGGCGAAATGGCATCGCGGCACGCATCGATCCGAGGTCGCACGGCCGCTCAGGCCGCCTGCTTGCCCTTGGCGGCGATCTTCTTCTCGAGCACGTCGAGCAGGTTGCCGACGGTCTTGATGTTTTCGAGCAGCTCCGTCTCGATCTGAATGCCGAACCGGCTCTCGATGTGGAGCACGAGGCCCGCCATGTCGAGGGAGTCGAGGTTGAGGCCCTGCCGCAGCGAGGTGTTGTCCTCGAGGCCCGGATACGACTCGCCGGTCTCCTTCTCGAGGAGTTCGAGGACGATGGCGGAAAGCTCCGAGCGATTCATGGTGGCGGCGTCTCCTGGGGATGACGGAATGGCTGGTCGAATGCGAGGCGAGAGGGTAGCGACCCGGGCCATGGCGACGAAGGGCAATATTCCGTGTAATCTGGGCACTTTCCGCCCTCGTTCCGGGTCGAAGCTTCGCATGGGCCCCTCCTTCATCGCCCGGCTCGCCGCCACGGTGACCGCCGCCTACACGGCCGTGCTCGTGTTCGCGACTCACTATCCGAAGCCGCAGGAATTGCTCGGCGCGAACGCCCCGTCCGACAAGACGCTGCACGTGATGGCCTACGCCGTGCTCGCGCTGCTCGTGGGCCTCACGCTCGTGGCGGCCGGCCGCTGGACGCGACCCGCCATCGCCCGCGCCGCCGCAGGCATGGCGATCTTCGGCGCCCTCGACGAGATCACGCAGCCCTTGCCCTGGTTTCGGCGGGCGGCCGATCCGCTCGACTGGGTCTTCGACCTCGGCGGCATCGCACTGGGCCTCGCCGCCGTCGCGGTTGCCGTCGCCATCTGGCGGAGCGTTCGCGGACGTCAGTAGTTCGGCGTCGGGGCGCGGAACTCGTCGAGCTTCACCGACTTGAACCAGTCGATCGTCTTGGCAAGACCCTCGCGGAGCGGCACCTTCGGCTCCCAGCCGAGATGCTGCCTCGCCAGCGTGATGTCGGGTTTGCGCCGCTCCGGATCGTCCACCGGCAGCGGCTTCTCGACGAGCTGTGACTTTCCACCCACGAGCTCGAGCGTGAGCTCGGCCAGCTGGCGGATCGTGAACTCACCCGGGTTGCCGATGTTCACCGGGCCGATGAAGGAATCGGGGCCGTTCATCATCCGGATCATCGCCTCGACGAGGTCGTCGCGGTAGCAGAAGCTGCGGGTCTGGGCGCCGGTGCCGAAGATCGTGATCGGCTCGCCCATGATCGCCTGCCGGATGAAGTTCGACACCACGCGGCCGTCGTAGGGATGCATCCGCGGGCCGTACGTGTTGAAGATCCGCACGATCCGGACGTTCACGCCGTTGGAGCGGTGGTAGTCCATGAACAGCGTCTCGGCGGCCCGCTTGCCTTCGTCGTAGCAGGCGCGGGGGCCGATCGGATTCACCGACCCGCGGTAGCTCTCCGCCTGCGGATGCACCTCCGGATCGCCATACACCTCGCTCGTGGAGGCCTGGAGAATCTTGGCCCGGCACCGCTTCGCCATGCCGAGCAGATTGATGGCCCCCATCACGCTCGTCTTCATCGTCTTGATGGGGTTGTATTGATAGTGGCCCGGCGCGGCGGGGCAGGCGAGGTTGTAGATCTCGTCGACCTCGAGCCAGAGCGGATGGATCACGTCGTGGCGGATCAGCTCGAAGTTGCCGCAGCCGAGCAGGTGGGCGACGTTCGACTTCTGGCTCGTGAAGAAGTTGTCGACGCAGACGACGTCGTGCCCCTCGGCGACGAGCCGCTCGCAGAGATGGCTGCCCAGAAAACCGGCACCGCCGGTGACGAGGATGCGTTTGATGGAGGGCATGGACGACTCCCTGGAGAACGTGACGAGGCCCTTGGTCTACCACGCCCACGGTTGGCTGTCAGCGACCCTCACTTCAGCGAACCAGGAAACTCGGCCGGGGCCAGTTCTCCGGTGGTTCACACGGCAATCAGACCGTCACTGGCCCGATCGTTGCAGCGGCGCAGACGCGGAGATACGGTGACCTATAGGAATGGATCACATCTCGCCCGCGGATCGCGCCGCCCAGGAGCCCCTCTTCATGATCGCTCGTTTTCCCCTCCGCGATCGCCAGCGGCCGGCTCGCCGTCGACTCGGTCTCGAGCGATTGGAACAGCGGGCCGTGCTTAACGGCTCCCCGGTGACGACGCTCGAGTTCCAGATCCCCGCCCATGTGGCCAACCAGGGCGTGCAGTTCGGCCTCTGGGGCACCGATGCCAACGGGCATCCTCAGTACATGAAGTCGGACCACACGTTCGCCCGCGTCGACAGCCTCCCCGCGAACACGGCGCAGCTTCCCCTGGTCCCGCTGGGCCACGGACATTCATACACGACGACGCAGACGTTTAGCATCGGCGTGCCGAACGTGCAGAACATGTCGAGTGGCCTGGTGTTCTTCGTGGGCCCGGTGACCAACGGCATCGCGGTCAACCTCGACTCCAACAACGACCCCGTGTCGGTCGCCGCGCCGACACCCGGGACGAGTCGTACGGATGTGTATGGCTTCTTCGAACTCAACAACGCCGTCGCCGGCGGCTCCAGCCAGCTCGACGTCGACGTGACCACTGTCGATCAGTTCGGCATTCCATTCTCCGTCGACTTCTTCCAGGCCGACGGCACCACCCGGATCGCGACGATGTATCCCTACAACGAAGGCGTGGGCACGCTGCCCGCCATCGACCGGGCGTCGTTCTTCGAGGCCTTCCAGGCCGAGCACGGGGCGGCGACCGATCCCTTCAGCCTCTGCCTGACGCTCGGCACCATCGACTCCACCGTCGCCCGGCTCGTATCACCGCGGAGCCTCGTCACCGAATCGGCGTACGTCGGTCAGACGGGCCTGCTCGACACCTACTTCGACGGCACGATCAAGGAGTTCTTCGCGTACTACAAGGACAACGACTTCACCTACATGCAGCCGCAGCAGGTGGGCGCTGGTTTCGGCACGACATGGGTGGGCAGGACGGTGACGGTGCCGGGCAGTTACACGGAAGGATCACCGGTCGACCCGACCACAACGTTCGGCATCCAGGCGTTGCAACTCAAGGGCAGCACGGGCATCCGTGCGATCGTGGTGGCCGATGGCGGCAAGGGCTACGACGCGCCGCCCACGGTGACGATCGCTCCGCCCGACGACCCGAACGGCGTACAGGCCACCGCGACGGCAGTGCTCAAGAATGGGGCCGTGGCCGCCATCGTGATCGACAACCCGGGAGGAGGCTACACGACGGCGCCCGCCGTCACGCTCAGCCCACCCACAGGAACGGCCCCCATCAAGGAGCAGGCCACGGCGGAACTCGGCACGATCAACGAGTTCGCCGGCGCGGTCGTGAACATCTACAACCCAAAATCGGTCGCCTTCAACAAGGCGACCCTGCCCGCCTGGATGGCCTCGGGGAGCGTCCAGTGGGGCCAGTCGACGCCGTCGGCGATGGTGTTCGCGGGTATGGACGCCTTTGCCAGCAACACGGTCGATCCGGGCGTGCAGAATCCCACGCCGGGCACGCCCAACGCGACGTATGCCGCCACGCTCCCCACGGCCCTGGGCAATATCGAGAACGTGATCGTGTCGGCCTTCGTGCGCGGCATCGCCACCATGCCGAGCACGACGGCCCTGAGCCCTGCCGACCCGACGAAGCCCGCCCTGCTCACGCCGCAACAATTCCTGGCGGGAACATCGGCCGCACCACTCGCCTGGCAGGCCGACCCCGCCGGCCTCAACCTGGCGGGCGGCACCCTCCAGCCGAACACCCAGTATTTCTACGCCGTCACCACGGTGGACGCCGCGGGCAACGAGACGGTGCCCACCCGCGTGGTGCAGACGCCGCTCGCCGCCCACCAAAACGCGGCGCAGCTTTCCTGGCTGGCGAACGCCAGCCCCCTGGTGGCGACGTTTCGCGTGTACCGCGGCACGTCGGCCGAGTCGCTCGCACTCGTGGGGGAGGTGGCCAACGACCTGCTGAACCCGGCGACCGGCTTCACCGACGGCAATCCGCAGAACGCGCCTCCGGCCAACGCGGGAACGGCCCCGCCCTACACCTTCTATGCCGCGGGCCGAAAGTACGACGCGTATTCGAAGTTTCTGCACGAGCGGTTCATCAATGGGCTCGGCTACGGCAACGCCTTCGACGATCAGGGCAATTTTTCGACCAACGTGGAGTTTCCCCCCGGCGGCCAGCCCCCCATCACGCGGATCGTGATCGGCGACTGGGGACAGGCCGAGCGGTTCAGCGCCACCGCGCCGGCAACGGCCGTCGCCGGCGCTTCCTTCACGATCGACGTGACCGCCGAAGCAGGCGACATGCTTTCCTTCCGGAGCAGCGATCCGCAGGCCGTGCTGCCGGCGACGCAGGCGTTCAATCCCGCGGCCGCCAGCCTGCCGATCACCCTCAAGACCGCTGGCGTGCAGACCGTCACGGTGACCGATGCGACGGGACGCGAGGCGATCGTCACCGTCACCGTCGCAGCCGCGCAGGCAGCGAAGCTGGCCTTCGCCCAGCAGCCGGGGTTCGTGTTCGCCCAGCAGCCGTTCGCCGCGGCCGTGGCCGTGCAGGTGCAGGATGCCTACGGCAATCCGGTGAGCCTCGGCGGCGACCAGGTGAGCCTGTCGTTCCTGTCGGCCAACGGTGCCACGCTCTCGGGCACCACGCAGACGAACACCGACGCCAACGGCCTGGCCGTCTTCCCCCGCACCGGCTCGGCGGGCCTCAAGGTGAGCAAGCCGGGCAACTACGCCCTCGTGGCCAGCTTCACCGGAGGCACGCCGCTCCAGATCGCGGCGGCCACGTCGGCCACGTTCAGCGTGTCGAAGGTGGCGAAGCTCGTGGTGGCGGCGCCGTCCCGCGTGCAGGCCAACGTGCCGTTCCAGCTCACCGTCACCGGGCCCGATCAGTATTTCCAGGGCACGGTGACGTTCGCCGCAGCCGGTGACGCCAAGGTGGTGGGACTCGACGGCGTACTCCGGCCGCTCAACCGCTACTCCTACACGTTTACCCCCGGCGATGCCGCCAGCCGCACGTTCACCGTGTCGCTGGGCAAGCCCTTCACGACCCGCACGATCACGGCGTCGACCAGCCTGCCCTCGCAGTACAACGGCATCGACACCGTGGTCGTGAAGGCGCCGTCGACCCGGCGCTCCCGGCTCGGCGCCGGCAGATAGCCGGCGAGTCCGGGGCGTGTGACTGTCCGCCGCCTCGAGCAGGCCCCACACGCTGGCTGCACACGCTTGCACGGAAGCCCGCGGGTCGAGACACTGATGCCGCGTTGGCCAGCACGCTCCACCCACGTCCGTCAGCATGACCGATCAGTTCACCCGTCGCGAAGCCATCACCGCGGCCGCCGGCACGCTCGCCGCGGCCGCGCCGCTCGCACTTTCCCCGTCACCCGCAGGAGCCGCTCCGATGAAGGGCCGCATCAAGCAATCGCTCGTCCAGTGGTGCTACAGCATGACCGGCGACCAATGGGACATCGAGAAGCTCTGCCAGGTCGCGAAGGACCTCGGCTGCAAGTCGATCGAGCTGGCCGCCCCCGACACCTGGCCGACGCTCAAGAAGCACGGCCTCGTCTGCGCCCTGGCTCCCAACGGCATGCCCGGCGCGCCCTTCATGAAGGGCTTCAACAACCCGGCCTACCAGCCCGAGGTAATCGCCCGCACGACCGAGATGATCGACGCCTGCGCCGAAGCCGGTTTCCCGGCGGTGATCGCCTTCACCGGCTACAAGTATCGCGACGCCGAGGATCCGAAGAGCGGCGAGATCTCGCTCGAGGAAGGTGCGGCGAACTGCGTGAAGGGGCTCAAGCAGATCGCGAGCCACGCCGAGAAGAAGGGCGTGACGATCTGCCTCGAGCACCTCAACACCCGTGACGACTCGCACCCGATGAAGGGACATCCCGGCTATCAGGGCGACGACATCGACTATGTGGCGAACATCGTGCGGAAGGTGGGGTCGCCCCGCGTGAAGCTGCTGTTCGACTTCTATCACGTGCAGGTGATGAACGGCGACCTGATCCGCCGCGTGGAGCAGTGCAAGGACGTGATCGGCCACATCCACGTGGCCGGCTGCCCGGGCCGCGGCGAGCTCGATGAGAACCAGGAGATCTACTTTCCGCCGCTGATGCGGAAGCTCCTCGACATCGGCTACGAGGGCTACGTGGGCCAGGAGTTCATCCCTACCCGCGACGCCCTCGCCAGCCTGAAGCAGGCCGTCGCCGCCTGCGACGTGTGACCGGAAGTGGGCGTGTCACGCCGTGACATGCTGGCCGGCTTCCGGTCACGGCGTGACAGGGCTACTTGTGGGCACGTCACGGCGTGACCGGGCTACGCCACGGGCCTACGGGCGTGCCAGCACGAGCCGCACGTCGGCGACGTTCGTGCCCGTCGGGCCCGTGACGATCAGGCCGCCCGCGGTCTCGAGCAGCGGATACGCATCACACCGCACCGCCGCCCGCTCCACGTCGAGCCCTGCCCGCTCGATCGCCATCACCACGCCGGCATCCACGCGCCCACCTGCCGCCGGCGTCGGGCCGTCTTCGCCATCGGTGCCCAGGCTGGCGATGCACAGCCCCGCGGGCCAGGCCTGGCCACTCGCTCGCACCGCCGCCAGCGCCGCGACCGCCGTCTGCTGATTGCGTCCACCCCGGCCATGCTCGACCGGCAGTGTCACGACGGCCTCGCCCCCCTCGATGATGGCGAGCGGACGCCCCGCGCGACTCGCCCGCTCCGCGAGCATGAGCCCCTCGGCACCGAGCCTGCGGCCGACCGCGTCGGCCGTCTCCGCTGCCGCGGCATCGGCATGCCGCACCACGACCTCGTAACCCGCAGCCCGCGCCGCGTCAGCCGCCGCTTCAACGGCCGTCGCATTCGATCCCAGCAGCAGGTGATCGACGCGACAGCCGCGCGGCGTCGTCCACGATGAGCCGGTGGTCGCGGACGACGGTGCAGCGTCGGCGACGGCCACATCGGCCTCGAGCCGCGCGACGAGCCGCGGCGCGATCCCGGCAGCGACAGCGCCGAACCGTTCGAGCACGCGGAGGGCCGCAGTCGGCTGCGGCGTCACCGGAATGCACGGCCCCGATGCGATCAGGTCGAGCGGATCACCGATCACGTCCGAGAGCACGAGGGCGAGCAGGCGACCGGCGGCACAGGCCCGCGCGAGGCTGCCCGCCTTCACGTCGCTCGCCGCCTGCCGCACCGTGTTGAGATCCCGAATGTCGGCGCCCGCTGCGGCCAGGAACGTGGCCACGGCGATCTTCTCATCGAGCGGCACACCCGCCCGCGGCGCCGCCACGAGGGCCGACCCGCCGCCGGTGACGATCACGATCGCGAGATCCTTGGGCGTGAGTCCGGCGACAAGCCCGAGCATCTCCCGCGTGGCCACTTCGGCAGCGGGCGTCGGCATGTTGCGACCTGCTGGCCGGGTTTCGCGGACCTCGATCCGCTCGAGCGACATGCCACAACCCGCCGGCACGCTCACGAGACCCATCAGCCGCGCCGGCGCGACGCCCGCGACGCGTAGCAGCCGTTCCACCGCGGCCGCCATCCCGGCCGCCGCCTTGCCGCCCCCCACCAGGACGATCCGGCCGGTGTCGCCAAGCAGGAGCGGCGGCACGAGCGACCGGCCATCGAGCAGGAGCTCGCCATCGCGAACCGACAGCCTGCAAGCGACCAGCGTCTGCGGCTGCACGGCCGCGATCGCCGCCGTGCGGATCGCCGCGGCGTCGGCTGCGATGTCGTGTCGCTCACTCATCGGCCGGCCGCGGGAAGTGCTTGGGGTCGAACCGCGTGAGGTCGATGCCGCCGCGGCCCTCCTCCTCGAGCAGCTTGACCCGCATCTCCAACCGCTCGAGCCGACGGGCGAGCAATGCGGGAGACTCTGCCGCGGGATCGACCGGTTTGACCCGCGGCACGACCGGATAGCCGAGCTGCCGCTGGAGCGCCGCGAAGAAGAACAGCGGATCCTTGCCGCGATTGGCCCAGGCGATCCGCCCCTCCTTCTCGCCGAACAGAATCGCGCGATCGGGCTCCGGCGGCGTGCGGCCCGCCAACAGCGCATCACGCTTTTCGATCCGCCAATACTCGGGGCTGCGAACGGCGACGAGGTCGGCCAGGTCGATGAGGCCCACCTGCCGCGACACCATTTGGATCCAGCTCTTCCAGGCCGCGTCGAAGACGTCGTCGGCGGCGACGGCGGTGAGGCCATGATCGTAGTCGAGCCGATTCCGCGACAGGCACTCGAACCGATAGAAGAACAGCCCCTGCGGCGTCGCGGTCTCGCCGCGGTAGGCGGCCTCCCGCTCCAGGATCGCCAGCGCCGTGCGGATGTCGAACCGGCCCGCCTCCGCCTCGGCCTGCCGCATGATGAAGGTCTGAAAGGCCGTGAAGTAGTGCGGCATCCGGGCCATCGCCGTGGAGAGCGTGCCCACGAGCTTCAGTTCGCCGACGAGGTAGTCGATCGCCATCGGCAGCTTCGACGTGGCGAGCACCTCCTGGCCGATGGCGGCAAGTGCCTCCTGGGCCGCGATTCCTGCCGTTATCCGCTCCGCGAGCGACCGGAACAGGTAGGCCTGTTCGATGTATTCCTCACGGTCGAGCATGGGCGAAACCGGATTGGTGAAGCGGCGGCCGTCGGCCGCCGGCCCCTGCATCCTATAATGGAGGCGTCTCTCCCGCCGCAGGATGCCGCCGATGCCCCACCGTTTCTCCACGATCGACGCCGCCGTGGCCGCCATTGCCCGCGGCGAGGTCGTGATTGTGGTCGATGCCGAAGACCGGGAGAACGAGGGAGACTTCGTGTGCGCGGCCGACACGTGCACGACCGAGATCGTGAACTTCATGATCTGCCACGGCCGTGGACAGGTCTGCATGCCGATCCTGCCCGACGTGGCCCGCCGGCTCGACCTGCCGATGATGGTGGAGGCGAATTCCACGCCCCTTGGCACCGCCTTCACCGTGCCCGTCGATCATAAGACCGCCCGCACCGGTATCACCGCCGGCGAGCGGGCCACCGCGATCGCGGCGATCCTCGATCCGGTAAGCCGGCCGACCGACTTCGTCCGCCCCGGCCATCTCTTCCCGCTCGTCGCGAAGGAAGGGGGCGTGCTCCGCCGCGCGGGTCATACGGAGGCCGCCGTCGACCTGGCCCGCATGGCCAACCTCGCCCCGGCCGGCGTGCTCTGCGAGATCCTCGACGCCGAGGGCAACCGGGCCAACCGCGAGCAGCTCTTCGCACTCGCCAGTGAACACAACCTCGAGATCATCACCATCGAGGAGCTGATCCGCCACCGTCGCACCCGTGAGAAGCTCGTCGAGCGGATCGCCGAGGCCGACCTGCCGACGAAGTGGGGCCGGTTCCGCGTGATGGCCTACGGCGTGAAGTTCGAGTCGCAGCAGCCGATCGTGCTCACCATGGGCGACGTGGCGGCCGCGGCGGCGCCGCTCGTGCGACTGCACTCCTCCTGCTTCACCGGCGACCTGCTCGACAGCCTGCGGTGCGACTGCGGCGACCAGCTCCACATGGCCCTCGACATGATCGGCCGCGAGGGCTCTGGCGTGCTCGTCTACCTGCCGCAGGAAGGACGGGGCATCGGCCTCGTGGAAAAGATCCGGGCCTACCAGCTGCAGGATCAGGGTCTCGACACCGTCGAGGCGAATCTCGCGCTCGGCTACAAGGCCGACTCCCGTGACTACGGCATCGGCATCCAGCTGCTGAAGGATCTCGGGCTCTCCCGCGTGCGGCTGCTCACCAACAATCCAAAAAAGACCGACGCCTTCATCTACGGCGGCTTCGATCTCGAGGTGGTGGATCAGGTGCCGATCCTGCCGCCGGTGCACGAGTTCAACGAGAAGTATCTCGCCACGAAGCGCGAGAAGCTCGGCCACCGGTTTCCCGGGTGATCCGCCGCGGTTGACCCGCCTGCGCCGCGGCCCGTAGCATCGCGGTTTTCCGTACCGCCGGAGGCGAGATCGCATGCACTCGAGCCACGACCGCGTCGTCACGTCGGTGTATGCCGCCGCCCTGCTGGTCGTCATGGCGGGCTGCAGCCCTCCGGATGACGACCCGATCGCCGGGGCCACGGCCGAGCCCATCGCCACGGCCACCGCCGACGTCGTGCCCCCCGCCGCCCGCCAGGCCGAGGCCTTCGAGCCACCGCCGCTCGACCGCCTGGAGGCCAACACGAAGTGGATCGACCGGCCCGTCCGCGACGGCCTCACGCTCCTGCGAGCGGCCCAGGAGCAGGAGCCAGTGCTCGCCACCACGGCCGAGGCGCTCGAGTTGAAGAACGACTCGGCCGAGGCGAACGCGAAGATCCTCTCGGCGCTCGGCCGCCTGCCCGACGGGGACGCCGCCGATCTCACCGCGCGGATCGACCGGCACGTGGCCGGTGACCTCGGCAGCACGAATCCGATCATGATCAGCACGACGGCGGAGTTCGACATTCTCGGACTCACCGGCTTCGGACTCTTCTCCTTTGGCCGCGACCTCGAGCCCTTCGCGTCGGCCGAGACGGTGACGAGCTGGAAGACGAGCGCCGACGGCCTGCTCGACAAGGTGGTGCTCCGCGACGACCTCGTGTGGAGCGACGGCACGCCGATCACGGCGCACGACGTGGCCTTCAGCTACACCGTGATCATGGACCCACGGGTGCCCGTGCCCGCCGTCCGGAGCGGCACCGACCAGATGCGAGCCGTGCATGCCTACGACGATCGCACGCTCGTCTTCTTCCACCGCGAGCCGCTCGCGACGAACGTCTGGAACATCAACTTCCCGGTGCTGCCCCGGCACGTCTATGAGAAGACCTGGGAAGACGACCCGTCGCTCAAGGACAGCCCCGCGCACGTGAAGCTCGAGGCCGAGCCCGTGGTGGGCGGACCCTACGAGATCGTCGAGCGGACCCGCGGCCAGCAGATCGTGCTCCGGCGGCGGAAGAGCTGGTCGCACGTGAAGGGCAAGCAGGTTCGCGACGAGCCTTATTTCGCAGAGATCCGCTTCCGGATCATCGAGGATCCCAACACGTCGCTGCTGGCGCTCAAGTCGGGTGAGATCGACGAGATGATGCTCCAGCCCGAACAGTGGACGACCCAGACCACCGACGCGGAGTTCTACGCCCGCAACACCAAGGCGACGGCTCCGGAGTGGGTGAGCTTCCACTTCGGCTGGAACATCGGCACGCCCTTCTTCGCCGATCGCCGCGTCCGCCGGGCCATGACCTATGCCTTCGACCACGACCGGATGCTCGACAAGCTCTGCTACGGCCTCTATGTGCCGTGCGCCGGCCCGTTCGCCGCCGACTCCTGGATGGCGGCGGGGCTGAAGCTCGAACCCTCCAAGCAGGACCTCGACAAGGCCGAGGCCCTGCTCGACGAGGCCGGCTGGATCGACCGCGACAACGACGGCATCCGCGACAAGGAGATCGACGGAAAGCTCGTGCCGTTCGAGTTCTCGATGCTCGTCAATCAGCAGCCGCACCGGATCAAGATCGCCACGCTCTTGAAGGAGAACCTCGATCAGATCGGCATCCGCATGAACGTGCGGCCGCTCGAGGCCACCGTGCTCCAGCAGCTCACGCAGGAGAAGAAGTTCCAGGCCTACTTCGGCGGCTGGGGGTCGGGCACCGATCCCGACAGCTCGGAGAACATCTGGGCGACCGGCGCGGGGCGGAATTTCGTGGGCTACTCCAATCCCGAAGTCGACCGGCTCTACGTGGAGGGCCGCCGTGAGTTCGACAAGGCGAAGCGGGCCGAGAAGTATGGCCGCATCCAGCAGATCCTCTCCGAAGACCAGCCCTACACCTGGCTCTACTGGCGGAACAGTTTCTACGGCTTCTCCCGCGATCTCCGCGGCTACGTCTTCAGCCCCCGCGGCCCCTACCACTACTCGCCGGGCTTCGGCAGCATCTGGAAGCCGCGGGCGGAGTGACATGGCCACGTTCCTGCTCCGCCGCCTCCTGCTCGGCATCCTCACGCTGCTGGTGATCACCTGCTTCGTGTATGGCCTCGCCCGGGCGATGCCGGGCACGCCGCTGACGGCCCAGATGGGCGAGGATCCCAGCCGCAAGCTCAACCCCGAGGACCAGGAGCGGCTGCGGCGGATCTACGGCCTCGACAAGCCCTGGTACACCGGCTACGCCCAGTGGCTCGGCAACGTGGCCCGCGGCGACCTCGGCCGCTCGATCACCCGCAAGCAGCCGGTCACGACGCTGATCGCCGAGCGGATCGGGCCCACGTTCCTGATCTCCGGCACGGCGCTTCTGCTCATCTGGCTGATGGCGATCCCGCTGGGACTCTACGCCTCGGCCCGCAGCGGCACCGCCGACGAACGGGCGACGAGCCTGCTGCTCTATGTGCTCTATTCGTTCCCCACGTTCGTGGCTGCGCTCTTCCTGCAGATCGTGTTTTCCGTGTGGCTGCGGGGCACCCCCTGGGAGCTGCCGCTCTTCGGCATGACCGACCTGCCCCCGACCGCCCCCTGGCTCGCCCGCGCGGCCGACGTGGCCCACCATGCGATCCTGCCCGTCGTCTGCCAGACCTACGTCAGCCTCGCCTACGACAGCCGGTTCATCCGGGCGAACATGGCGGAGGTGCTGCGGCAGGACTACATCCGCACCGCGCGGGCCAAGGGCGCCGGCCCCTGGCGGGTGCTCTTCCGCCATGCCTTCCGCAACACGCTCATTCCGCTGGCCACGCTCATCGGCCTCTCGCTGCCGGGCCTCATCGGCGGCTCCGTGATCATCGAGCAGATCTTCACCTGGCCCGGCATGGGGCGACTGTTCTTCGAGAGCATCCGCGAGCGCGACTATCCGACGATCATGGGCCTCACGCTCATGTTCAGCGTGCTCACGCTCCTCGGGCAGCTGCTCGCCGACCTGCTCTATTGCCTTGTCGATCCCCGCGTGAGCGTCGAGTGATGGCCACTTCCGGCGGATTTTGGGCGGAGGCCTGGCGGCGCTACCGGCGGCGGCCGCTGGCGATGGCCGCGCTCGCCTTCGTGGGGCTGCTCGTACTCGTGGCGGCACTGGCGCCGGCGATCGCTGGCACGAAGCCCGTGCTCTGCCGCTACAAGGGACGGCTCTACGCCCCCTGTCTCGGCTACTTCAATCGCCAGTGGGAGCCGGCCATCTTCACGAAGGACCGCTTCCGCGGCACCTATCCGCAGAACCTGAAGGACAAGGACCCGGAGAGCTGGGCGATCTGGCCGCTCGTGTTTCAGGATCCCTTTCGCACCGTCCGCGAGAACGAGTGGCCGGGCCGCCCGGAGAACCCGGCAAAGGACGAGGGGCGGCCGAGCCGGACCAATCTGTTCGGCACCGATCAGGCGGGCGTGGATGTCTTCGCCAAGATGGTGCACGGCACCACCGTGGCCCTGCTCGTGGGCTTCGTGTCGATGGGGATCGCGGGCACGATCGGCATCCTCGTGGGCGCGATCGGCGGCTACTTCGGCGGCTGGGTCGACACGCTCACCAGCCGCGTCACCGAGATCGTGATGTGCATTCCCACGCTCGTGCTGATCCTGGCGATCATCGCGATCCTGGAGAAGCCCACGATCTGGCACACGATGGCGATCATCGGCGCCACCGGCTGGACGGGCATCGCCCGGCTCACCCGTGGCGAGTTCCTCCGGCTCAAGAACGCCGAGTTCGTGATGGCCGCGCGGGCCGCCGGCGCCGGCCCGCTGCGGATCATGCTGCGTCACATCCTGCCCAACGCCCTGGCCCCGATCCTCGTGCCGATCACGTTCGGCATCGCCTCGGCGATCCTCGTGGAGAGCTCGCTCTCGTTCCTCGGTTTTGGGCCGCCGCCGCCGTCAGCCAGCTGGGGCTCCGTGCTCAACGACGCCCGCAGCAATCTCTCGATGTGGTGGCTGGTGTTCTTCCCCGGCGTCGCGATCTTCCTCACCGTACTCGCCTACAACCTCATCGGCGAAGGCCTCCAGGAAGCCACCGATCCCCGACTCCGGGAGGCCCGCAAGTGATGTGGCTCGAAGATCGTCAGCGCGGTCCGTGGTGGGTCGGGGTTGCCCACGCCCCGGGAGCCGGACGCTCGCTACGGGCATCCATGCCCTTTGCTCGCTCGAATGCCGCCTTCGCTTCGGCATCCTGCCTGCGCTCGGCGGCATACGCCGGCTCTCGGGGCATGGGCAACCCCTCACGCGTTTTGCGCGGCAACAACGTGAGTGCCGAATGACGCCCCTGCTTGAAATCCGCAACCTCGTGACGGCGTTTCATACGCCCGGCGGCCGCGTGCCGGCGGTGGATGGCGTGTCGCTGTCGATCGAGCGGGGCAGGACGCTCGGGCTCGTCGGCGAGAGCGGCTGCGGGAAGAGCGTGACGGCGATGTCGATCCTCAGGCTCGTGGCGGCGCCCGGCGTGATCGAGTCGGGACAGATCCTGCTCGCCCGTGACGGCGGAACCGACGACCTCGTGCAGCTGCCCGAGCCGGCGCTCCGGAAGGTCCGCGGCGGACGGGTCGGCATGATCTTTCAGGAGCCGATGACGAGCCTCAATCCCGTGTTCACGATCGGCGACCAGGTGGCCGAGGTGGTGCGACTGCATCGCGGCGCGTCTCGGGAGGCCGCGCGGGCCCGGGCGCTCGAGATGCTGAAGCTCGTGCGGCTGGCCGATCCGGAGCGGCGGCTCGACGAATATCCGCATCAGCTCTCCGGCGGCATGCGGCAGCGGGTGATGATCGCGATGGCGCTCGCCTGCGAGCCCGACCTCGTGATCGCCGACGAGCCCACGACCGCGCTCGACGTGACGATCCAGGCCCAGATCCTCGATCTGCTCGCCGACCTGCGACACCGCCTCGGCACCGCCATCCTGCTGATCACGCACGATCTCGGCGTGGTGGCCGAGACCTGCGACGAGGTGGCCGTGATGTATGCGGGGCGGATCGTCGAGCGGGCCGCCGCCGCCACGCTCTTCGCCCGGCCGCTGCATCCCTACACGATCGGCCTCCTGGCGGCCCGGCCCGATCCCGAGGCGCGGGCCGATGCGACCGGCCGCCGGCCACCGCTGCGCACAATCCCCGGCATGGTGCCGCCACCGCAGCACTTTCCGCCGGGCTGCCGGTTTCATCCGCGGTGTGCCGCGGCCCGCACTGGCGCGGCCGCCGCGCCGCACGACTGCGCCGCCGTCGTGCCGCCCCTGCGCGAGGTGGAGCCGGGGCACTTCGTCGCCTGCCATTATCCGGGCGAGTCGGGCCTGGCTGCGGAGCCGCGCGCATGAGCAATCAGCCGATCCTCGTCGTCGAACACCTCGAGACGCACTTCCCGATCCGGCGCGGCCTCATGCGCCGTCCGGTGGGCGCGGTGCGGGCCGTCGATGGCGTGAGCTTCACGGTGGCCAAGGGCCGCACGCTCGGCATCGTCGGCGAGAGCGGCTGCGGCAAGACCACCGTGGGCCGCAGCATCCTCCGGCTCGTCGAGCCGACCGGCGGCCGCATCGTGTTCGCCGGCCACGACGTGCGGCAGACCCACGGCGCGGCCCTCCGCGGCCTCCGCCGCCGGATGCAGATCGTGTTTCAGGATCCCTACGGCTCGCTCAATCCGCGGATGACGGTGCGGGCGATCCTCGAAGAAGGACTCGTGATCCACCGGCTCGGCGACGCGGCCGCACGGCTCGCCCGCATGCGGCAGGCGCTCGAGCACACGGGCATGGCGGCCGCCGCGCTCGACAGGTATCCGCACGAGTTCTCCGGCGGCCAGCGGCAGCGGATCGCGATCGCCCGGGCGCTCGTGCTCGAGCCGGAAGTGATCGTGCTCGACGAGCCGATCTCGGCGCTCGACGTGTCGATCCAGGCGCAGGTGCTCAACCTGCTCGTGTAGCTTCGCGACCGGCTTGGGCTCACCTACCTCTTCATCTCGCACGATCTCTCGGCGGTGGAGCACGTGGCCGACGACGTGGCCGTGATGTACCTCGGGCGGATCGTCGAGCAGGCTCCCGCCGGCCGGCTCTGTGCGGCGCCGTTGCACCCCTACACCCTCGCCCTCTTCTCAGCCGTGCCGGCCGTCGATCCGCGCCGCAGACGGAAGCGGATCGTGCTCCCGGGCGACGTGCCGAGCCCGGCGAATCCCCCGGCAGGCTGCCGGTTTCATCCCCGGTGTCCGCTGGCCGAACGGGTCTGCCGCGAGGTCGATCCGCCCCCAACCCGGGTCGATGGCCACCTCGTGCACTGCCACGTGGCCGCCCGCGAACTCGAGCGGGCCGGCGGCGACGCCCGTGCCGCAGGCTCCCGTATGGCCGAGGCCCTCGCCTCAGCCCCCGACATATACTCCAAGGACGTCACCCAGTCCGTTGCTCGAGCCCCCGCGCCGTGACCCCAATGCTTCTTCGTGCCAGGCTGCTTTCACGCTGCATGATGCTCGTCACCGGGCTCGTGGTCGCGGTCAACGCCGTGGCCGGCGTCGCCGCGGAAAAGCCTCGCGCCTCCGCCGGCGCTGCGGCGCAGACCACGCCGGTGCCCGTCGTGCCGCGAAAGACCCGCGAAGAACTCATTCGCGAATGGGACATCAACTCCGACGGCAAGATCGAAATCGGCGAGGCCGAGGTGGCCGCCTCGCGGATGCGGCTGGAACGGGCCACCATGCGGCTCAACAGCGGGTTCGATCCCGTGACCGGTCGGCCGCGGGGCGAGCCGGAGCCCGTGGAGGAGCCCGTCGAGGACGAGGAGCCGGACGCTGATCTGGCCGCCGAACTCGATGCGGCGACGCAAGAGGCGCGGCCCAAGCCCACGCCACGGACGACGACGTCGGGTACGCAGCCTCCCACGAGCAGCGCGGCGCGGTTTCCGACACAGCGGCCGCTCCCCGTCACTGGCGGCGTGCGGGCCGGCGCGCAGGCCGCGCGGCCCGGCTACGGTGCGGCGCCAGCGCCCAGCCTCAATGCGGGCCGGCCACTGACCACCACACTGCCGTCGGCCACGCCGCGGCCACTCAACGCCGCGGCCAGCGCCCAACAGGCCGTCGGCGGGCCGCGTGGCCCCGGGCCGGCGGGCCCGGGCACCGGTGCGTCGACCCAGCGGCCACGAGGCGGGCTCTTGCCTCGTCCGCCACTTCAGCCGCCGCGATCCCGTGACCTCTACGATCCGTATTGAATGGCCGACGTGGAGGACGTGATCACGACACCGGCAGGAGCCGTCGCCGAGAGCCTTCGGGCCGCCGGCCACCAGCCGCCGGTGCTGATCGTGGCCGACAACACCGCCATTGCGCGTCACGCTCCTGACTGGGCACGGTCATTCGCGGCGCTCGGCTGGCAGCACCGCGTACGACTCAGCGACGGACCGGCCGATAACATCGAGGCCGACGCGATCGCCGCCGAGGCCCGCCATCTCGGCGCCCGCGCGATCGTCGCCGCCGGCGGCACGGCCACCCGGGCAGCCGCCCGCGCCGCCGCGGCCCGCACCGGAACACCATGCCTCGTGCTCGGCGATTGAGCCGACCCCGCTGCACTTTTAGACTCCGGTTCGCATCTGTTCCCGATTTGGAGACATCATGAAGTCATCGTGTGCCTGGCTCCTGGCGGTCATGGTCCTGCTGCCTGCGGCGGTCACGCGGGCCGACGACGCCGTGCCGAGCGTGGCGGCCGCCGGCAAGGTGTTCATCTCGGGTGTCGACGAATCGTTCACGGCGGTTCGTGAAGCGGTCGAGCGGGCCAAGGCGAAGAGCGGTCGCGACTACCGTGTCGTGGTGGTGGATACGGCGGGCGCGGCGGGCGATGCCCGCGGGCTGCTCGACCGGATCGTGGCCGAATGGCGCCGCGATGACGAGAGCGGCTTCGATCCTGCAGCCGATGTGACGATCGTGCTGGCGGTGGGGGATCGCCGGATGGCGATGGACATGCCCTGGGCGCTCGAAGTGGGCAGCGGCCTCGATCGCGAGACGCTGGAGCGCGAGCTGATCCAGAAGGTGTTCGTGCCCCGCGCGAAGGATGGCCTCTACGACCAGGGACTCGCCGATCTCGTCGCTGCGACGGAGACCTGGGTGGCCACGCGAGCCGACGAGCAGAAAGCCCGCGCGGAGGCGGCCCGGGTGTTTCGGACCCGCACGCTCCCGATCGGGCTCGCGAGCATGGCCGGCGCCGGACTGCTCGGCACACTGGCCGTGCAGTGGGCCCGACACGGCCGGAAGCTGCGGCAGGCGCGGGAGAAGCTCGCCACGTTCAAGAGCGAGGTGGTGGCCCTCTCCGATCTGCTCGACGCCGAGCAGGAGCGGCATCGCATGCTGCCGCACACAGACCCCGATTTCCAGACGCCGATGGAGGGCCAGACCCGCGCCGCGTATGACAACGTGCAATCGGCCATTCGCCGCTACCGCGAGCGGTGGCTGGGGCTGATGGACGTCTGGGAGAAGGCCCAGCAGACCGTCGACTCGGAGCGGTTCCTCGGCACGAAGGCATCCGACGAGGCGATCCGCCTGCTCGACTCGGCCGAGGCCCGACCGCCACTCGACGCCGTGGCCGGCGAATGCCGCAGCCCGCTCGACGTGCTCGAGCAGGCCCATGAAAAAGCCCGCGAGCTGGCCGCCTCGCTCGACACCGAGTCCGCCGCGGCTCAGGCGCGGCTCGATGGCCTGGCCGGCCGCGGCCGGTCGAGCGCGGTGTTCCAGCCGGCGCTCGCCGACATCGCACGAGTACGTGCGCAGTGCGCCGCCGAACTCGAGCGGGATCCGGTGGCCGCCCGTGGCCGCCTGGAGACAGCCACTGCCGCGCTCGCGAGTACGGTCGCCCATGTCGAGCAGATCGAGGCCGCCGACGACCGCCGCACGCGGGCCCTCGAGCAGACAGCCGCGGTGGAGGGGGAGGTGCGGCGCCGCCGGGCCGAGGGCTGGCTCCTGACGGAGCACGGCGCGAACCCCGACGACCGCATCACCGCCGCGCGACATGCCGGTGGTCTTGCGGCGCAGCTGCTCGATGCCGGCGAGACGACGGCCGCCCTCGTGCACCTGGAGCAGGCCGAGCGGCTCAATGCCGAGGCGGCCGCACTGGTGGAGAGCATCGTGGCCGCCCGGACGCGGGCCGAGGAGCTGCTGCCCACCTGTGCCGCGCGGCTCGAGGCGCTGGCCACGCGGCGGGCGGGCACGGCGCGGGCGATCGAGCACCTGGCCGCGTCGTACGCCGAGAGCTCGTGGGCCGACGTGGCAGACAATGTCGGCCGGGCCGACGAGGGGCTGGCCCGCGTCGAGCAGTTGATCCAAGAGGCCCGTGTGGCACTCGAGCCGGCGCGGCAGGAATACTTCCGCGCCGTCGCGCTCCTCGAAGAGGCGGTGCGGCAGGAGGACTGGATCGAGGGCTGCCACACGGCGGTCACCGACCGTCGCGCGGAGCTCGACGAATTGCGGGCCTCCGTGCCCGCGCGTCGGGACCATACCGGCGACCGCGTGGCCGCCCTCGAACGGCGACTGCATCGCCAGCAGACCGACCGGGCCCGGGCCAACGAGCGGTGCCGCGAGGCCTCGCGGCTGCTCGACGTGGCCGGAACGGCACTGGCCGTCGCCCGGCCCGACCTGCGACAGGCGTCCCAGCTCGTGGAGGCGGCCGACGCCGCCGCCGCGCGGGCCGAGCAGTTTGCCGACGACGACGAGCGGCTGGCCCGCCAGGCCGCGGACGAAATCGAGGAGACCGACGCGCTCCTGCGGCGCGTGGCGGCCTGGTATGCGGAGGGGGTGCAGGCCGACGTCCGCGGCGCAGTCGCCGGCCTCGAGACCGCGCGGTCGCTGCTTGGCCGTCAGCGGTATGAAGATGCGATCAAAACCGCCGGCGAGGCGGCCCAGGCGGGCCGAGCCGCCTATGCCGCGGCCACGACCGAGGCGGAGCGGCGACGGCTCCGGCGGCAGCAGGAGATCCGTCGGCGGCAGCTCGAGGAGTCGTTCACGCGGATGTCGCGGGGGGCCGGACCGTGGGTGATCCAGCTGCCCGGCGGCATGTTCAGCGGCCCCGACCCGTGGCGATCGATGCAGTCGGGCCCACGACCCTCGGCGCCATCGAGCACGGCGGGCGGCGGCTGGTCGCGCGACATCGCCCAGGTCGGCTGGTAGTCAGCGAATCTCGATCGGGGCGGCGTCGAGCCGGCCGATCTCGGCCACGGGCTTCGTCGCCGTCGGCCGCTCGAGGAGCCGCTCCATCTGTTCGACGCGGGCCCGCACCGCTCCGGGCATCCGGCTGCGGCCCTCCGGCGTGTCGATCGCGTCGTTGAACACGACGCGGCCTTTCGCATCGGTGACCACGAGCCGCTTCTCGTCGCTGGCGACGAGTCGGATCTGGTAGTCGGCATCCTGTCGCACGAGCGTCTCATCGGCGGCAGGCCGCGCCGGCCGCGGGCCGGCTGCCTGCGATGGCTGCGACGGCTGCGACTGCGACAAGAGCGAGAGCGTCGACGCCGTGGGCCGCAGCGGCGGCGCGGAACGGCCGCCGGCCGCGGGGCCGGCAGCTGATGCGACCGGCGCTGCCGGCGCTCCGAGCGGAAGCTCGATGATGCGGCCGGCTCGCAGCACATGGCAGGTGCAGGCCGCGCCGGCCGTCGCTTCGAGCAGGGCATTGAACTGCTCCGGGAGCACGAGCAGTTGGTCATCGAGCTTCACGAGCACGTCGTGCTGGCGGAAGCCGGCGCGGTGTGCCGGCGAGGTGGGTGTCACGTCGTCGACGACCAGGCCTGCGCCACGGTCGAGGGCAAGTTGCTGCCGCAGCACGGCCGAGGCGCGGGACAGCCGCAGTCCGAGATCACCAGCCGTCTGTGGCATTTCGACATCGCCCACCGGCTCGAGATGCGAGCGGCGGGCGGGCTGATCGGAATCCGCCGCTGCAGCGACAGTGGCGCCGGCCCACACGGCGGCGGTGAGGCCGGCCACGAGCAGGGCGTGCGGGTTGAATCGGGGGGCAGGCCTGAGGGCGAGCGTGTGCATCTCGGTGTGATCCGCCGGTTCCGGAAGACGAGAGAGCGGGTATGTGACGCGCCGCAGGCTTTGACGCCAGAGGACCTTCGGAAGGGCGGCACGCCGCGCGGCAAGCTGGGGAAAGGACGGCCGACTCGGCAAGCTGCGGCCGGCAGGGGAGCGAGGCGGCCCGGAGGAGTTCGTGGCGATGACAGCAGTCCGGAAGAGCCTGCTTCGATCGTCTCTCGCCGGGGTGTCGATACGACGGTCGAAGCGGACGAATGTCGGTCACTCACGGGCAGGGGGCAGCAGATCATGGGCGTACGGCACAGCGGGATTCGGGGTGTGATGTTCACGGCGACGGCCTGCCTCGCCATGGCATCGGGCATGAGCCGTGCGGCCGAGAAGGCGCCGCTGCCCCCCGCCCCGAAGAAGCCGGTGCTCGTGCCGGGCACCGGCACGGTCGCGAAGAACGCCTACGACGACTTCGAGGACGAGAAGTGGAAGTGGTACTACAACCACCCCAAGAGCTCAGAGGAGCAGGACAAGCGGATGCGCGGCCCGCTGGGCAAGAGCGTGAACGGCCGCTGGTTCGAGGGCCCCAAGCGGGGCACGCCCGACATGGTCAAGCGGATCGAGCTGCCGGCACCGGGGCTCGAAGGCAGCAGCTACGGCCTGCTCCTCGCCACGCAGCATGCCGGCATTCCGGGCCGCGTCACCTACCAGATGCAGCAGGATGACTTCGTCTTCAACATGAGCCGCGCGGCCGGCCGTGGCTTCTCGGTGGCCGACAGCCCCAGCGTGGTGACGCGGGTCTACATGCCGCCGTTCGACCAGTGGGAGAACCGCACCGGCCCTTCGTTCGGCTTCCGCGCCGGCTGCTTCACCCACGCGATCATCACCGGCGACGACCATCCCGACGAGGGGAAGTTCGGCCTCGAGGAATACTGGCCTGGCATGTTCGTCTGCTACGAGAAGGCCAACCCCAAGAAGAACACCGAGCGGCAGGCCTACATCCGCGTCCGTGGCGGCCGCAATGGCGGCGAGATCCGCGGCCCGACGATCACGGAATCACAGCTCGGCTGGTGGACGCTCGGCCTCTCGTTCTCGCCCGACGGCATGGTGCACTACTTCGCGAGCGAGGGCGTGGACGACCTCACGATGGACGACCACATCACGTCGCAGTATCCCTACGGCTACCGCACGGAGTGGCTGAAGACGTTCTTCTTCAATGTCTGCTCCCACGACGACGGCCGCACCTGGAGCACGCCCTGGGTGATCGACGACCCGAAGGTCTACTTCGTGAAGCGGCCCCAGATGGCGACGCAGCAGTCGCGGCCGACGAAGCGGTAGTCGCCGGCTGCGGGCCGGTACGAGTTCGCTCGCGGGCGGAGGACCGCCATGCTCGCGATCCTCGCACCGAGCCCTCCGCCTCCTGTTTCAAGCGGGGGGCGTGCGTCTGGCTCACGGCCGTGTCCGCCACCAGCCGGCGAGGAGGCTGCCCATCACCGAGTGGACGACGCTCGAGATGGCACACGGTACCGCCGTGAGTGGCTCGGCGGCGAAGTGCTTCTGGGCGAGGACGACGCCGAGGCCCGAGTTCTGCATGCCGACCTCGATCGAGATCGTGCGCGAGATCGGCCGATCGAAGCGAAACGCCCGCGCGAACAGGGAGCCGACGCCGAAGCCGAGCGCATGGACGGCAGCGACCGCGGCGAGCAGTTGCAGGCCACTGGTGCGAATCGCGGCGGCGTTCTGCCCCACGATGCTCGCGCAGACCAGCGCGATCGTGACCACGCTCACCAGCGGCGCCACCGGCTGCACCGTCTGCACGACCCGCGGCAGGAAGCGGTTGATCGCCACGCCTGCCGCGACCGGCAGCACCACCACCTGGAGCGTCGAGAGAAAGAGGCCGAGGGCATCGACCTCCACGAGCCGGCCGGCCAGCAGCTTCACGAGCAACGGCGTGAGTACCACGGCACCGAGCGTGGAGCAGGTGGTCATCAGCACCGACAGGGCGACGTCGGCCCGGGCGATGTAGGTGACGACGTTCGAGGCCGTGCCGCCGGGGCAGGCCGCCACGAGCATGATGCCCACGGCGAACGGCGTCTCCAGCCCGGCCGTCGTGGCGACGAGCCAGCCCGCCAGCGGCATGATCACAAACTGCGCCGCGAATCCGGCCGCGACGGCACCGGGCCGCGTGGCCACGCGGGCAAAGTCGCCAAGCGAAAGCGTGATTCCCATGCCGAGCATGATCACGGCCAGACCCACGACGATCGCCGGCCCACGAAACCAGACGAACCACGCCGGCTCGACGAGCGCCAGCCCGCAGGCCACGAGCACCCACACGGGAAACGCATTCGCCAATAGATCGAGCGTGCGTCGCATGCGTCGGGAGCCGACCGGCTACTGGCTGCGAGCGGTGCGGGTGAATTCGCAGGCCGGAGGCAGGAGTTCGGCCAGCGCATCGGACGAGCACCGGACGACGAGGCCGTCGACGCCCACCCGTTCCAGCGTGCACACACACTCCACACCCTCGTCACGGCCGCGTCCCTCGACCCGCACCGTCCAGCAATCGCCCGCCTTCGTCCAGGTGGCTTCGGCGAAGCCGCCGGTCGACGTGAAGATCCACGACCGGACCACCTGCCGCTCGGGATCCCAGCCGATGATCTCGGTGAGCTCGCGGGGACCCGAATTGTCGGCGGGCAGGAGGCCAGGGATGCGAGTGTCGCCGGCGGCCGGCAGGCTCTCCGGTGCCTGATCGGGCCGCACCGCATGACTACGGACGATGAACGCCCGCCCCGCGCTCCAGAAGCATTGCGTGCTCGCCGTGACACCCTCACCGACGTCTTCCCAGGCTCCGAGCAGCCAGGCGAGGTCGTCGAGCGGCCGAACGGCCGCGTCTCCAGCTTCCGGCGCGGGCAGCGGCGACTCCCGCAGGCTCTCCACGAGCCAGCGGCCGTCCTGCTTGACGACCACCGCGGAGAACCGGCTGGCGGCACTGCCGCCGTCGGTGAACCCGAGCCGCGTCTGACCATCCACCACCGCCACGTCGTGCCGCACCGGCCGCACGCTGGCGACGTCGATGTCGATCGTGGCGTCGGCATCGGTGGCAAAGAGGGCCGCAAACACGTCGCGAACGGCAGTCCGGCCGGCCGTCACTTCGCCCGACGCGAGATCGACGCTCTCGCCGCTATCGGCCCAGTGGGCGGCGACCGCCGCGGAATCATGCCGGTTGAAGTCGCGCAGGTAGCCGGCGAGCATCGCACGAACCTCGGCGGCAACGTCTCCGGTAACCTCCGGACGGGCCGCTGCGACCGCGGCGTCGGCGACGCGAAACGGCCGCGGCGGCGAAATCACCTGGGGCACGGCCGCAGCTGGACGAGCCGCCACCGGCACCGTCTCGACCGTCTTCCCAGCCGAACAGCCAACCAGAACCACAACCGCAAGCAGACTCATCCGCCGCATGATCTCACCCTCCGTGATGAAGCCCAGCACGACAGGCCACATGATACAAGCGGCAACCAATCGGCCACAACGACGGAGGCGAGCCGACTGCATCACGATAGGGGCGAGCCGGTCGGGGGTCGCGCGCAGCCGCCGGTGAATTTTGACTGCCAGAGTTGGCACACCACATCAGTTGAGCATGAGACGTCACAATCCGCCGGCGGCGAGCACGTGCCCCCGACTGGCGGTTTACCTCGGTCGGCGTGGGTTCGGGGCTGCCCATGCCCCGTCGCCGGACACTCGCTACGGACATCCTGTCCTTCGCTCGCTCGGATGCCGCCTTCGCTTCGCCATCCTGGCTGCGCTCGGCGGCATACGCCGGCTCCTGGGGCACGGGCAGCCCCTCACAGCCGTATTGAGGTTTGGTTCGACGGCTTTACTTCGCGTCGATCGTCACGCCGGGGAAGTCATCGGTGCGGAATGGCGTGAGCGGCAGGCCGGCCGCCGAATACATGTTGCAGACCGGGTTGTCGGCCCAGGCGTAGCGAACCGCGACCGGATCGGTGACCGCCTCGCTCGACACCTCGATCCGGCCGTCCGGCAGGATCGACGCCTTGGCGGCCACGAACTTCCGGTCGGCACCAGCGATCGTGAAGCCGATCGGCTCGGCGACGTCGAAGGGACGCCAGCCGGCCGCACCGCCGGAGACGTTGTCGAACGAGAGCACGATCTTCGAGCCCTGCTTCTCCATCGACGTGTAGAGCGGGCTGCGGCAGGCGATGCCCGGCAGCTTGTAGGTCTCGGCGAGCGCCCAGCGGGCGAGCCGCTTGGCGACGTCTTGCTTGTTCTTGGGGTGGATGTCCTTGCCCTCGCCGATGTCGATGATCACCGCCTCGCCCGTGGCAGGCAGCGCCTTCATCGTCATGGTCTGAGCCTCACGCAGCTCGGCCCAGTCACTCTCGGCCGGCTCGGACTTCTCGGCTTTGAAGTCGGCCAGCTGCACCCAGTAGAAAGGGAAGTCGCCGAGGCCCCACTCCTCCCGCCAGGTCTTGATCATGAAGGGAAAGAGTTCGCGGTATTGGTAGGCGCGGCCGGCGTTCGATTCGCCCTGGTACCAGATCGCCCCCTTGATGCCGTAGCCGATCGAGGGCGTGAGCACGCCCGAGTGGATGTTGCCGGGCCGGGCGTTGCCTCTCATCTGCCCTTCATTCGGCTTCTCCGCCGACTCCAGCTTCGTCCACCGCTCGTGGATCGCCTTGAGCGTGGGATGGGCGGCGAGCTTCTCACGCTTCACCCAGGCGTCGGCGGCACTACCGCCCCAGGCATTGTCGATGAGGCCCACCGGCACACCGAGCGTCTGGTGGAGCTGGCGACCGAAGAAGTAGCCAACGGCCGAGAAGTCGCCGACCGTCTCGGGAGAGCAGGCCGCCCACTTGCCGTTGAAGTTCCACTGGGGCTCCTGCGTGCCGACCTGCGGCACCGAGACGAGACGGATGTTCGGAAAGGTCGCGGCCGCCTTCTCGATATCGGGATCGTTGGACTGGTTGACGCTCCACTGCATGTTCGACTGGCCGGCGCAGACCCAGACCTCGCCGATGAGCACGTCGTTGAAGGCGACCTCGTTCTTGCCCTTCACCTTCAGCGTGTGCGGGCCGCCGTACTCCTGGACCGGATCGAGGAACACGTGCCAGGTGCCGTCGGCCGCGGCCGTGGTCGAGTGGCTCTGGCCCCCGAGCGTGACCGTCACCGCCTCGCCCGGATCGGCCTTACCCCACACCCTGTTCTTGATGCCCTGCTGCAGGACCATGTGGTCGCCGAACATGTTGTTGAGCGACACGTCGGCAACGGCGGGCACGGCGACGAGGATCGCGACGGCCAGCCAGGCGGGGGCGACACGTGGGCGGAACATGGGCTGCGTCTCCAGAAGGGATTGCCGCTCCGGGGCGAAACGGCGGCCGTCAGAATAGCCGCGGCCCTGGGCGAGGAAAACCAGGCACCGCCGTTGTGCCCGAGCGTTTTCGTCTTTGCCCGCAGGGTGGGTATCGTGTCGTTCGACCCCACGCCAGGAGCCCGCCATGCATCCCGCACCCGACGACGCAGCCTCCGAGTCCACGCCCGGCTCGAATCACGGCGAGGCACGCCACGCGTCTCAGCCAGCGCCCGCGTCATTCGCCTCGGCCGTGGCCGTGCCGTTGATCGCGCTCGGCTTGCTCGGCGCCGCGGTGTGGTTCGGATCGACGCCGACGTCCGTGCCGATCGACCACCCGGCGGCTGTGGCGGTCGCCACCGATCCGCTGCCGAGCTGGAACGAGGGGCCGACGAAGCGGGCGATCCTCGAGTATGTGGCCGCCGTCACCACGCCCGGCAGCAAGGACTTCGTGCCCACGGCCGAACGCGTGGCCGTGTTCGACAACGATGGCACGCTCGTCTGCGAGAAGCCGATCGCCCACGGCATGTTCCTGATCGATCGCGTGAAGGCGCTCGTCGAGCGGCGGCCGGAGCTGGCCCACGAGGAGCCGTTCACGACGCTGCTCACCGGCGACCTCGACTTCGTGCGGCGGCTGGGCAAGAAGTTCTTCGCCGACCTGTCGTTCGCGGCGCTCGGCGGCGTGCCGGAGGAGAAGCTCGAGGCCGAGGCCCGTGACTTCATCCGTACGGCACGGCATCCCGTGTTCGACGTGCCCCTCGGCGAGACGACCTTCGCGCCGATGAAGGAGCTGATCGCGTTTCTCCGGTCGCGGGACTTCTCCGTCTGGATCTGCTCGGGCAGCGGCGTGCACTTCATGCGGCCGGCGGCTGCGGAGTGGTATGGCATTCCGCCCGAGCGCGTGATCGCCTCGCGGCCCACGTCGGTGATGCGCGAGATCGAGGGACTCGAACTGGCGGCCGGCGACTCCCCCAACAAGCGGCTCGATCTCGTCGTGCTGCCCGAGCTCCAGGTGCTCAACGACGAGGAACGCAAGCCCGTGAGCATCGGCGAGATGATCGGACGACGGCCGATCTTCGCGGCCGGCAACGTGGGGACCGGCGGCGACGTCGACATGCTCCGCTGGTCGCAGTCCGGTGACCGCCGCAGCCTCCAGCTCCTCGTGCTCCACGACGATGCTGAACGGGAGATGGCCTACGGCGAGCCGCAGGACGAGTCGCTGGCGGCCGCCGAGCGGTATGGCTGGCACGTGGTGCGGATGGCGACGGACTGGAAGACGGTGTTCGTCCGGCCACTCACAAGGAAGACGGCCACCGGGGCAGGGGCGGAAGCTGCCGCACCGCCCCCCGCACAGACAGCGAAACCCGCGGACGCCGGTCCGCCGCCGACTCGCTGGGGCGAGGAACTCGCCGCATTCGCCCGTGCCGACCGCGAGACGCCCGCGGCCCCGGGAGGCGTCTGCCTGCTCGGCTCGTCGAACATCCGCCAGTGGACCACGCTGGCCGATGACTTCCCGGGACTGAACGCCGTGAACCGGGGCGTCAACGGCTGCCGGCTCGCGGACCTCGCCGAATTCGCGCCGGTGATCGCTGTGCCGCTCGTGCCCAGGCTCGTCGTCGTGTCGGCCGGCACCAACGACCTCGCCGCCGGCCGCACGCCGGCCGATATCGCCGCCGACTTTGGCCGCCTCGTGGCGAACCTCCGCCGCGAGCTGCCTGACGTGAAGGTGGCGTTCCTGGCGATCTCGCCCACGATCAAGCGATGGGATCAGCGCGACGCGCAGGCTGCCGCCAACGCGGCCGTCCGCGCCGCCGTCGAGTCGGGCTCGCTGGGCGCGGGCGTGGCCTTCGTCGACGCCAACCGAGCCTTCCTCGGCCCGGACGGCACGCCCGCACCGGAGTGCTTCCTCGACGATCAGCAGCACCCCAGCACGATCGGCAACGCCCGCCGCGCCGAACGCATGCGGCCAGTCCTCGAGCAGCTCTTGTCGGAGTGATCGCGGACGATCACGCGCGGCGGTGGATGTAGTCCTCGACCTGATGCAACGCGGTTTCGCAGCAGGCGAACCGATGGGCGTTGACGTCGCCGATCGACACCACGCCCACCACGTCGCCACCGGCATCGAGCACGGGCAGATGCCGCACCCGCTGGCTCCGCATGAGTTCAGCGATCTCGTCGATCCCCATTTCCTGCCCGCAGCAGATCACGTCGGCGGTCATGACGTCGCCAACGAGCGTGTCGGTCGGGGACCTCCCTTCGCCGACGACGCGGCGGAGCACGTCGCGCTCGGTGAAGATCCCGGCGAGCCGCCGACCGCGGACGACGAGCACCGAGCCGATCCCCTGGTCGTTCATGAGCGCGGTCGCCTCCCAGACCGTGGCCTCCGGCGGCACGGCGACGATTCCGTGCTGCGATTTCGCATGCAACAGATCGAGCACGGTTTCCATGATTGCTTTCCTCCCCGAGTGATGGTGGTGATTCACCCTCGACGCCTGCCCCTGGCCCGTGCGACATTCTACCCGGCGCCGCCGGACGCAGTCCATGCCGCGACGACCCGACGGGCCGAGGAGGACGACCGATGAGGGATGAAACCGGGACGGATGAAACCGGCAGCGCGGCGGCCCCACGAAACGGCGCTGCGGCGGCCGGCGGCTGGGGCCTCGACACCTGGCTGGGTCGGTGTCTCCGTGGCGACTGGCTCCCGTTTCTGTCCGAGCGGCTTCGCGAGCCCGTGGCCCGCATTGTGATCCAGGTCGTCGCCGCCGCGGCGGTGATGCTCCTCGTCGCACCGCTCGTCGACGCGCGAGGCGAGGCCTGGCTGGACGCCACGTTTGCCCGCACGCTCGGTGCGCTGGCGGCAACACGGGGCCTCGACAGCGCCATCTCGCTCGCCCAGAGCTCGGAAGTGAGCTTCAGCTTCGGCCCCGGCGGCAGCCTCGGCATCGGTCAGGCGCTCGATCCGGTGAACGACCTCGTGGAGCAATACGCCGCCGTGCTGCTCACGAGCACGACCGCGCTCGGCGTGCAGCAACTGGGCATGCGAGTCGGCCGGGCGCTCGGCTGGTGGGTGTTTCTGCCCGCTGGTATCGCGGCATTGGCCGCGGCGGCCTGCGTCGGACCATCCCGAGCAACCTGCCTCGCCTGGAGCCGGCGGCTCTTCGGCATCGCGCTCTTCGTGCGGCTGGCGATCCCTGCGGCGGGCTGGATCGATTCCCTCGTGGCCGACAGATTCCTCGAGTCCAACTATCAGACCGCGTCGGCCATGGTGGCCGACACGGCCGCACGCATCGAGCAGGTGGAAAAGGCCGACGCCGACAGGCCATGGTATGAGCGGTACAACCCGGTCGATGCGATCGGCGACCGCGCCCAGCGGCTCTATGACACGCTCGCGGCGTTGGGCGAATCGATCGTGAACCTGGCCATCTATTTCACGGTCTCCACGATCGTGCTCCCGCTGGCCACGCTCTGGCTGCTCTCACGGGTTTCAGGCATCGTGTTTGCCTCACAGCCGCGATGATTCACGAACCGCCGCCGCCGCATGCCGAGCACTAGGTGTCCGACGGAGAACCGATTTTTTCTCGGGCAAAAGGCGGTTTTTGCTGGCCGGAAAGCCCCTCCGTTCGCGGGATTTCGTTCGATTCCCCAGAAATCCGGCGGTTTCAGCGCTCCCGCGACTTGCATGCCGTGCAAGTCAACGTAATCTATCCAACTTATCAGGCGGCCGAAGCGTTCGGTCGTCGCAAGAGAAAGGTCTCTTCGACCGACCGTTTTCGGGCGCGTTCGAGACAACCTGCTCGGTTTTCTGTTCGTTCCTGTTTTTTCTCCCTGGAGGTTTGCGTGATCCGCAAAGTTCTTTCTTGCCTCCTGCCGGCCGTCGCCGTCGTCGCCATGTGCACCAGCACGTGGGCGAAGGACTGCGGCGCCTGCAGCAACGGCTGCGAAGGTGGCTGTGAAGGCGCCGTCGTCAGCGGCGGTGCATGTGGTGGTTGTGGCGATGCCGGCGCAGCGTGCGGCGGCACCAAGACGGTGTATCAGCGGCAGTACGTGACCGAGATGAAGACGGTCACGAGCACGGAATACACCACCGAGACGCGCGAGCGGACCTACACGGTCAACAAGCGCGTTCCGCGGACCGAGGAGCGGACCCGCACGGTCACCGTGCAGGTTCCCGAGACTCGGACCAAGACCGTGAACTACACGGTCAACAAGAACGTGACGGAGACCAAGACGGCCGAGTACACCGTCCAGGTCCCGTACACCGAGTCGGTCGAGCAGACCTACACGGTGATGGTGCCGGTGAGCGAGGAGAAGACCTCGACCTACACCGTCATGGTTCCGAAGCAGGAGGAGAAGACCTCGACCTACACGGTTCAGGTCCCCTACACCGAGTCGGTCGAGCAGACCTACACGGTCATGACCTCCGTGCCCGAGGAGAAGACCTCGACCTACACGGTCCAGGTTCCCTACACCGAGTCGGTCGAGCAGACCTACACGGTGATGGTGCCGGTGCAGGAAGAGAAGACCGCCACCTACACGGTGATGGTGCCCGTGAAGGAAGAGAAGACTGCGACCTACACGGTTCAGGTTCCCTACACCGAGCAGGTCGAGCAGACCTACACGGTGAACGTGCCCTACACCGAGGAAATGACCGGCAGCCGGACCGTGCAGAAGCGCGTCCCGGTGACGAGCATGAAGTCGGTGCAGGTCCGCGGCGGTCACTGGGCCACGCAGCAGGTTGAGATGCCGTCCAGCGGCACCGACGCCTGCGGCTGCCCGTGCCCCCCGAAGGTCTGCTGCAAGCGCGTCTGGGTTCCGACGTGCGAGACGAAGGAAGTGCCATGCACGACCTACCAGTGCGTCTCGGAGGAAGTGCCCTACTCCTACACGGTCACCAAGTGCCGTCAGGAGCAGCGCAGCCGGATGGTGTCGGTGCAGAAGTGCCGCACCGAGGAGCGGACCCGTACCTACACCGTCACGAAGTGCGTGCCGGAAGAGCGGACTCGCACCTACACCGTCACCAAGATGGTGCCGGAGCAGAAGACCCGCACGGTCAACGTGACCAAGTACAAGTCCGAGGAGCGCACCCGCACCTACACGGTGACGAAGTGCGTGCCGGAGACGAAGACCCGCACGGTCAACGTCACCAAGTATCGTCCGGAAGAGCGGACCCGCACCTACACCGTCACGACCTGCGTGCCGGAAGAGCGGACCCGTTCCTACACCGTGACGAAGATGGTGCCGGAGCAGAAGACCCGCACGGTCAACGTGACCAAGTACAAGAGCGAGACGAAGACTCGCGAGTACACGGTCACCAAGTGCGTGCCCGAGACGATGACCAAGGAAGTTTCCTACACGGTCATGGTCCCGCAGCAGAAGGAAGAGAAGTACTCCGTCACGGTGTACGACTGCGTCCCCGAGACGAAGACCGAGAGCTACTCGGTCCGCGTCCCCCACACGGTGACGAAGGAAGTGCCCGTGCAGAAGTGCGTGACCGTCGCCGTCGAAGTGCCCGTCGAGGGTGCTTGTGGTGGTGCGGCTGGTGACGCCGGTGCCTGCGGTGACGCTGGCGCCTGCGGCTCGGCTGGTGCCTGCGGTGACGCCGGTGCGGCTGCCTGTGGCGATTGCGGCTCCTCGAAGAAGGGCTGCCGTCGCAAGGGCTGCCGTCGCTGCGGCTGCTAAGCCCGGCTCGGCATCTTCCATGTTGTGAATCAGAGGGGGCCGGACGCGACGCGTCCGGCCCCCTCGCCTTTTGCCTGGGGGTAGTGCTTTCCACCCCTATCTGCTGCAATCGAGGTGAACTCGATCTCGGCCCACATGGAGGTGGACGGCATGCAGCCCAGCGACGATTCCGTGGCCTGGATTCGCCATGTGCGACAGGCGGTCCGCGACGCCGACACCGATTTCTTCGCGGTCTCACCGCTCCGCTATTGGGCTGACTTCCTCGTCAGCCTCGTGGCGGCCTACACGGCCACAGGCGTCTATCTGGCCGCACCGTCAGGCTCCTGGCGCCAGCTCATCGCCTTTCCACTGGCAGCCTTCTGGCTGTATCGGCTCGGCTCGCTGATCCACGAAGTCTGCCATCTTGGCGAACACGAGATGCCCGTGTTCAAGGCCGCCTGGAACATGCTGGCGGGCGTGATGATGCTCACGCCCAGCCCCTTTTTCACGCGACATCACCGCGACCACCACAGTCAGCGGTTCTACGGCACGCCGGAGGATCCCGAGTATGTGGCCAACGTGGTGACCGGAGGCGACCCTGCGAGCCTCGCCGCCTACACGGCCTACGTCGTCATCTTTCCAGTGCTCGTCTTCCTGCGGTTTCTCCTCGCTCCGCTCACGTGGCTGCATCCGGGACTGCGGGAGTGGACGCTTCGCCACGCCTCGGCACTCACGTTCAACCGGCTCTACGAGCGGAAGCTCACCGCGGCCGACCGCCGGGCGATTCTCGCCGTCGAGATTCCCTGCTTCCTGCGGGCGGCACTGATCCCGGCGCTCGTGCTCCTGGGCATCAACGACTGGACGCGGATTCCGCAGCTCTACGCCCTGGCGGTGGCGACCGTGATGCTCAATCAGATGCGGCAACTGGCCGACCATCACTTCGAGGGCGACGGTAGCCGCGTGGACATGGAGTCGCACATCCTCGACTCCTGCAACTTCACGCGCAACGATCCACTCACGCTGCTCTTCTTCCCGTTCTCGATCCGCTTCCACGCACTGCACCACCTCTTCCCGTCGATGCCCTACCATCAACTGGCGGCAGCCCACGCGCATCTGGTGACCACGCTTCCGCCGGATTCGCCCTACATGACGCTCGACCGCCCCGGCTGGTGGAGCGTGGCCCGCCGCACGCTCACGCACGCGAAGCCACTGCGGTTCGACCGCCAGAAGTGACGGTTGCTTCGTGCCGCGCCGCGAGGCTACTCTGCCTGTCCGTCGAGGTCGTCGCCGGTCCCCCGCTCGGGGGCGGCGGCGGCTCGTGCTCCTTCCGCAGTCACAGCCATGGACCAGTTCCGCAGAATTCAGACCGGCAAGACGGGCAACGTGCACATGGTGCTCTTCAAGGACAAGAAGATCCTCGACGACACCGTGCTCGACGAGATCCGTGCCGAGCTCGCCCAGTTGATCGGTAAGGCGTCGGGGCCGGATGTGCTGCTCGACTTCTCGAACGTCGAGTTCATGTCGAGCGCGATGCTCGGCCTGCTCGGCCAGCTGCATCGCAAGATCTCCACCGGCCACGGCCGCTTGAGGATGTGCGGCATCCGGCCCGAGATCTTCCAGGTCTTCAAGCTGACGAACCTCGACAAGCTGTTCAGCATCCACAAGGACGCCCCGGCGGCCTTGGCGACGTTCACCTGAGACAGGCGACCCACGGCATGGACGTGCTCATCGCCGAGGACAGCCGCATGCAGGCGAAGTTCCTCGAGCGGAAGCTCACTGAGGCTGGTCATGCCGTCCGTTGGGCCGAGAACGGCTCGGACGCCTTGGGCCTGGCACGCCAGCGGCGGCCCGACATCATCATCTCCGACATCGAGATGCCGGTGATGACCGGCTACGAGTTCTGCAAGGCAGTGAAGACCGATCCGACGCTGCGGGGCATTCCCTTCATCCTGCTCTCCACGCTCGCCGACCCGATCGACATCATCCGCGGGCTCGACGCTGGGGCCGACAATTACGTCACGAAGCCTTACGAGCCGACGTTTCTGCTCTCGCGGATGAACGACCTGCTCGCGACGCCGCTCGGCGTGGACGATGCGTCGTCGGCTGCCACGCTGGAAGTCTCGCTCGCCGGCCAGCAGTTCCGCGTGCAGGCTGGCCGGCAGCAGGTGCTCAACCTCCTGGTCTCGACGTTCGAGAACGCCGTGGCCAAGAACCAGGAACTCGTCGTCGCCAACCAGCAGCTCGCCGCGGCCCGCGACGGCCTGCAGAAGTCGAACACTGAGCTGACGACGCTCAACACCGAGATCTCGCGGATCAATGCCCAGATGGTTCGGGACCTGGAGGCCGCGGCCAAGGTGCAGCGTTCGCTGTTGCCCGCCGCCGACGTCGCCATCCCCGCAGCCGACGTGGCCTGGAAATACGTCCCCTGCCAGAGCCTCGCCGGCGACTTCCTCAATATTTTTCCACTCGACGACCAGCACGTGGGCCTGTTCGTGGTCGACGTGAGCGGCCACGGCGTCCCGTCGTCGCTCATGGCCGTGACCGTGGGACGGTTCCTCACCCCGAAGGTGTCGGACTCGTCACTGCTCGTGCGGCAGGCCGCCGATGGCGGCATCCTGGTCGTGCCACCGGCCGAGGTGGCCACCCAGCTCAACCGGCTGTTCCAGGCCGACGAGTTCTCAGGCCTCTACTTCACGCTCCTCTACGGCGTGCTCCATGTGCCGACCGGCCGGCTCGACTATGTGTCGGGAGGTCATCCGGCCCTGCTGCGGGTGCCGGCCGCCGGTGGCCCGCCGGAGTTTCATCCGGCCGAGGGGTTCCCGATCGCGTTCGTGCCGGAGGTCGAATACGGCCAGCAGTCGCTCCAGCTCGCGGCCGGCGACCGGATCTATCTCTATTCCGACGGCGTGCCGGAGGCGATGGACGCGGCCCAGGAGCCGTACGGCGAAGAGGCGCTCGTCGCCTGCGTCGCCGGCAGCCGGAGCGATTCGCTCGCGTCGAGCGTCGAGAAGCTGCTCGCCGCCGTCGAAGCCTGGTGCCAGCCGAAGGGCCCGCTCGACGACGTCTCGATCCTCGGCCTCGAGTGGCGACCGTAGTCGCGCGGTAGCTCGGTCACGCCGTGACCGGAAAGAACAGCCTGTCACGGCGTGACAGGACCACGCGGAGTGACGGGCCTACAACTGGCCCTGCGATTCAGCCAGCATCGCCTCCATGGGCGGCCAGAGGCGGTCGATCTCGGGCTTGAACACGTCGCCGATGAGCACGTCGGTGATCAGCGGCTTGAGGTCGCCATGCCGTCGCACGAGCTGCCCGAAATTGAGGCCGTCGTAGAAGCCGCAGACGAGCTTTCGCACCCGCTCCAGGCCCGCGATGTAGGTCGGCCCCCACGAGCCGAGCCGGGTGGCCGATGTGTCGCCTGCAGCGAGCGCATCGTCGATCGCATCCGCCGCCATCGCCCCGCTGGCGAGCGCGAGCAACATGCCCGAGGAATAGAGCGGATCGAGGAACCCGAACGCATCGCCCACGAGCACCCAGCCGTCGCCCGCGATCCGCTGAGAGCGGTAGGAATACTCCTTGGCGATCCGAAACGGGCCGCACCGCTCGGCCGTGGCGATTCGCGGCTGCACGCCCGGGCAGCGGGCCACTTCCTCGAAGTAGATCGCCTCGGGGTCTTTCGTGGCCCGGTTCTTGAACAGATGGTCGAACGGCGCGACGATGCCGACACTGACGATGTCGTCCTGGAGCGGGATGTACCAGAACCAGCCGTTCTTGCCCTGTGTCTGCATGACGACCGTGGCGCCCGCGTCGCGGCCCGTGTCGCGAACCGCGCCCCGCCAGTAGGTCCAGATCGCAGCCTTCTTGAGCACGGGGTCCCATTCGCGGAGGCCGAGCCGATCGAGCAGGATGCCACTCTGCCCGGCGGCGTCGACGACGACGCCCGTCTGAACCACGGACTCAGCACCCGTCTCGTCGAGCACCCGCACGCCGACGGCCCGGTCGCCTTCGAACACGACATCGAGCACCCGCACGCCCTCCCGCACGTCGACGCCATGCTCGCGGGCATTGTCGAGCATCATCTGGTCGAACTCCTGGCGGGTGACCTGCCAGGTCTGCGAGCTCTCGTGCGGTTTGTAATCGGCGAAGTAAAAGGGCTCGGAGAGCCTGCCCTGCTCGGAGACGAACTGCACGCTCCGCTTCTCGACGAACGGGCTGCGGCGCAACTTCGGCAGCATGCCGAGCCGATCGAGCACGCCGAACGTCTCGGGAATCAGCGACTCGCCGACGTGGTACCGCGGAAACCGCTCCCGTTCGTACAGCCGCACCCTTCGCCCGTGATCCGCCAGGAGCGTGGCCGTGGTCGCCCCAGCCGGGCCACCGCCGATCACGATCACCTCCGGGTCAGCCGCCTGAATCATCGCGTCACCGCTCCCGTGTCACCGACGAAATCACACCCTTTAAAAATAGGCCTCACTCAGTTCGAGGCAACGGCACATACCTCCTCACGCCCCGCCCGCCCCGCAGGGATGCGAAGGTGCGGGGCCCGTAGTCCGCACACTCCGTGTGCGGCCCACGGCCCGAAGGCCACAGGCCCCGCTATTCCACCGAGGGTCCGCAGACCTCTGATCTACACCCACTTGATCCTCGGCCTTCATTCCCACTCCCGCACACGGAGTGTGCGGACCACGGCCGGAAGGCCGCCCATCAGCCCTCGAACTGCTTGAGCGCCGCGAGCGCCGCCATGGCCCGATCGGCCCCACCAAACTGCCCCACCAGCTTCTTCGCCGCCAGGAGTTCGTCCACCGAGATCGCTCCGCCCCGAACCTTGACACCGGTGCCGACCGCCCCAGCCTGCTTCCGCGGCCGCGGCCGAAAGCCCATTCGCTTGAGCACCATGCTCACCTGCGGCGAGGAGACGACGACGCCTTGCTTCTTGAGCGCCGCGATGATCACGACGGGACGGGGCTTCTCTCCTTTCGCCTCGAGCGACTTGGCAAGCTTACGGATCTCTTCGGACTTGTTGACGCTCTTGGCATCTTTCTTGTCGGCCATCAGTGACTGGAACTCCGGTGTTATTGAGCCTGACGATGCGGCACGATTGGCCGCAGTAACTATCACACGATGTAACAGTGTACTTCCGGGCCCCGCGGCCACAATCGTCCGCGCGGGGGAGTGTCGTCAGCCCGCCTGGACGGCGTGCTTCTGCAGCAGTGCGAGCGGCACGATCGCCAGCGTCTTCTCGTGGGTGGCTTCGAGCACCACCGGCGGCGGGCTGCCGGCCTGGGCCGCCTCCAGCCATCGCGCTGCGCACAGGCACCAGCGGTCGCCGACGACGAGCCCGGGGAATCCCCACTGCGGCTGCGGCGTGACGAGATCGTTGCCGGCCCGCACCGTGAACTCGAGAAACTCCTTCGTCATCACGGCGCAGACCGTGTGCACGCCGACGTCGTCGGGGCCGGTGCGGCAGCAGCCGTCGCGGAAGAACCCGGTGAGCGGCTCGCGGGAGCAACCGGCGAGCGGGCCGCCGAGCACGTTCCGCTCGGGAGGCCGGCTGGGGCCGCGATTCGTGCGATCGAAGTCGATCATGATGGCTGTAAATGTATCATGAACACTCTGATCCCGTCGACCTTTTTCTCGCGTGCGTTCACATGCTCAGCCTCCACTCCGCCTCGTCACCCCGCTGGCTCGCCCAGGTGGACGCCCACCTCGACGAGATCCTCATCGACCACGCCCACTGCGAGAAGAAGGCGGCGGGCGTGGCAATGAACCTGCTCTTCTCCTATGTCGACCACGTCGAGCTTGCCCGGGAGATGACGGAGATCGTCAACGAGGAGCTGGAGCATTTCCGGATGGTACTGGACCTGCTCGAGCGGCGCGGCATCCCTTTTCGCAAGCTCGCCCCGAGCAGCTACGGCCAGCGGTTGCACGAACGGATCCGCAGGCAGGAGCCGGATCGCGCCATCGATCGACTGCTCGTGGCGGGACTGATCGAGGCCCGGAGCTGCGAGCGGTTTTCCCTGCTCGGCGACCACGTGACCGACCCGGAACTCCGCGACTTCTACCGCGGCCTCTTCGAATCGGAAGCCCGCCACCACGCCACCTACGTCCG
>JAPOJV010000088.1 GCA_029978085.1 bacterium
GGGGCCGGCCGGGGGGGGCGGGGAGGCGCGGGGCGGCCCGCCGCCACGTCGGCGTTGGAGAGTCCCCAGATCCGTGTGCCGTCGTCGTCTGATGTGGTTACGAGCAGGTCGCCGGCTGGACTCAGGGCGATTGCCCGTGGATGGTCGGCCTGGCCCGGCAGGCTAGCAAGCTCATGGCCTCGGGCGGCATGCCAGATCCGAACGGAGCCGTCGGCCGAGCTGCTCACGAGCCGCCGGCCATCGGGCGTGAACCGCACGGTCTCCACGCTCCCTTCATGGCCGCGAATCACCAGCAGCTCCGTTTCGGTCTCGATGTCCCAGAGCCGGATCGTGCCGTCGAGCGAGCCGGATGCCAGCAGGCGTCGATCCGGACTGAAAGCGAGTGCCTTCACGCTGCTGGCATGACCAAACAGATTCGCGATCCGTCGGCCCGTCGCAAAGTCCGTGACATAGACCGCGCCGATCGCCATGCCCGCTGCCAACAGCCGGCCATCGTCGCTGGCCGCGACAGCCGTCACTGCGCCCTGTGGCTGGAGCGGTGCCGCCACCTCGCCCGAGCGACTGTCGAAGATCGCCGGCTTCCGAAATGCCATCCGGCTGCCGTCGAGCCCGAACACGGCCCCCGGCTTGGAGTGGTTGCTCTGTGGCCCGGCCGCTGCCGCCATCAGCCGCTGTCCCGTGCGCGGCTCCCAGACCGTCGCTACGTCATCGGCCGAGGTCGTGACGAGGAGCGAGCCATCCGCGCTGAACACCACCGTGTCGGCACCCCGCGCATGTCCGCCGAGCGTCGCGAGCAGTCGGCCGTCTCCGGTATCCCATACGAGCACGTCGCCGTCCGCCCCGGCACGGCTGCATGCGGCGGCGACAAGATCTCCGCGCGGGCTGAAGGCGACCGCGGCGACCGTTCGGCCAGCCAGCGGCAACTCATGGAGCCGCTGCAACCGCCGCGGATCCCAGAGTTCGACGGCGTCGCGGCCAGTGGGGGCGACCGCCAGCACGAGTCCGTCGTTGCTGAACGCCACGGCCGTCATGCCCCCGGCATGCGGAAGCGTCGCGAGAGGACCGACGGCCGATCGCGACCAGAGCCGCACGGCACCGCCATGCTCGCCCGAGGCGAGCGTCTCGCCGTCCGGGTGGAATGCCAGGGTCGTCACGGCCGTTTCATGGCCGAGACGGGTGTGTTCCATCGAGAGTGACTCAGCGCTCCAGAGCAGCACCGCACCGTTCGCCGCGCCGCTCGCGATCTGCCGGCCATCGGGGCTGAACGCCAGCGCCGTGACGACGGCCGTATGCCCCCGCAGCGTGCCGGCAGAGCAGCCATCGGCCGTGTTCCACACCCACAGATCGTGTTCGTTGGATGTCGTGACGAGCCGGGCCCCGTCGGGGCTGAAGGCGACGAGCGTGCCCGATTGCCCGAGCCCAGGCGAACCGAGTTCGTGAGCACGGGTGATCGTCGCCACGAGGCTGCCAGACGTCGTGTCATGAATCTCGACCTCCTCCAGACGTTGCTTCCTGTCGAAAACTGCCGCGATCCGACTCCCATCGGGGCTGAACTGGAATGCCTCGATCCCTTCGCCTGAACGGCTGAACCGGCCGGTGAACCGGCCGGTGGTCGCATCCCAGATCGACAGCGTGCCTGTCGGAGCCAACGCCGCGATCCGACTGCCGTCGCCACTGAAAGCGACTGCCTTCACCCGGCCGCGGTGGTCGTCGAGCACGATCGGCTCGCCGAGCCCCGATGCCTGGATGCAGAGCCGGCCCTCCGCACGTTGCACGGCCTGCATCCGGCCGTCTGGTGTGGCCGCAAGGATCTCATCGCCGGCGTCGGCATCCGCCATCCCCGGCAGTGTCGCTCCCTGGAAGACAAGCCACGCCTCGAGCCAGGATGCGGTGTCGGCTTGGCCGTCAATCTGCTCGTGCCGGTCAGTGTCGTAGAGCGTCAGCGAACGTGGCTTGCCGCGATCGACGGATGCCGAGCCCAGAAAGAACGCCGGCTGGCTCTTTCTGTCGGCTCGGCTGTGCGGACGCTTGGCTGTTGGCGGTGGCGGTGGCGGGCCTGGCCGTAGCGCTGTGAGCACGGCGAGCGTCCCACCGTCGGCACTGTAGGCCAGACCGGTCACGGGCGATGTAGCCGGCTGGAGCACGGCGAGCGCATCGTCGAAGGCCCCGGCCAACACCTGAAGCTCCAGCGGCGGTGGTGCGCCCGCGATCGCCAGCGTGTCGGCCAAGAGCGGCCGTCCGAGCCGCGTGTTACGGTTCTCGACGTAGCCGTAGAGCGACCGCAGATTGGCCACATACAGCTGCTCGGTCGCCTCCCGGCTCGCGGTGTCGGCCCGCTCCCGTTCACCGACGGCGATCCGGCGTTCGCGCTCAGCGCGGACCGCATACACGGAGATGCCTGCGGTCGTAGCCATCAGCGCTGCTGCGATGCTGGCTGCGGCGATAGCCGCGACACGATGCCGGCGGGCGAGCCGCATGAGCGAGTCGCCGAGCCCCGGCGCGCGGGCCATGATCGGCTCGCCGCGGAGGTGCCGACCGAGGTCGGCTTCCAGTTCAGCAGCGCTCGAATACCGCCGCGTCCGATCCTTCTCCAGGCAGGTGCCCACGATCGTGTCGAGGTCGCCGCGGAGATGCCGATCGATCGTGGAGAGCGACGCGGGATCGCTCTCCTTGACGACGCGGGCCGCCTCGTAGACCGCTCGCCGTCGCAGATCGTAGGGCAGTCGGCCCGTCAGCAGTTCGTAGAGCACGACGCCCAGGGCATAGACATCGGCCCGCACGTCGAGTTCATCCGCCGAGCCGTCGAACTGCTCCGGGCACATGTACTGGAGCGTGCCCACGAAGGCGCCCGCATCCGTGTGGAGCGTCGTGAGAGCGACGTCGCCGTCGGTGCTGCGGGCGACACCGAAGTCGATCACCTTCGGCTGGCCGGTCACGTCGACGAGGATGTTGCCCGGCTTGAGGTCGCGGTGGATCACGCCCCGCTGGTGGCCGTGGGCGACGGCGGCGCAGGCATCCCGAAACACCTGCACGCGGTCTCGAATCGAGAGACTGCGGTCGGCAGCATAGGCCGTGATCGGCCGGCCGGCGTCCACGTGCTCCATCACGAAATACGGCAGCGGACAGCCGCGGTGGTCATGCACGCCCGCAGAATAGATCCGCGCAATGCCCGGGTGCGTGAGCCGGCCGAGGATATGGGCCTCGTGCTCGAATCGCTTCACTGCGGCCGGCGACAGCAGTCCCGGCCGGATCACCTTCACCGCAACAGTGCGGCAGGGGTGGCCCTGGAGGCCTTCGTAGACGCGGCCCATGCCCCCTTCAGCAATGAGCGACACGATCGTCACATCGCCGAGGCGGGTGCCTACGGCAAGTTCCGCGGCGTCGATCGTGCTCTCGGGCCGGAGGAAGCCCGTCAGGCCGGCGGCCCCGAACCGCGATGCGTCGATCGGCTCAGAGGCCGGCTTGGGTGATTCCGTGGCATGCCGTTCCATGGCCACTCAGCGCGGGAGGAAGGGTCAGACCCGCACCATGGTACCGCCTCGCGGTCCAGGCCGTCCGTGGCCTGGCACCACGCGTGCGGAGATCAGCGCACGACAGCCGGGGCACGCCCGGCAAAGGAGGCTGGCATGTTGCGGAAGCCCTGCAGCATGCCCACGAGCACGGCCGCCCGGGGCGACAGGATCGTGAGGCCATACATCATCTTGGCCTGCCGCGTGACAGGGGGCTTCCGGACCATCGCCACGACCGGGCTGATCCGCGGCGAGAGCACGCCGAGGGCGGCCAGGCGGCCGGCCTGCGTCCGCATGCCACCGAACTGGAAGATCGACGCGGCATTGCTGAGCCGCGGCGCGATCAGACCGAGCGGGCTGGCGGTGGGCAGGCCGGGGGCCACCGGCATGCCGGGCACCAGCGGCTTGTTGAGGCGGGCGAACAGGCCGCCGCCGGAACGATTGAAAGAGGCCACGCTGCCCTGAGCGGGCCGGGAAAACAGGCCCTTTGCGAGGCAGTCGCCGGCCGAAGCCATGAACACCGCGGCCGAGAGGAGCGACCACGCGAGCATCCGAACCATGTGCAGTCTCCGAGAACACGAGGAGGGGGACTGCCGGAACATCCGCCAGCCCATCCCGGCCGGCTCGTGATGCGCCTCCCGGGATACGGGCAACGCTAATTAGGGGGTGGCAGATTGCAAATGTGGGGCCCGCACCCGTAGTCCGCACACTCCGTGTGCGGTTGGAGGAGTGAAGGCCGAGGGGCCGGCTATTCGGCCAGAGGCGTGCGGATTACGCAGATAGCTCGGGCCTGCGGTGATCGTACCGTGGGCCACATGCGGAGCATGTGGACTACGGGGTTGTGACACGGCCTACACCCCGAACGCCTTGCGAAGCACCTTCAACGACTTCTGGCCGTGCTCGGCGGCCACGATCACGTTGAGCCGCACCTCGCTCGTGCTCACGAGATCGATGTTGACCCCTTCCTCCGCGAGCGGCTTGAAAAGCCGGTCGGCGACACCCGCATGGCTACGGATGCCCACGCCCGTGATCGAGAGCTTCGCCACGTGCGGTACGTCGGCCACCTTCGCCCCGCGGGCCGCGGCGATCTTCTCGGCGGCCTGCGTGGCCACATCGCGGCTCCCCGCCGGCACCGTGAACGAAATCTCCGCCCGCCCGTTCCGCGGATGGCTCTGCACGATCATGTCGACGTTGAGGCCGGCCTTACCCAGTTCCTCGAATACGTCCGCGGCCACGCCCGGGGTATCTGGGAGATCGGTGAACGTGACGAGCGCCTGCGACGAGTCGAGCAGGCAGTCCTCGATCGCGAGGTCTTCCATGCCCTCCAGCCGCCGCACGACCTCCAGCGGACTCGACTTCGCGAGTGGCCCGCCGGCTACGGCATGCGCCGGCTCCGTCGCCGCGACGTCGAGACCGAACGCCTTGTGCACCGCCTTGACTGCTGCCGGTCCATCCTTGCGGTCCACGAGCGCCGAAATCTTGATCTCGCTCGTGGTGATCATGTGAACGTTGATCTTCTCCTTGGACAGGGCCGTGAACATCCGTCCGGCCACGCCTTCCGCCTGGGCCATGCCGACGCCGACCACCGACACCTTGGCCACGTTATGGTCGTGCGACACGCCCTCGGCGCCGATCCGCTTGGCCACCGCCTCGGCACGCTCGAGCGCCTCGGCGAGGTCGTCTTCGGGCACGGTGAATGAGATATCGGCCCGGCCCCCCTGCCCCACGTTCTGCACGATCATGTCGACCGCGATGCCGGAGGCGGCCAGCTCGGAGAAGAGCGCGTGGCTCGAGCCCGGCTGGTCGGGCACGTTTTCCAGCGTGATCCGGGCCTCGTCCTTGGCGAGGGCCACGCCGCTGGCGGCTCGGGCGGCGGCCTCGTCGGCCGCCAAGATCAGCGTGCCGGGAACGTCCTTGAAGCTCGACCGCACGAGCACCTTCACGCCGAACTTCTTCGCGAACTCGATCGACCGCGAGTGCATCACGCCGGCGCCCAGACTCGCCAGCTCCAGCATCTCGTCGTAGCTGATCGACGGGAGTCGGCTGGCCTCGGAAAGGACCCGCGGATCGGTGGTGTAGACGCCGTCGACGTCCGTGTAGATTTCGCAGACGTCGGCGCCCAGCACGGCGGCCAGCGCCACGGCCGTGGTATCGGAGCCGCCGCGGCCGAGCGTCGTGATGTTGCCGTTCTGATCGATGCCCTGGAAGCCGGCGGCGATCACGATCGCGCCCGAGTCGAGCAGCGCGTTGACGTGGTCGGTGGAGATCGAGCGGATGCGGGCCTTCGTATGGGTGGAGTCGGTGCGGATCCCGATCTGGGCGCCGGTGAGGCTGACCGCCTTGTGGCCGGCCGCCTGGATCGCCATCGCGAACAAGGCCACGCTCACCTGCTCGCCCGTGGACAGGAGCATGTCCATCTCGCGGGCACTCGGGCGGTCGGTGATCTGCTTGGCGAGATCGACGAGGATGTCGGTCTGGTGGCCCATCGCGCTCACCACGACGACGACCTTGTCGCCGGCCGCGTGTCGCGCGATCGCCTTGGCGGCGGCCGCCTTGATCTTCGCCGCATCCGCCACGCTCGTGCCGCCGAATTTTTGAACGACCAGTGCCATCGTCGCTGTCAGCCTCCCAGAAAGGTGCCCATCAGTTTCCAGCCGGGCAGGATCGGGTCGCCGGCCGCCGCGGCCGCGAGTTCGTCGTAGGTCCGTTGCCCGGAGTGTGCGATGCCCTCGCCCGCCATCACGAAGGGGACGGCGCCGCGGGAATGCGTCTTCGTCGAAATGAACGTCGGGTGATCGGGGCAGACCAGGATCCGGTGGGGCCCCTGTGCCTCGAGGTAGGCCGCGATCGGCCCCACGATCTTCGCGTCGATCTCCTCGATCGCCTTCACCTTCTCGGCTGCGTTGCCCTCGTGGCTCGCCTCGTCGGGAGCTTCCACGTGCACACACACGAGGTCGCTGCGCGACAGCTCGTCGATCGCATAGCGGCCCTTGGCGGCGTAGTCGGTGTCGAGATACCCGGTGGCTCCGGGCACCTCCAGCCGCTTCCAGCCCGCGAGCGAGGCCAGCCCGCGGAGCAGATCGACGGCCGTGATCATCGTGCCGCTGCGGCCATATTTCTTCGTGAACGGCTCCATCGCCGGCGCTCGGCCCACGCCCCACAGCCACACGTGCGTCGCGGGCCGCTTTCCAGCCGCGATCCGGGCCTGATTGACTGGATGCCCCGCGAGCCATGCGGCGCTTCGCGCCATGATCTCGGCGAGCAGCCGACTGCCCGTGCCCCGCGGAAACGCGTCGGCCACCGACTGGTCCATGAGGTCGTGCGGCGGCGTGGCACGGAGCGTGCCATCGAAGGGAGCTGCCACGCCGGTGCCGCGATAGATGAGCAGGTTGCGGTAGCTCACGCCCGGCATGAACTGCCAGGCGGCCGCCAGTTCGGGAAAGTCGGCTGCCAGCCCCCGCTGGGCGGCCTGCAGGAGCGCCGTCGCCTCCTCGGTCGAGACATGCCCCGCCGTGAAGTCCTCCATCGTCTGGTTGGTGATCGTGACGAGGTTACAGCGGACGGCCCAGTCGTGGGGCCCGAGCGCGATGCCCTGGGCGGCGGCCTCGAGCGGTGCCCGGCCGGTGAAGTACACGAGCGGGTCGTAGCCCATCAGGCTCATGCAGGCCACTTCGGAGCCCGGCGGCAGGGCATCGGGCACGTGATTCGTCTCGCCCACGCGGCCGCGGGCGGCGAGGGCATCGAGCGCGGGCGTGCGGGCCGCCTGGAACGGCGTCTTGCCACCGAGCGAGGGCTGCGGCGCGTCGGCTGCACCGTCGGGAATGATGACGACGTATTTCATGGAATCACTCTTCGAGGACGCTGAGGCAGACGCTCGGGGCGGAAACGACGTCGGAGGCGTCGATGTGGGCGACGGCCTTTTTCATGGCGTTGGCCCCACAGGCGTGGGTCATGATCACGAGCGGCACGGCGCCGCCGGCGGCCTCCGAGGGCTCATGCTGGATCACCGACGCGATCGAGATGCGGTGCTCGCCGAGGATGCCCGTGATCCGTGAGAGCACGCCGGGGCGATCGCTGGCCGTCACCCGCAGGAAGTGCCGCTCATGCAGGTCGGCTGTGTCGATCCGGGCCGCCGGACTCTCGGCATCGAGCACGCCCGTGGTGCGGAACGTGATCGCGGCCCGGCCGACGACCGTGTCGATGATGTCGGCAACGACGGCCGAAGCGGTGGGCATCTGCCCGGCGCCCAGGCCGTGGAAGAACATCCGGCCCACGGCATCGCCGACGAGGCTCACGGCGTTGTACGCGCCGCGGGTCTCGGCGAGGGGCGTACCGATCTTCACGAGTGCGGGGGCCACCTTCATCGCAAGTTCGCCGTCGCTGCGGCTGGCTCGTGCGACCAGCCGAATCCGATAGCCCAGCTCGGAGGCGTAGGTCATCAGCCCTTGGTCGATGCCTTCGATGCCGGTTCGCGGAATCTCAGCCCACGGCACCCAGACGCCGAACGCGAGGTGGGCGAGGATCGCAAGCTTCTGCGTGGCGTCGGTGCCGTCGACGTCCATCGCCGGATCGGCCTCGGCATAGCCCTTCGCCTGGGCGAGCTTGAGCACGTCGGCATAATCGGCGCCATCCTCCTCCATCTTCGAGAGGATGAAGTTGCTCGTGCCGTTGAGGATGCCACGGATTCGCTCGATGCGGTTGGCGGCGAGGCACTCACCGATCGCGGCCACGATCGGAATGCCACCGGCGACGGCGGCCTCGAAGGCGATCGACCGGCCCTTTTTCCGCGCCAGTTCAAAGAGCTCCGGCCCATGCTCGGCGAGCAGCGCCTTGTTCGCCGTGACGACGTCCTTGCCGTTCTCCAGCAGCTCCACCATCATCGACCGGGCGGGTTCGAGGCCGCCTACGAGCAGCGCTGCGACGGAGATCGACGGATCCTGGGAGACAGTGCGAATATCGGTGGAGATGCGGTCGGCAGCGAGCTTGATCCCGCGATCTTTGCCGACGTCGCGGCAGACGGCCCGCTCGACGACGATCGGCCGCCCGGCGTGGCGGGTGATGTGGTCGGCCGACTCGACGAGCAGCCGCACGACACCCGAGCCGACGGTGCCCAGACCGACCACGCCGACCCGCACTGGTTCTGCCATGAATCAACTCACTCCTTGCGAAACAATCGATCCTACCGAGCCTAGCTCACAGCCGGAAGCAGACGGGCCCGCGTTCGGGTCGTAGCGGTTATGCGGGCTTGTAGGCCCGTTGCTCAGCAACGGGATAGACCGGCTCCGACTCCACCTCGGGCACCGTATGCTGACCCCCTCATGCCTCCCGCCACCCCGCAACCCTCGCGTGCCGAACTGCTCGCTCGATTCGAGGGCGAGCCGACGTTCGATCTCGTCGTGATCGGCGGCGGGGCGACTGGCCTCGGCGTGGCGGTCGATGCCGCGGCCCGTGGCCTGTCGGTGGCACTGTTCGAGGCCGAAGACTTCGCGAAGGGCACGTCGAGCCGGGCCACCAAACTCGTGCACGGCGGAGTGCGGTATCTGGCCCAGGGCAACGTCACGCTCGTCCGTGAGGCGCTGCGTGAGCGGGCGATCCTTCTGGCCAATGCACCACATCTCGCACAGCCGCTGCCGTTCGTGATCCCGGCGTATGGCTGGCGCGGCCGGCTGTGGGATCGCTGGTTCTACGCCGCGGGCCTGCGGTTGTATGACGCGCTCGCCGGGAGGGCGAGTCTCGGACGAACGCGGCTCCTCTCGCGGAAGGCCGTGCTCGACACGCTGCCCGGCGTGCAGCCCGACGGCCTCGTCGGCGGCGTCGGGTATCAGGATGCCCAGTTCGACGATGCGCGGCTGGCTGTCGCGCTCGCCCGCACGGCGATTCGGGAGGGTGGCATCGCCCTCAACTATTGTCGCGTCGCCGGCTTCGTGACTGGCGACGGCGGCCGGATCGCGGGCGTGGAGGTCGAGGACCGGGAGACGTCGCGACGATTCGCCGTGCGGGCCGGGTGCGTGGTCAATGCGACGGGCGTATGGGGAGATGAACTTCGTCGGCTCGACGACCCGGCCGCAGCAGGCATGGTCACGCCGAGTCAGGGTGCACATCTCGTGGTCGACCGTTCCTTCCTGCCGGGCGACGCCGCGCTGCTGGTGCCGAAGACCGCCGACGGCCGCGTGCTGTTCGCCGTGCCTTGGGAGGGCTCGGTGATTCTCGGCACCACCGACACGCCCCGGGCCGACCATCCACTCGAGCCACGGCCCCTGGAGGAAGAGGTCGCGTTCATCCTGCGGGAGGCCGGCCGCCTCCTCGCCCGGCAGCCCACGCGGGCCGACGTTCGCTCCGCCTGGGCCGGCCTGCGGCCACTCGTGCGACCGCCCCGCGGCGGTTCCGAGACAAAGACAATCTCGCGGGAGCACGTCGTCATCGTATCGCCACGCGGGCTGGTGACCGTGACAGGGGGCAAGTGGACCACGTATCGCGCGATGGCGGAGGACGTGCTGGCCACATGCATGACCTTTGGCCTCATGCCCACGCGGCCCGCCGGCGTCACGCGAACGCTGCGGCTCGTCGGCGCGACAGACACCGGCAGCCCCAGTTCGCTCACCGCACCGCCGGGGCTCGATCTGTATGGCAGTGAGGCCGCGGTCGTCGCCTCGCTCCCCGGCGCTGATCGTGCCCTGCTGCCCGGCCTCACCGAAGCGATGGTGCGGTTCGCCGCCCGGTATGAATCCGCCCGCTCGGTCGAAGACGTGCTGGCCCGCCGCTCCCGCTGGCTGTTTCGCGACGCGGCCCAGACCGCCACCGCCGCAGGGCCCGTCGCCGCGATCCTGGCCGAGGAACTCGGCCCCGGCTTCGACGCCTCCGCCTCAGCCCGCGCCTTCGAACACCTGGCCGCCTCGTACCGCCTCGCGTGATTCATAGAAGCCCCCAGGCGGAAGCCGGGGGATCCCGTTTCATCTATTTGGGGTACAACCTCGGTCGAGTTCACCCACCCCGGAGCCACCGCCTTGGACGCCGCCGCCCGTGACTTCTTGGTCCGTCTCCTCGAAACGCCGAGCCCGTCGGGCTACGAGCAGCCCATCCAGAAAGTCGTCCGCGACTACCTTTCGGCCTGTGCCGACACGATCACGACCGATTCCCACGGCAACGTGATCGGGGGGAAGAACGTCGCCGCCCCGACACGAATGATGCTCGCCGGCCACTGCGACCAGATCGGGCTGATCGTGCAATACGTGGATGGCGACGGCTTCATCTCCGTGCAGCCGATCGGCGGCTGGGATCCCATCCAACTCGTCGGGGCCCGCGTGACGATCTGGACCGCCTCCGGGCCGGTGCCGGGCGTGATGTCGCGGAAGCCGATTCATCTGCTTACCGACGAAGAGCGGAAGCAGGTGCCGAAGATGAAGGATCTCTGGATCGACATCGGCGCGAAGGACAAGGCCGACTGCGAGTCGGTGGTCCGCGTCGGCGATCCCGTGACGCTCGAACTCAAGGTGCAGCAGCTGCGGAACGATCGGGCCTGCTCCGTCGCCATGGACGACAAGGTCGGGCTGTGGGTCGTGCTCGAGGCGTTTCGGCGGGCGGCCGCCGCCGGTCCCCTGCCCTGCGCGCTCTACGTCGTCAGCACCGTGCAGGAGGAGATCGGCCTGCGGGGAGCCCAGACGAGCTGCCACGCCATCGACCCCCAGGTCGCGATCGCCGTTGACGTCACCCACGCGACGGATTGCCCCACAATCGACAAAAAGTCGGAGGGGGACGTGGCCCTCGGCAAGGGACCGGTGGTCTATCGCGGACCGAACATGAATCCCCACGTGGTGGACCGGCTCCTGGCGGCGGCCCAGGCCACACAGATTCCCGTGCAGCTGGGGGCCAGCGGCCGGGCGGTACCCAACGACGCCAACGTGCTGCAGACGACCCGGTCGGGCGTGGCCACCGGGCTCGTGAGCGTTGCCAACCGCTATATGCACTCGGCGGTCGAGATGATCAGCCTCGACGACGCCGACCGGGCCGCTGACCTCCTGGCCGCCTTCTGCCGCGGCCTCGAGGGCGCAATCTCCTGGGCGCCGTGAGAAGCAAAAAAGGTGGCAGGAACCTTTTTCTTGATGCACGCAGCGGTGGCACGCCCATCGGCACAGCCGAGGCGCCGGCCACGTCTACCAAGGGCGTTCAAGTCATTCGTGATTCAGGAGGAAGACCACTTCCTCACCGTGTGCCGCTAAAGCCGAACAAGGTTTTTGACACCTTTTTCATCTTCGGGACGCTCACATGGCCGCGAGCCAGTTTTCGATTCGCAATCCTGCGACGCGGCCGAATTCGTTGGTGTTGTCGGTCACCAGCACGGCCTCGACCGACCGGGCGTGGGCGGCGATCATGAGGTCGTAGGGGCCGATCAGCCGGCCGCGCTTTTCGAGGTCGGCCCGGATCGGGCCGTACAGTCGCGCGGCGGCAGCATCGAAGGGGAGGACTTGAAATCCGGCCAGCAGGATGTCGAACACCCGTCGGTTGTGCTGCCGGCGGCCGCTTTTTGCGATCCCATATTCGATCTCGGCGACCACGACCGAAGAGAGGATGACCGCCGCGGCGGGAACGCCCTCCAGTCGCTCGGCAAGCCCGGGCCGTTGCTTGCTCATGGCGATCAGGATGTTCGTATCGAGGAGAAACGGCATCTCATCGATCCAAATCGACGTCGTCGAGCGGAAGCTCCACGATCTGCGGCAGATCAAGACCGCCGAGCGTCCACGCTGCTCGGAACACATCGACCGCGGCACGCGTCGTTTGTGGCTCAGGCACGAGCCGGGCCACCGGCTTGCTTCGCCGCGTGATCACAATCTCCTCCCCGGCTTCGACCCGCTCCACGAGTGCGGAAAGGTGTGCCTTGGCCTCGGCGATCTGAACCCGTTTCATGACCGACTCCAATGGCGGATACGCTTAAGATGACCAACATGGTCATTACGATCCTATCCCGGAGGAAAGATCGACGTCAACCGCTTGGAAAAAGGTTCCTACCACCTTTTTTCTACGGGCGCTCGGAGAGCAAGTAGCCCATCAGGTAGCGGATCTCCACGGGGGAGAGCAGCTTCTCGATGCCCGCTGGCATGAGCGACGCCGACAGCGGGATGAGTTCATCA
>JAPOJV010000024.1 GCA_029978085.1 bacterium
CTGCGCGGCCAGGTGATTCGCGACTTCCGCGCGGGGCGGCTCGATCCCGGTGCGGTCACTGGCGCGGTCGAACGCACGGCCCGCGAGGAACTTGCCGCCCGCGGATTCTCGCCGCAGTTCATCCAGCGGTTCTTCGTGCCATTTTTCGGTGGCGTGTTCCTGGAGCGAGCACTCGACACGGCGGCCCCGGTGCTGCTCTTCGACTTCGCGATGTTCTCGCTGGGCCAGGCCTGCCTGCCCCGCGGTGGCATGGATGCGATTCCGCGGCAGCTCGCCGCGGGGCTGCCGGCCGATGCGATCCGGCTCGGCATGCGGGTGCGGCGGGTCGAGCCAGGCCGCGTGATCCTGGATGATGGCAGCGAGCTTTCAGCCGCACAGGTCGTCGTGGCGACCGACGCGGCCGCCGTCGGGGCGTTGCTGCCGGGCCAGGAGGGAGGTGCGGCCGCCTCGCGCCAGTGGAAGCCCACCCGACTGATGGCCTTTGCCGCTCCGCAGTCGCCGCTCCCCGGTCGCGTGCTGCTGGTCAACGCCGCGGCCGATGGTCCGATCGACAATCTCACGGTGCCCTCCGACATCGTCGCCGGCTATGCCCCGCCGGGCCGCAGCCTGGTCTATGCGTCGATTCGGAGTGACTGTCCAGCCGCGGGGGCCGAGCTCGTCGCGGCCGTCCAGAGGCAGGCGGCCGGCTGGTGTGGCCAGGCGGTCCGGGAGTGGACGCATCTGACGACCGTCAACGTGCCGCATGCCTTGCCGGACGAGTCGCCCGCCGCCCGCCGCAGTCGGCCGGTCGCGCCGCGGGTCGCTCCCGGGCTCTGGGTCTGCGGCGACCACTGCCACTCCGCCTCGATCAACGGCGCCCTGGCCAGCGGCCGGCTCTGCGCCGAGGCCATCCTGGCGGACTCGCGTTCGCAGCCGTAAGCGGAACACTCCGCCCTTAGTCCGCGCGCTCCGCCCGTAGTCCGCACACTCCGTGTGCGGCCCGCGGTGTGAACACCGCAGACCCTTCTATTCATCCCGCGGGGCGACCTCCTGTGGCGTGGGTTCGGGGTTGCCCACGCCCCGTCGCCGGACGCTCGCTTCGGGCATCCATGCCCTCCGCTCGCTCGATGCTGACTGCGCTCCGGCATCCTGCCTACGCTGGTCAGCAACGCCGGCTCCCGGGGCGTGGGCAACCCCTCACGGCCGTTTTGGGGAAACTGCTCTCCCTCAGGCGAGTACAGCGTATACACTTGATTCAAACAGGCGTTTGAAACGTCCGGTCTGCAGTGATTTCCCGAGGCCCCTGTGGTTGTTGCCCGACATGCCCGTCAGTCCCCGCCCGCCGGGGCCGAAGACCCGCGGGAGCGGATTCTCTCGGCGGCCGGCCGCGAGTTCGCCGAGCACGGGTACGACGCCGCCACGATTCGGGACATCTGCCTGGCAGCCGGCGTCAACGTCGCGGCGGTCAACTACTACTTCGGTGACAAGCAGCGGCTCTACATCGAGAGCGTGAAGCACGCCCACCAAGACCGGGTGCGGCAGGTGCCGCTGCCCGAATGGCAGCCGGGCACGCGTCCGGAACAGAAGCTGCACGACTTCGTGGCGAACATGCTGGAGCGGATGCTCGGCCTCGGCCAGCCTCCCTGGCAGGTGCGGCTCATGATGCGGGAGGTGCTCCAGCCCACGGAGGCCTGTCGCGAGCTCGTCGAAGACTACATCCGGCCCCACTTCGCGGTGCTCGTCTCCGTGCTCCGCGAACTGACCGGCGACCGGCTCGGGGAGCCCGAGCTGCGGCGCGTGGGCATGAGCATCGTCGGACAGTGCTTCCTCTACCGCGCTGCCGGTCAGGTCGTGGGCATGCTCGTGCCCCAGTCGGAGATTGGCACGCTCCACTCGCCCGCGGCCCTCGCCGACCACGTCACCGCCTACGCCCTGGCCGCACTCGGCGTGGTGTCACCACTCGGCACACCGTCTCCGGCCCGGTCCACGCGAAAGGATTCTCTTACATGAACGTCATTCGCTCGGTGCTCGGCTGGGTGCTGCCGCTGGTGATCCTCGGCGGCGGGATCGCGGTGTTTCTGCTGATGGGCAGCCAGCCGCCCCCCGCCCGCAAGGAGGCCGAGGCCGTCGTCGCCGTGCCCGTGCGGACCGCCGAGGTCGAGCGGGTGAGCGGTGGGCTGTCGATCGAGGCCGACGGCGTCGTGGTGCCGCTCCGCGAGGTGACGCTCGCGGCCGAGGTGCCCGGTCGTGTGAAGCTCAAGACGCCGGCCTGCAACGAAGGGCAATTCGTCAAGGCGGGCACACTCCTCTTCGAAATCGACCCCCGCGACTACGAGCTCGACGTCGAGCGACTGGGCCGCGAGGTGAAACAGTCGGCCTTGGCGATCGAGGAGTGCGACGCCGAGCTGGCTCAAAACGCCGAGGCGATCGACCTCGCCAAGCGGCAGGTCGAGCTGGCCCGGCGGGAGGCGAAGCGGCTCGAGGGACTCAAGGCGGGCAAGATCGTGACGGAATCGGAGCACGACCGTGCCCTGCGGGACGAGCTCACGGCCGCCAACGCGTTGACCTCGCTCGAGGGACAGAAGCGGGTGCTCGCCAAGCGGAGGATTCGGCTCGAGGAGGCGGAGTCCCTGTCGTCGACGCTCTTGGAGAAGGCGAAGCTCGACCTGGCCCGCACGCGGATCGTCGCGCCGGCGGACGGCATCATCGTGGAAGACAAGGTCGAGCAGGACTCCTTCGTGTCGAAGGGGACGCCGCTGGTGACGATCGAGGATACGGCCGCCGCAGAGGTCCGCACGAGCCTGGAGATGGATGACGTGGCCCGGATCTGGCGATCGCGGCCCGAGGGGGATGGCGGGGGGGAGTCCGCCCATGCGGAGCTCGACACCCCGGTGACGGTCGTCTACTCGATCGGCGACGCAGCCTACGAGTGGGACGGCACGCTCTCCCGGCAGGAGGGCCGTGGCCTGGACGAAAAGACCCGCACGCTTCCCTGCCGCGTGCTGGTGAAGGAGCCACGCGGCGTAAAGGCCATCGACCGCTACGGAGCCCGGATGCCGCAGCTGCCTCCCGGATCGCCGCGGTCGCTGCTCCGCGGCATGTTCGTGCAGGTCCGGGTGCATGTCGATACGCCGGACGAGCTGGTTTCGATTCCTGCGGATGCCCAGCGGCCCAGCGGCGACGTGTGGGTGATGCGTGACGGAAAGCTCCTGGGGGCGCGGCCGCAGCCGGTTCAGTCCAGCGACGGACGGATCGTGTTCGAGTCGGCTACGTCGGGGCTGCTCCCCGGCGACCGCGTGGTGACGAGCCAGCTCTCGAATCCACGGGCCGGGATGGCGATCGTCGAGCCGGGGGCCAGCGAGACGAAGTCGGCGGCGACGACGGAAGGGAAGGACGCGACGTGAGGACGATCGTTTCCTGGACCGTCCGCAACATGCCGGCGATGAACACGCTGGTGATCGCCCTGTTGCTCGTGGGCGGCATGGCCTTTGCGTCGATGCGGCGGGAGGTATTCCCCGAGTTCGACCTGGAGATCGTGCTCGTCACGGTGCCCTATCCGGGGGCCACGCCCGACGAGGTCGAGGAGGGCATCTGCCAGAAGATCGAGGAGGCCTGCCGGAGCGTCGCGGGCATCAAGAAGATCACGAGCGTGGCCCAGGAAGGCATGGGCTACTGCGTGTTCGAGCTGCAGGACAGCATCAAGGACGTGCAGAAGACGCTCGGGGAGATCCGCTCGGAGGTGGAGCGGATTCCGAGCATGCCGGAATTGGCCGAGGATCCCAAGGTCGAGCAGGTCACGCTCCGCACGCCGGCGATCAAGGTAGGCATTCTGGCGCCCGATGCAGGTGAGGGCGAAGAGGTGTCGGAACTCGAGCTGCGCGACGTGGCGGAGCTTGTCCGCGACGATCTCCTTGCGCTCCCGGCGGTGTCGGCCGCCAACCTGCAGGGGGCGAAGGACTACCAGATCGACATCGAGATTTCCGAGAAGACGCTGCGGAAGTACGGGCTCTCGCTGCAGAAGGTGGCGGAGATCGTCCGCCGGGAGAATCTCGAGCTGCCCGGGGGCACGATTCGCAGCGAGAGCGGCGAAATCCTGCTCCGTGGCAAGAACAAGCGGTACGTGGGGACCGAGATCGCGAAGCTCCCGCTCGTGACGCTTCCGGACGGGCTGGTGCTCACCGTGGGCGATCTGGGAACCGTCCGCGACGAGTTCGCCGACGTGGCCTCCACCAATCGCATCAATGGCCGGGCGGGCATGGTGGTGTCGATCGATCGCAGTTCGGGGGAAGACCTGCTGGCGATGGTGGCCGCTGTGAAGCAGTACATCGCCGATGCGAAACTGCCTCCTGGCTACGAACTCACGGTCTGGGCCGATCAGTCGATCGACGTGCAGGACCGGCTGCGGATGCTGATCGAGAACGGCCTGCAGGGGCTCGTGATCGTGTTCGTCATGCTCTCGCTGTTCCTCGACCTCAAGATCGCCTTCTGGGTGGCGATGGGGATCCCGTTCTCGATGCTCGGCACCGGGGCCCTGATGTATGGCACCGACCAGACGCTCAACATGCTCTCGATGTTCGCGTTTTTGATGGCGATCGGCATCGTCGTCGATGATGCGATCGTGGTGAGCGACAACGTCGATCGCCATCGCCGGATGGGCAAGAGCCTGACGGCTGCCGCGATCGACGGCACGGTCGAGGTGATTCCGAGCGTCATCTCGAGCGTGCTCACGACGGTGATCACGTTCCTGCCGCTCTGCTTCGTGTCGGGGGTGATGGGGAAGTTCATCGCCGTGATGCCCTTTGCCTTCATCTCGACGCTGATGATGTCGCTGGCGGAATCGACGCTGGTGCTGCCCGGGCACCTCGCCCACGAGAGGAATCTCGTGTTCACGATCATCGGCATCGTGCTTTATCCGCTGCGGCCGCTCTTGGTCGTGGTGGCCTGGCTGCAGCGGGCCTGCGACCAGGGGCTGAAGTGGTTCGTCAAGTCGGTGTATTCGCCATTCCTCGACCTCTGTCTCGACAATCGGCTTTCGACGCTGGCGGCTGCCCTCGCTGTCCTGCTCGCCGCCTTCGGCATCGTCCGCAGCGGGATCACGCCCTTTCAGCTCTTTCCCAAGATCGATGCGAGCCGATTGGTTGCGAAGGTGGTGTTTCCCGACGGCACGCCGGCGACCGTGACCGACGAGGCCACGACGCGGCTCGAGCAGGCGGCCTTCGAGGCGTCGCAGAAGCTGTCGCCCGCGGGTGAGCCGATCGTCACGCTCGTGCACCGGGCCGTGGGCCAAGTGGCGGCCCAGGGGGAAGTCGGCCCCGATGCGCGGATGAGCGGCAGCCACGTCGGCGCGGTGGCGGTGGAACTCGTCGAGGGGGAGTTTCGCGACGTCACGAGCGAGCAGTTCATCAGCGAGTGGCGGCGGCTGGCCGGTGAGTTTCCCGGCAACGAGTCGCTGCTGTTCGGCACGGAGAACATCGGGCCGGGCGGGAAGACGGTCGAATTCAAGCTGCTCGCGGCGGCGAATGCGGAGGCCGTGGCCCAGCTCGAAGACGCCGTCGAGCGGTGCAAGGAATGGCTCGCCCAGTATCCGGGGGTGATCGACATCGACGACGACTCGCGGCCGGGCAAGTGGGAATACCAGATCAAGGTGAAGCCGCGGGCCGAGGCGATGGGCGTGTCCTTGGCCGACCTCGCCGGCACGATCCGCGCCAGCTACTACGGCGAGGAGGTGATGCGGCTCCAGCGGGGGCGGCACGAAGTGAAGCTGATGGTTCGCTACCCGCAGGACGAGCGGCGGACGCTCGCGACGCTCGCCGACATCCGCGTGACGGGCCCGGACGGTGTGAAGCGGCCGATCCGCGAGCTGGCCGACGTGTCGGTGGTCCGCGGCTACTCGGAGATCAACCGGCTCGGCCAGAAGCGTTCGATCACGGTGACGGCCGACATCGACGTGGCGAAGAGCTCGCTCACCAGTTCCCAGATCACGGCCGACATGGAGAAGCGGCTGATGCCGGGGCTGCTCGCCGAGCATCCGCTCGTCCGCGTTCGCTGGGAGGGCCAGAAGGAACAGACCAACGAGTCGCTGCAAAGCCTGGGCACGGGCTTCGTGGTGGCGTTGTTCGCGATGTTCGTGCTCTTAACGATGGAGTTCAAGTCGTACTTCCAGCCGTTCCTGATCATCGCGGTGATTCCGTTCGGCATCGCCGGCGCCGTCTTCGGCCACGCCATCATGGGCATGCCGCTCACACTCTTCAGTATGTTCGGGCTGGTCGCCCTGGCGGGCGTGGTGGTGAACGACTCGATCGTGCTGATCGACTTCATCAACCATCGGGTGCGGGATGGGCATCCGCTGCGGGCCGCGTTGCGTGAATCGGGGTGCCTCCGATTCCGACCGGTCATGCTCACGAGCGTGACCACGATCGGCGGCCTGCTGCCGCTGCTCCTGGAAAAGAGCTTTCAGGCGCAGTTCCTCATCCCGATGGCGACGTCGCTCGCGTTCGGCCTGGCGACGACGACGCTGCTCGTGCTGATCCTGGTGCCGGTGATGTACTCGTTCTTCGGCACGAGCGCCCGTGAGGAGCACGAGGACGAATACGCGGAGGGCTTCGCCCCGGCGGTAGGCGGGGGCAGCGTCGACCCCGATGCGGCGGAGCAGGAGTGGCTCCCCGAGCATCTCCGCGAAGGCAAACCCGTCGGCGCGTGACAGGCCTACAGTAGCCCGGTCACGCCGTGACCGGAAAGGTAGCCCGGTCACGCCGTGACCGGAAAACAAGTCACGGCGTGACTTGACCACGCCGGAAAACAAGTCACGGCGTGACTTGACCACGTGGCGTGTCAGGTCTACTTGTTCACCAGGAAGTGGCAGATGTCGCCGTCGCGCATCACGTAGTCTTTGCCCTCGACGCGAAGCTTGCCGTGGGCGCGGATGTCTTTCTCCGTCTTGTAGTGCTCCAGGTCGTCGAGCGAATAGATCTCCGCGCGGATGAAGCCCTTCTCGAAGTCGGTGTGGATCACGCCGGCCGCCTCGGGGGCCGTGGCGCCGACCGGAATCGTCCAGGCCCGGACTTCCTTCTCACCGGCCGTGAAGTAGCTCTGGAGGCCGAGCGTCTTGTAGGCGGCCCGGGCGAGTACGGCGAGCGCGGGCTCGGTGAGGCCCGCTCCGGAGAGCATCTCGGCCCGGTCGGATTCGTCGAGCTCGGCGATCTCGGCCTCGAGCTTCGCGCACACGGGCACCACCTCGGCTCCGGCCTTCGCGGCCGCATCACGGACCCGTTGCACGAGCGGGCCCTTGCCATCGAGATCGGTCTCGTCGACGTTGGCCACATAGAGAATCGGCTTCGCCGTGAGCAGGCCGAACTCCTTCACGGCCTTCTTCTCGGCGGCATCGAGTGTCAGCGTGCGGAGCGGCTTCTGCTCGCCCAAGTGCGCGAGGCACTTCTTCATCGCCTCGACCTTGAGCTTGGCATCCTTGTCGGCGCTCTTCGCCGCCCGTTCGGCCTTCGGCAGCAGGTTGTCGAGATGCTGGATGTCGGCGAGCATCAATTCGATCTCGATCGTCTCCATGTCGGAGACCGGATCGACCTTCCCTGCCACGTGGATCACGTCGGGGTCCTCGAAGCACCGCACCACCTGGAGGATCGCGTCCACCTCGCGGATGTGGGAGAGAAACTTGTTGCCGAGGCCTTCGCCTTCGCTGGCCCCCTTCACGATCCCCGCGATGTCCACGAGCTTGAGCGCCGCCGGGATCACCTTCTGCGGCGGGATGTATGTCGTGATCCGGTGGAGCCGGCCGTCGGGCACGCTCACCATTCCCTCGTTGGGCTCGATCGTGCAGAACGGGTAGTTCGCGCTCTGGGCGGCCTTCGACTGGGTGAGGGCGTTGAAGAGGGTGCTCTTGCCCACGTTCGGTAGTCCGACGATGCCTGCTTCCATGAGACTCTGCTCTGCTCCACGATTCCGGTTCCAATGGTCGAGGCATCATAATGCCCGATATGCCACGTTCATCCCAGCCCCTTCCCACAGCCTTCTTCGACCGGCCGGCGGATCGGGTGGCTCGCGAGTTGCTCGGGGCGCGGCTCGTCGTGCGGGCGGCCGACGGGAAGCTGTCGCGGCACGTCGTCTGCGAGACGGAGGCGTATCTCGGGGCCCACGATCTGGCCTGTCACGGCTCGAAGGGGATGACGAAGCGGAATGCCGTGATGTTTGGCCCCGCCGGCCGCTGGTATGTGTATCTCTGCTACGGAATGCACTGGATGCTCAATGTCGTGACCGGTGCCAAGGGCGTGCCGGCGGCCGTGCTCATTCGCGGCGCCGGTGCATTCGTCGGGCCGGGGCGGGTGACCCGGGGGCTGGGCATCGACAAGGGATACGACGGGCTGGCTGCCGCCCGACCGACCGGCCTCTGGTTCGAGGCCGGCGAACCGATCCCGCCGCGGCGAATCATCCGCACGCCCCGGATCGGCGTGGCCTATGCCGGCGAATGGGCCGAGAAGCCGCTGCGATTCGTTGTTGAGTCGTGACCCGTCGTGAAGCCGGTGAAAGTTCCTACAATGCGACCGGCATCTCGAGTGAGGAGGCGTGAGCCATGAAACGACAAGCGATCATTCTGGCAGGAGCGTTGATCATGACAGGCTTCGGTGTCGGACACGGAACAGCGGCGGATGGCGACGGGCTCGCCAAGGCGACGTTCGCGGGGGGCTGCTTCTGGTGCACCGAGGCCGTGTATGCCGAACTCAAGGGCGTGAAGAGCGTGACGAGTGGCTACACCGCCGGACAGGTGCCCAATCCCACCTACGAGCAGGTCTGCACCGGCCAGACCGGCCATGCCGAGGCGATCGAGATCGAGTACGACCCGCAGGTGGTGTCTTTCGAAAAGCTGCTCGAGGTGTTCTTCGCGACGCACGACCCCACCACGCTCAACCGGCAAGGAGCCGACGTGGGCACACAGTATCGCTCGGGCGTCTTCTATCACGACGCCGAGCAGAAGCGGATCGCCGAGGAGGTGATCGCGAGGCTCGACGCGGCCCGCGTGTTTCCCGGCAGGATCGTGACCGAGGTGACGGAGGCCTCGAGGTTCTATCCGGCCGAGGACTATCACCAAGATTACTTCGCTAACAACCCGTTCCAGCCCTACTGCCAGGCCGTGGCCGGCCCGAAGGTGGCGAAGGTGCGGAAGGTGTTCAAGGAGCTGGTGAAGGAGCAGCCGTGACCGACGAACTCCTCGAAGCAATCGAGCATGCGTTGGCCGGCCGCTGGGAGCAGGCACACGAGATCGTGCAGCGACACGAGTGCGAGGCCACGAGCGCCTGGATCCACGCCGTGCTTCACAAGATCGAGGGGGACGCGGGCAATGCGCGGTATTGGTATCGCTGCGCCGGTCAGATGGGCCATGTGAACGACGAACCGCAGGCCGAGTTGCTGGCGATCAAGGCCACGCTCACGGATTGATCGCGCTGAAGATACGCCCCGGACGGACGTCCGGGGATGATGTGAGGACGAGGCACGGAACAGGAACGACGACCAGGAGCGACGTATGGTTCACGATGCCCCGGTTCCCCGCTCACTGGCCTGGGTGACCGCCGCGATCATGGCGGTCCTCGTATCCGCCGGCGCGGCCGCACGCGCGGCCGATGAGTTCGTCAACGGTGACGAGGCGACGGTTCGCCGGCTACCGGCCGTGCCGGTGAGCGCGGTGGGGGATGTGGAGCGGGTCGACGTGACGCTCGCCGGCGACGTGGCGGCCACGCGAATCCAGGCCCGGCTGCGGCTGGGGGCCGACGAGCGGTCGCCCACGACCGACGTGCTCCTCTTTCTGCCGCGTGGGGCGCGGGCCGCGGCCTGTTTCCTCTGCCTCAATTTCCGTGGCAACCAGGCGCAGCATCCTGATCCCGGTATTCACCCGGCACGCGGCTGGATCCCGGATGATGCCGCGGCGCGGATCACCGGCAATCGGGCCACCGAGGCCTCCCGTGGCACGCTGGCCCACCGTTGGCCGGTGGAGACGATGCTCGGCCGCGGCTATTGCATGGCCACGGCCTCCTGCGGCGACACGTTTCCCGATCGGCCTGACACCGGTGAACTGCCCGCCGACAAGCCCGGCGCCATCGCCACGTGGGCCTGGCAGCTCTCTCGAATCCTCGACTGGCTCGTGACACTTCCGGAGATCGACGACACGAAGGTGGCCGTCGTGGGGCATTCACGGCTGGGCGGGGCGGCGTTGTGCGCCGGCGCTCTCGACGAGCGGTTTGCGATGGTGGTGTCGAAGGAGGCGGGGCAGGAGACGGAATTGCCCTGCGACCAGCACACGCTCCTGGCGCTGAACGCGCCGCGGCGGCTGTATGTCGCCGGCGCCATCGGCGACACGATCGGCCGTCATGACCTGCTCCCCTCCGATTGGGAGCAGATCGCCGATCATGCTGACCGTCATCTCCGCGGCCTGTCACCGCCCGAGTCCGACGGATACCCCGCGTTCGATCCCGTGCAGGCGCCGCTGCCGGTAGCGCCGCCCCCCGGCGCGGTCGTGCTGATCGGCGGCGATGCCGCCACCACCGCGGGCATGGCCTTCACGAGCATGGCGGGCGGTGCGATCGACTGGCGGGGGGAGCAAGACGAACTCGTGGTCGTCCCCTCCGGCCACAATACCAACCACCTCGTGTCGAAGCAGCTGTTTCGCGATGCCGACATCCATGTCGAGTTCATGGTGTCACCGCAGGCGAAGGGCAACAGCGGTCTCTACCTGCATGGTCACTACGAGATGCAGATCTATGACTCATTCGGTGTGAAGCCCGTCACCGAGCAGGACGAGGGGAGCCTCTATCGCTTCGCGAAGCCGATCGTGAATGCGGCGCTGCCTGCGGGCGAGTGGCAGGTGTATGACATCCGCTTCATCGCCCCACGGCGCGACGCAGCCGGCGCGATCATCAGGCCCGGCCGCGTGACGGCCTGGCTCAACGGCCGCATGGTGCAAAACGGGCTGACATTCACCGAGCCACGGTCGCCCTACGTGCCCTACAGGCGTGGCGTGACCGATCACCTCCGGGCCATCGAGCGGCGGCTGCTCGCAACGGGCGAGGGGCCGCTGTTTCTCCAGGACCACGGCAGCCCGACGCGGTATCGCAACGTGTGGATCAAGCCGCTGGGGCGACCGTAGTCCGCACGTGGGCAAGTCACGCCGTGACTTGTATTCCGGTGTGGGCAAGTCACGCCGTGACTTGTAATCCGGTCACGGCGTGACCGGGCTACGTGACCGGGCTACGTGACCGGGCTACGGGGACGCGTCGCTACGCGTCGGCGTAGCGGGCGAGCAGCTCTTGGGCTTCCACCGGCGTGCCCGGGGTGACGAGCACCTCGGCGAGCTTGCCGTCCCGCTCGGCGTAGACGGTCGTCTCCATCTTCATCGCCTCGAGCGAGAGCAGCTTCTGCCCCTTCGTCACGACGTCGCCCGGCCGCACAGCCACCGTCACCACCAGCCCCGGCATCGGGGCACCGACTTCGCGGGCGTCGCCCGGCACCGCCTTCGGCCGCCGCTGCACCTTCGCCTCCAGGCTCTTGTCGGCGATCGACACGCTTCGCGGCTGGCCGTTGAGCTCGAAGAACACCGTCCGCGTGCCGTCGGCATGGGGCTCGCCTACGGTGAGCAGGCGAATCAGGAGCGTCTTGCCCGGCTCGATGTCGATGGCAAGCTCTTCGCCCGGCTTGAGCCCTTCGAGGAACGCCGGCGTGGGGAGCACGCTCACGTCGGCATATTTGGCCACGTGCTGGGCGTAGTCCTGGAACACCCGCGGATAGAGGAGCCACGAGAGCACCTCGCGCGGCGAGGCCGTGCGGCCCACGATCTCCGACGTCTGCTTCGCGGCCGCCGCGAAGTCGGCGGGCGGCAGCGACTCGCCCGGCCGCCCCGTCACCACCTTGCCGTCGCGGACGATCCGCTTCACGACCGCGGGCGGAAAACCGCCCGGCGGCTGGCCCATCCGGCCGGCCACGAGGTCGAGGACCGACTCCGGGAACGCCAGTTCGCGGGAGTCGGAAAGGAGGTCGGAGGCCTGGAGCCCGTTCGTGACGAGCATCAACGCGAGATCGCCCACCGACTTGCTCGTGGGCGTCACCTTCACGATGTCACCGAGCAGCTGGTTGCACTCCGCGTAGGCCTTGCAGACCTCTTCCCAGCGGTCGCCGAGGCCGAGGGCCTTGGCCTGCTCGAGGAGGTTCGTGAACTGGCCGCCGGGCATCTCGTGGAGGTAAAGATCGGCGTCGGGCGCCTTCATGCCGCACTCGAACGCCGTGTAGTGGTCGCGGACCGCGGCCCAGTAGTGGGCGAGGTGCCGCAGCGGCTCGGGGTCGAGGCCGGTGTCGAGCGGCGTGTGGCGGGCGGCATCCACGAGTGCGTTGAGGTTCGGCTGGCTCGTGAGGCCGGCGAACGGGGCGAAGGCGGCATCGACGACGCTGGCGCCGTTCCGCGCGGCCTCCAGCAGCGTGGCCATCTGGGCACCCGACGTGTCGTGCGTGTGGAAGTGGATCGGGATGCCGATCTCGTCATGAAGCGCCTTTACGAGCTTGCCAGCCGCGAACGGCTTGCAGAGGCCCGCCATGTCCTTGATGGCGAGCATGTGGGCGCCGAGCTTCTCCAGCTCTTTGCCGAGCTTCACGTAGTAGTCGAGCGAATACTTCGTCCGCTGCGGGTCGAGCACGTCGCCCGTGTAGCAGATCGCCGCCTCGCAGATCGCGCCGCTCTCCACGACGGCGTCGATCGCCACCTTCATGTTCGGCACCCAGTTGAGCGGGTCGAACACGCGGAACACGTCGATGCCGGCGGCAGCCGATTCCTTCACGAACGCCTGCACGACGTTGTCGGGATAGTTGGTGTAGCCCACCGCGTTGCTGGCCCGCAGGAGCATCTGGAAGAGCACGTTGGGAATCCGCTCGCGGAGCTGCAGGAGCCGATCCCAGGGGCATTCCTTGAGGAACCGCATCGACGTGTCGAACGTGGCACCGCCCCACATCTCCAGGGAAAAGAAGCCGGAGGCGAGCCGGGCATAGGCGTCGGCCGCGGCGAGCATGTCGTAGCTCCGCATCCGCGTCGCGAGCAGCGACTGGTGGGCGTCGCGCATCGTCGTGTCGGTGACGAGCAGCTGCTTCTGCCCGCGAACCCAGGCGGCGAACTTCGTGGGCCCGAGTTCCTGAAGCTTGTTCCGCGTGCCGGCCGGGGGCGGGGCGAAGCGGTCGTACTCGGGGAGCGGCGCCGGTTCACGGCGGACGGCGGCCGGCCTGCCCTTCACGAGGGCGTTGCCGTTGACGATCACGTCGGCCAGGTATTCGAGCACCTTCGTCGCCCGGTCCTTGCGAAGCGGGAAGTCGAAGAGCGAGGGCGTCTCGTCGATGAACCGCGTGGTGCACTTGCCGGCGAGGAACTCCGGGTGTGTGACCAGGTTCACGAGGAACGGGATATTGGTCTTCACGCCGCGGACGCGGAACTCCTGCAGGCACCGCTCCACGTGGCCGGCCGCCTCTTCGAGGTTGAGGCCACGGGCCGTCACCTTCACGAGCAGCGAGTCGAAGTAGGGCGTGACGACGGCGCCCGAGAAGGCGGAGCCCGCGTCGAGCCGAATGCCCATGCCGCTCGCCGACCGGTAGGCCGTGATCCGGCCGTAGTCGGGGAGGAACCGGTTCTCCGGATCCTCGGTGGTGACGCGGCATTGCACCGCCGTGCCCATCGACTTGATCGCCGCCTGATCGCCGAGGCCGATCTGCGGGTCGGACAGCTTCCAGCCCTCGGCCACGCGGAGCTGCCGCCGCACGATGTCGATGCCGGTGATCTCCTCGGTGACGGTGTGCTCCACCTGGATCCGCGGATTCACCTCGATGAAGAAGAACTTGCCGGTGTCGGCATCGACGAGAAACTCGACCGTGCCGGCGTTCTCGTACTTTGACGTGCGGCCGATCGCCAGGGCCGCCTCGCAGATCGCGTCGCGGGTCTTCTGTGGGAGGTTCGGGGCGGGGGCGATCTCCACCACCTTTTGGTGCCGCCGCTGCACCGAGCAGTCGCGCTCGAAGAGGTGCACGAGGTTGCCGTGGAGGTCGCCGAGCAGTTGCACCTCGATGTGCCGGGCCCGCTGGATGAACTTCTCGACGAACACACTGGCCGAGCCGAAGGCCGTCTTGCTCTCCCGCTGGGCGCTCTCGAGCGCCACGGCCAGCTCGTCCTCGCCATGCACCACCCGCATGCCACGACCGCCGCCGCCATGCGCCGCCTTCAGGATCACCGGCCAGCCGAGATCCTTCGCGATCGCCAGCGCATCGGCCTGGCTCGTGACCGGCTTCGGGCTGCCGGCGAGGATCGGCACGCCCGCCCGCTTGGCCAAATCGCGGGCGGCCGTCTTGTCGCCGAGCATCTTCAAGAGCTCGACCCGAGGCCCCACGAACGTGATGCCGGCCTTCGCGCAGGCGGCCGCGAACTCGGGGTTCTCCGAGAGGAAGCCGTAGCCCGGGTGGATCGCGTCGACGTCGTACTCCTTCGCGAGCGCCACGATCGACTCGATGTCGAGGTAGCTCCGCAAGGGCTCGCCCGGCTTGCCCACGAGGTAGGCCTCGTCGGCCTTGAAGCGGTGGAGCGCGAACCGGTCTTCGTGGGCGTAGATGGCGACGGTGCGGATGCCGAGCTCATGGGCGGAGCGGAAGACGCGGATCGCGATCTCACTGCGGTTGGCGACGAGCAGCTTCTTGATGGGGCGCATGACGGAAGATTCCGGACGACGAAACGAGGACGGGGGACGAACCGGCGGCTGCACGCCACGGCCGGTTTTCACGGGCCAAGCGTACCGGCTCGTCGCTCATCGGCGTAGCTCGGCCGCAGATACTCGGGCACCAGCGTGAACGCGTCGTCCACGCTGCCCGCCCCGGCCCGGAGCAGGGCCAGCCGGCCCGCCTCCACGGCGGACGGCTGCCAGGATTCGGGCGGAGCCACGACGAGATCCGTGCGGGCGGAGAGGGCCGACGCCGCGAGTTCGAGCACCGGGCCTGACACGACCGTGCCGCTCGGCAGCGAGGCGATCCAATCTGCGAGTGGCTGGAGCGCGGCGGGGCCGATCTCCCAGCCCGTGACACTCGCCGAAGAGGGCATCGCGGTGGCGGCGTAGGCATCGCCGCGGCCAGCGTCGAAGCCAATCGCGATCGGCTGGTCGTGGCGTCCTACGAGCCGAGTCGTGAGCGCCGCGATCACCTCAAAGCTGGAGACGCCCACGAGCCGTGCACCGGCCGCCCAGGCCAACGCCTTGGCGGTCGACACGCCCACCCGCAGACCGGTGAACGAACCTGGGCCCCGGATCACGGCGATGAGGTCGGCGTCGTGCGGCTGCCAGCCGAGTTCGCCCGCCACCTCTGCCACCGCGGTCGCGAGCAGGCGGGCATGTTCCCCCGGCACATCGAGCCGGCGCTCTGCCACGCGGCCGTCGTGAAGGGCGGCCACGGAACCCGCCGCCAGGCTGGTGTCGATCGCGAGCGTCTTCATGCAGGCTGGGAACAGGGCCTTTCTTGACCGCCCATCGGGCCGTCCGTACCTTCAAAGGTTCCGCCGCGACGGGCGGGCTGCTGAAACGATATCCGGATTCGGAGCGGGTGCCCGCCAAGGTCTGACAGAAGCGTGAAGCGGGCCATCATCAGCGACATCCACGGCAACCTCGAGGCCCTCAAGGCCGTCCTCGAGGATATCGACCGCCAGCGGGTCGACGCCATCTTCTGTCTCGGCGACGTCGTCGGCTACGGGCCGAACCCGTGCGAGTGCGTGAAGCTCGTCCGCGACCGCTGCAGCATGGTGCTCCTCGGCAACCATGACCAGGGGGCTCTCTTCGACCCCGATGGATTCAACGTCGGCGCGGAACGCGCCATCCGTTGGACCCGCACGCAACTCGAACTGCACGACCGGATGCCGAAGCACTCCGCCGAGCGGCTCACCGACTTCCTCGGCGAGCTGCCCCGCACCCACACCGAGGGCGATCTCCTGTTCGTGCACGGCTCGGCCCGGCGGCCACTGGAGGAATACGTCTTCCCGGAAGACATCTACAACCAGCTCAAGATGCAGCACATCTTCGAACTGGTGGGCCGCTACTGCTTTCAGGGGCATACCCACATCCCCGGGATCTTCACGACATCGCCGGAGTTTCTCTCGCCATCAGTGCCGAAGGGGGAGAGCGAGGCCGTGATGCCGCTGCCCCGTGAGAAGGCAATGGTGAACGTGGGGTCGGTCGGCCAGCCCCGCGACGGCGACCCGCGGGCCTGCTACGCGATCCTGGAGGACAACGAACGGGTGCGGTTCCGGCGGATCGAATACCCGTTCGCCGAAACCTGCCGCAAGATCCACGCCATCGCCGACCTCGACAACTTCCTCGGCGACCGCCTCGGCCAAGGCCGGTAACCCGGCACCCTCTTCTATTCGGCAGCGGGGCGACCTCCTGTGGCGGGCGTCGGGGCTGCCCATGCCCTGTCGCCGGACGCTCGCGGAGGGCATCCATGCCCTCCGCTCGCTCGGATGCCGCCTGCGCTCCGCCATCCTGGCTGCGCTTGGCGGCATACGCCGGCGACAGGGCATGGGCAGCCCCTCCAAGGTCCATTGGCCCCAGCCAGTTCGACTTCATCCCGTCGCAAACTCGGCTGATATACTCCGCGGGACATCCTTTCCTGGAGTTTTCGTGGAACGCCGACATCTTTCGTTCATCGCCATTTCGCTGGCGATCGTCCTCGCCGGCCAGGCGCTGCAGGCCTGGTTTTTCCCCCCTGTTCCGAAGCCTCCGGCCGAGATCGCCGATACGGAATCCCCGGCTGTCGATGCTGTGAAGGGGGATCGGCCTGCTGAGTCGTCAGCGGCCGCGGCTGCGACCGACGGCGATGCGGCGGTGGCGGTGGCGGTCGATGCTCCGCGGGCGCGGCGGACGCTCGGCTCGCTCGACCCGGCCGATCCGGCGAAGATGCTGGTCACGCTCACGAGCCGCGGCGCTGCCGTGGAGCGGATCGAGCTGGCCGACGAGCGGTTTCATGATCAGGACGATCGCTCCGGCTACCTTGGCCATCTCGCCTGCGCGACCGTGCCCGAGGGCTGCCGCATCGGCGTGGTGGGCGCCGGCACGCCCGCGGCGAAGGCTGGCCTGCGGCCTGACGACGTGATCGTGCGGGTGAACAAGCTGACGACGCCCGACCCGCGGTCGCTGCATGCCGTGCTCGCGGCCACGCGGCCGCGGCAGCGGGTCGCGATCGACTATCTCCGCGCGGGCCAGTCGGCCTCCTGTGAGGCGGTGCTCGAACGGCGGCCGCTGGAAGTGGTGCGGCCCGAGTACCGGGCCGAGCCGACGGTCGATCCCGACAGCGACCCGCACGATCCGCTCTCGTTCCGCCTGTCGCTGGAATCTCGCGATGGCCGGAAGCGGGGCGAACCGCTCGGCGAGATGCCGGGACACGAGCTGGCCGATGTCGATTGGCAGGTCGAACCGACGGCCGACGGCCAGGGCGTGCGGTTCACTCGGCCGCTGCCGCGCGGCCTCACGGCAGTGAAGGAATATCGGCTGGCCGCCACGGGCGATCCAACCCGGCCCGATGGCTATCGCCTCGACCTCACGGTGGAAGTGCGGGCAGCCGATGGTGAAACGATCGTCGCCTATGCGCTCGACGGCCCCACCGGGCTGCCGACCGAGGGCTGGTGGTATGCCCAGCGGGTCGCCCGCGACTGGGGCTCGCTCGCCGTGCGCGACGTGGCGATGCGGTTTGCCGGTGAGCCGAGCACGATCGTCAGCGGCCTCAAGATCGCCGACGGCAAGCTCGACCATCCGGCCTCGGCCGTCCGCGAGGGCAAGCCGCTCTCGTTCGCCGGCGTCGACTCGCTCTATTTCGCCTCGGCCGTGATCCCCACCACCACGGGGCAGGGTGTGCCGGAGCTGGCCGAGGTGCGGCCGCTCACGGTGGGCGAGGCCCCCGAGGCGGCCCGCAAGCGGCTCGTGGACGTGACGAGCCGACTCGTCTCCCGCGAGGTCACGGTTACGGCCGACCAGCCGCTCGTGCACCGCTACGAGATCTTCGCCGGCCCCAAGCAGCCCGACCTGCTGCGGTCGTTCGGCGCGGCCGGCTCCGGCATGGACGACCTCGTCTACTACGGCTGGTTCGGCTGGGGAGCCCGGCCGATGATCGCCGTGCTCCACGCCCTCCATGCGGTCGTCCGCAACTACGGCATCGCGATCATCCTGCTCACGGTGATCGTCCGCGGGGCGATGTTCCCCGTGAGCCGCAAGCAGGCGCTCTCGTCGCAGAAGATGCAGGTGCTGCAGCCGGAAATGAAGGCGATTGCAGAGAAGTACAAGAACGAGCCCGAGAAGCGGACGAAGGCCACGCAGGACCTGTGGAGGAAGCACGACTACAACCCGATGGGTGGCTGCCTGCTCGTCTTCATCCAGATTCCGATCTTTATGGGGCTCTACCGGTCGCTCGCCACCGACGTCGAACTCCGGCAGGCGCCGCTCTTCAGCTCGGCGATCCGCTGGTGCTCGAACCTCGCGGCCCCCGACATGTTCTGGGACTGGTCGAAATACCTCCCGCAGTTCCTGACCGCCCCGGAAGGCTGGCTCGGACCGTTCCTCAACCTCTTTCCGCTGGTGACGATCGGCCTGTTCCTCTGGCAGCAGAAGCTCTTCATGCCGCCGGCCGTTGACGAGCAGCAGAAGATGCAGCAGCAGGTGATGAACTACATGATGTGGTTCATGGCCCTCATGTTCTTCAAGGTGCCCTGCGGCCTCTGCCTCTACTTCATCGCCTCGAGCCTGTGGGGCATCGCGGAGCGGCTCTGGCTGCCCTCGACGCTGCCGGCCGCGGCCGGGGCGGCCGGAGGTGCACGGGTGGTCGACGCCCAGTTTGCCGCGGTCTCGAAGAACGGCTCTGCCGCCGGCGACGCCGCGCGGCAGAAACGTCAGGCCCGCAAGAAGCAACGTTAAACGCCCGGGCATCCGCACGCTCCGCGCCGTAGTCCGCATGCTCCGCATGCGGCCAGCGGTCTGGATACCGCAGGCCCGTCTATTCCGCAGCGGGGCGCCCTCCTGTGGTGAGAGTTCGGGGCTGCCCACGCCCCGTCGCCGGACGCTCGCTGCGGACATCCTGTCCTTCGCTCGCTCGCATGCCGCCTTCGCTTCGGCATCCTGCCTGCGCTCGGCGGCATACGCCGGCTCTCGGGGCATGGGCAGCCCCTCACGGCGTTGTGGTTGGCAGCCGTAGTCCGCCCGCGGCGTTTGGGTCGCGTATGATCGTGCGTTCTCATGTGGTCAACCACCGAACTGATTGTCGCGCCGGCGACCCTGCCCGGGCCGGGGTCGCGGGCGATCGTGCGCCTGGCCGGCGATGGGCTGGACGGGCTGCTCGCCCGGATGGTCACGGCCGAAGGTTCGGGGTTTGCCCAGCCGGGTGAATCGCCCCGAGTCGTGCCCACACGGCTTGCGGCCTCCGGGCTCGGGGCCGAGTGGGGCGAGTTGGCTGTGAAGATCCTGCACTGGCCGGGGCCTGGCGGGCCGATCGGCGGGCCGCTCGCCGAGGTGCAACTGCCGGCGTCGGCGCCGCTCGTCGAGGCTGTCGTGGCCGAGGCCTGTCGCCACGGCGCGAGGCTGGCCCGCGGGGGTGAGTTTACGCTCCGGGCATTTCTTGCCGGCCGGCTCGACCTCGTGCAGGCCGAGGCGGTGCTGGCCGTCGTCGATGCCCGCTCGCCCGATGAACTGGCGGCTGCGCTCGATCGGATGGCCGGGGGCGCGGGGAGACGGCTCGCGGCCACACGGTCGCTGCTCCTCGATCTGCTGGCCGACATCGAGGCCGCGATCGACTTCGCCGACGAGACGATGCCCGATGCCGTGCCCGCCGCCGATGCGGCGACGTGGCGGCGGGTGCGCGACGGCCTCGCGGATACTGCCGCCGTGATCGACGACGTGGCGAATGGCCTCGCCCGCCGCGACGCCTCGGCCGCGGCCGGCCTGCCGCGGGTGGTGCTCGTGGGCCGGCCCAATATCGGCAAGAGCAGTCTGTTCAATGCGTTGCTCGATCGCGAGGCGGCGCTCGTGGCGGACGAGGCCGGCACCACCCGCGACTGGCTCGAGGCGCCGCTCGCGTCGGCGACGGGGCCGAGATGCATACTCATTGACCTGGCGGGCATGCCTGCCGATCCGGCGGCCGCACGTGACGCGATCGACGCGCGGGCGATCGATGCAGCCCGCAGTGAGCTGGCGCGGGCCGACGTGGTGGTCGTCTGTCGCGACGCGAGCGATCCGGTATGGCCCGGTGTGCCGGAGGCTGTTCAAGCCGTGCGGCTCGACATCGTCACGCGGTGTGATCGCGAGACGGATGCGACGGATACCGCGGACTCCCTGGCGATCCGCACGAGTAGCGTGACGGGTGCAGGCATCGATGCGCTGCGGTCCGCGATCCTCGCGGCCGTCGCCACGCTGCCGCCGCGGTCATCGCCCGCCACGCTGCGCATGACCGTGGGGCTCGATGCCGCCAGGAACGCGGTGGCAGAGGCCCGGCGACTCGTGGGCTTGTCCGGTGTGGCCGGCCTGCCCGATGAGGCGGTCGTGGCCGGCTGTGTCCGCCGCGCGGTCGAGTCGCTCGGCGAGGTGACGGGGGCCGAGATCGGCGTCGATCTGCTCGATCGGATATTCTCGCGGCACTGCATCGGCAAGTGAGGCGGGGCGTTGCCCCGCGTTGCTGCCGCACCTCGCTCGGCTGCCTATGTCATCGTCGCTCGACTTGCTTTTCCAGAATCTCGCGGATCTCGCGGCCGGCGCCGCCCGGCATGCCGACCGCGATGCCGCCGGCCGCGCGGCCCTCGCCGTCGCCACGGCTCAGACCGTGGCAACACATGCCGATCGCTGGGTCGAGGCAGCCGTCGGCATCAAAAGCCGGATCACCGATGGGCGACGGGTGTCGCCCGGGCCAGCCGTGGCCGCCGAGGAGACCGCCACCGGGCCGCTCGCCACGCTGCGGCTGCTCGCGATCACCGCCCGCGTGCTCCGTGACGTCGCGCGGAGCGGGCTGCCGCAGGCTGGGGCGCCGCCGCGGGTGCTGCATGCCGCCGCGGGCTCCGTAGGCCCCGAATCATTCATCGGCGTCGACGTGCTTCCGGAGCGGAGCCTGCTCGACGGCACGATCTTCCGCGGCCACTCGGCCACCGTGCGGTGCGTGAATCCCGGCGGCCTCGAGGCCTTCACGCGGTCATGGCAGGAGGAGGTCCGCGCGCGGCCGCGGCAGGGGGGCGTGGCCCTTGTGCTCGGCGCGGGCAATGTGACGGGCCTGGCGGCGGCCGACGTGATCTCGCAGATCTTCGAACATGGGCGGGCCGTGCTCTTGAAGCTCCATCCGCTGCATGCGGATCTCGAGCCGGTGCTGCGGGAAGCCCTCGCGCCGCTGGTCGAGGCGGGCCTGCTCGCGTTTATCGTCGGCGGCGCTGATGTGGCGCAGGCCGCCGTGGCGGCGCCGGGCATCACGCACGTGCACCTCACCGGCGGGCAGGGGGCATTCGACGCGCTCGTCTGGGGTGGCCCCGGCCTGCGGCCGCCGCATGCGCAGCCGGTGCTCACGAAGCCGATCACCTGCGAGCTCGGCAACGTCACGCCCTGGGTCGTCGTGCCGGGCCGCTACACACCGCAGCAGCTCGCCTTCCAGGCTGACGTGATCGCCGCGTCGATCGCCAACAACACGTCGTTCAACTGCATCGCCACGAAGGCCGTGATCACCTGCCGCTCGTGGGAGCAGCGGGAGGCGTTCGCGGCGCTCGTGGCCCGGCGGCTCGCCGCACTGCCGGCACGGCCCGCCTGGTATCCGGCCGCCGCGGCTGCCTGGGCCGAGGTCACGGGACGGCAGCTCCCCGCCGACGGCTCCCTGCCGGCCGTGTTTCGCACAGGACTCGATCCCCGGGCCGAGCCGCAGTGGCTCGCCAAAGAATGGTTTGGGCCCGTTGCCGTCGAGGTGCCGCTGGAGGCTGACTCGATCGAGGCCTTCTGTGTGCGGGCCAAGGAGTTCACCCGTTCGATCCCCGGCTCGCTCGCGGCGAGTGTCACGGTGCCCGCCTCGCTGCCGACGGCCGATGCGCGGCGGGTCGAGCTGCTCTGCGAACACCTCGAGTATGGTGTCGTCGCCATCAACACCTGGTCGGCGCTCGCCTATGCGTTCGGCAGTGTGCCGTGGGGCGGCTATCCGGGGGCGACGCTCGCGGAGCCTCGCAGTGGCATTGGACGCGTGCACGATCCGCTGCTCCTGCCGCTGGTGCACAACGCGATCGTGCGGGCGCCGCTCGCCGTCTGGCCGCTGCCGCCATGGTTTCCGTGGCACCGCCACGGGGCCACGCTCGCCCGCGGCGTGATCGACATGTACTCGACGATCCTCACGGGCAAAAGCGGCTTCGTCCCTCTCCTGCGGATGCTGCCTGGCGTGCTTGGCGGATAGACCGTCATCCGTGAGAGTTCGGGGCTGCCCATGCCCCGAGGGCCGGACGCTCGCTACGGACATCCTGTCCTTCGCTCGCTCGGATGCCGCCTTCGCTTCGCCATCCTGGCTGCGCTCGGCGGCATACGCCGGCTCTCAGGGCAGTGGGCAGCCCCTCACGGCGTATTGGCGGGAGGTGGTGTTACCGCTTGCGGCGGCCTTTGATCGCCTTCTCGCGTTCGGGAGGCTGGGCCGGCTGCTCGGTGAACTTCTCTGCCTGGCCCGTCAGTTCGTAGAGAAAGCGGCTCGGCCGCGACGGTTTGCTCTTGCCCCACTTCGTCCGGGTGAGGCAGAGAGAGAGCACGAGCCGTCGCTTGGCTCGCGTCACGCCCACATAGCAGAGTCGCCGCTCCTCGTCGATCGCCTGCAGGCCGTCGTTCAGTGAACGGTGGTGCGGCAGGTAGCCCTCCTCCATGCCCACCATCCACACGCAGTCGAACTCCAGCCCCTTGGCCGAATGGAGTGTCATCAGCCGAGTGACGCGGCCCTTGGGTTTCTCGTCCTTGAACCGATCGTCCTGTTCTTCCACCTGGAGCACGAAGTCGTCGAGGAAGCCGCGAATGAGGCCGCCGAGCTCGGCCGTGGCTCCGGCTGCCTCGGCCGCGCGGGCCCGTTCGTGCTGCTCGAGCGCGTTGGCCATTTCATCGACGCAGGCCCAGCGGGTCTCGGCCTCGGCCGGGTCTTCGTCGTAGTCCTTTTCCAGGAACTGCCGGTAGCCCACCGTGTCGAGCAGCGTGCGGAGTACGGGGGCGGCCCGCGAACCACCCGGCTGCTGCGGCGGGGCCGTGTGTTTGAGCGCGAGCAGTCGTTCGAGCGCGGCCACGCCGCCGGTCGCGGCGCCGGAGAGTCGGCCCGCGGCCTTCGCCTCGAGGAACGCCCGCCACATGCTCGTGCCCGCCTCGGTGGCCGCCGCCCGCGCGGTCTGCACCGCCTGCGACGAGATGCCGCGGGGGGGCACGTTGGCGATCCGCGAGAGGGCCAGGTCGTCGTCGGGCTCGACGAGGAACCGTAGGTAGGCCATCACGTCCTTCACCTCACGCCTGTCGAAGAACGATCGGCTGCCCACGAGCTCGTAGGGAATGTTGCGACGGCGCAACTCCTGCTCGAAGACGCGGGTCTGCTCGCCGGTGCGGACGAGGATCGCCGTCTCGGAGGGTTCGACCTGGCGTTCCCGCAGCAGGCCCTCCAGGTCGCCGACGACGCGGCGGGCCTCGTCGAGCTCGTCCTGGGCCTGCACGATGGCCGGGGGCACGCCCGCGTTCGCCGTCGAGACGAGCGTCTTGCCGTGGCGGCGGGCGTTTTGCTCGATCAGCAGGTTGGCCGCCCGGATGATCTCGGGCGTCGAACGGTAGTTCTCCTCGAGCTTCACGATCTTCGCGCCGGGCCACCGCTTGGCGAACTCGAGGATGTGCGATATCTCGGCGCCGCGCCAGGCGTAGATCGACTGGTCGTCGTCGCCCACCACGCACAGGCTGCGGTGATCGCGGGCCAGCGCCGAGAGGATCCGCTCCTGGATGCCGCTCGTGTCCTGATACTCGTCGATGAGCAGATGGTCGAACCGGCCCGCCTCTGCCTGCCGGGCGGTCTCGTCGGCCAGGAACAGCTCGTCGGCATAGAGCAGCAGGTCGTCGAAGTCGACGGCGCCCGCGGTCTTCATCGCCTGCTGGTAGCGGCGGTAGCCGGCGGCGGCGAGCGTCCACGAGTCGTCGGCATCGCCGGAGAGGCTGTCGATCGCAGCGTCGGCCCGCACCGCCCGGCTCTTCCAGCGGCTGATCCGGTCGAGCAGGTCACCCGGCCGCAGCACGGCCTCGGGCACCTTCAACTCCTTGAGCACCGTGCGGGCCGTGGCCTCCTGCTCGCCGCGGTCCACGATCGCGAACTGCGCGGGGAGGCCGAGCTTCGCGGCATGGCGGCGGAGGATCCGCACGCAGAGCGAATGGATCGTGGAGATCTCGGGCTTCTCGTCGGTCTTTCGCCCCATCAGGGCGGCGGCCCGGGACTGCATCTCACGGGCCGCCTTGTTGGTGAACGTGACGGCGAGAATCCGCGAGGGCCGGGCCCCCTTCCGCACGAGGTGGGCGATCCGCGTGATCACGACCCGCGTCTTGCCCGTGCCGGCGCCGGCGAGCACGAGCAGCGGCCCCGGTGGCGCGAGCACGGCCTCGCTCTGGGCGGCGTTGAGCCCGGGCACGCCGACCCGCGGGGCAGGGCGGGGCAGGGCGGATGATTCAGCCGATGCGTTCATGGGGCGGAATGTAGCAGACGTGTCCATCCGGCTTGACGCTGGTCGGCCACAATCGGTCTAACTATCGCTCACGAACGCACGGAGAGCATGCGATGGACGGCGACCGCCGGCACGAACTCGAAGAGAACGATCTGGCCGAATCGACGATCGCGGTCGTCGATAGGATCCGGCCTCATCTCCGCACGATCGCCCTTGCTCTCGGCGGCGCGATGGTGGCCCTGGCCGCATGGACGGTCGTCTCGTCGCAGCAGGCCGCGACCCAGTCGCAGAGCTGGGATGCCTGCATGGCCGCCCTCTCCGAGGGGAATTCCGAGCGGCTCACTGACGTGATTCGCCGTTATCCAGGCAGTGCCGCCGCCCAGTGGTCACAGCTGATGATGGCCGATGGGGCGATTGCCGAAGGCGCGCAGCTCCTCTTTGCCGACCGGGAACGGGCCCGGCAGCGGCTCGATTCCGCCATTGGCATCTACACGGGCCTGCTGGCAGAGCGGCCCCGGTCGCTGATCGCGGAGCGGGCCGTGTTCGGCCTGGCGAAGGCCCGCGAGAGCCTCGGCCAGCTGGAAGAGGCCCGCCGGGGCTACGAGGCGCTCGTGGCCGAGTATCCGGAGAGCGCGGTCCGCAGCATCGCCGAGAATCGGATTGCCGCCCTGTCTCGCGAGTCGACGCGGCAGTGGTACGATTGGTTCGATGGATGGAAGCCAGCCCCCGCCGCCCCTGCCGACAAGCCAGCCGAGCCCGCTGCTGCCGGGGCAGGAACTGGCGCTGGCGGTTGATGCCGATGCCGCGGGTAGCAGGCTCGATGTCTTTCTCACGCAGGCGTTCCCAGGCCAGAGCCGCTCGTTTCTCGCCCGGGTGATCGAGAAGGGAACCGTGCGGGTGGACGGCGTCACCGCCCGGGCCTCGTTCAAGCTCAAGGCGGGAGCGGTCGTGCGGCTCGTGGTGCCTGAGCCGCCGCGGGCCGGCCCGGCGGCGGAAGAAATACCGCTCGACTTCCTCCACGTCGATTCCTGGATGGCGGTGGTCAACAAGCCCGCGGGCATGGTGGTGCATCCGGCCAAGGGCAACTGGAAGGGCACGCTCGCCGGTGCCCTCAAGTGGCACCTGGAGCAGCGGCCTGCCGAGGCTGGCGACGTTCCTGCGGTGGACGGCGTCGGGCTCTCGACTGCCGGCGGCCCGACGCGGCCGGGCATCGTCCATCGGCTCGACCGCGACACCAGCGGCGTGATCGTCGTGGCCCGCACCGAGGAGGCCCATCACACGCTGGCAAAGCAGTTTGAGCGGCGGACGGTGGAGAAGACGTACCTCGCGATCACGCAGGGTGTCCCCCAGCTCGATCGCGACGAGATCGACCTGCCGATCGGGATTCATCCCTATCAGCGGGAGCGGATGGCCGTGCGTCGCGACCATTCCACGAGCCGTGATGCCGTGACGCGGTACGAGGTGCTCGAGCGGTTTCGGGGGGCGGCGCTGGTGCGGGTGACGCCGAAGACGGGCCGCACGCACCAGATTCGCGTGCACATGGCGGCGATCGGCTGCCCCGTGCTCGCCGACGGACTCTACAGCGGCCGCACGCAGATCGAGCCGACGTTCCTGGGTCTGCCGCCGGGGCCGCCGCTCATCGAGCGGCAGGCGCTCCATGCGGCCCAGCTCTGCCTCGATCATCCGGAAACGAAAACGCGACTGGAGTTTTCCGCCCCACTTCCGCCCGACATGCAGCGGCTGCTCGACGCTTTTCGGTGTGGGCAAGTCACGCCGTGACTTATGTTCCGGTCACGGCGTGACCGGGCTACCTAGACCGGGCTAACGACGTCGGAGCCCGGGGGCGGGGCGTCGCCCGGGAGCCGCAGCGGGAATTCGAGCGTGAAGGTGCTGCCTTCCCCCTCGACGCTCGTGGCCCGGATGTCGCCACCATGCTCGTGAAGAATCTTGCGGCTCACCGTCAGCCCGAGGCCCGTGCCGCGGGAGCCCTTCGTCGAGACGAAGAGGGTGAAGATTTCCGCGAGCGTCTCGGCCGACATGCCGGGTCCATTGTCGGTGACGGTGATGCGCACGACCGCCTCATCGACATCCACCGTCACGCCGAACGTGACCACTCCGTCGGGCCGCTCCTCGACCGCATCCAGCGCGTTCGTCACGACGTTGAGGATCGCTCTCGACATCGCCTCCGGGTCGAGCATCACGTGCGGCAACCCCTCCGGCACGTCGCGGCGGATCGTCACGCCCGCCTCGTCGGCCCGCTGCTGCACCGTCTCCACGACGTCGGCGACGAGACCGACGAGGTCGGTCTCCACGAACTCGGGCTCGCGGTCCTTGCTGAAGGAGAGCATGTCCATCACGAGCGACTGGATCTTGTTTTGATTCCGCCGCACGATGTCCCAGCCCTTCTGAAGCACCGCCAGATCCTCGTTTTCCAGCCCCATCTCCACGAGGTAGCTGCCGCCGCGGATTCCCTGGAGGATGTTCTTGATGTGGTGCGAGAGCGTGGCGATTGTCTGGCCCACGGCGGCGAGCCGTTCCGACTGCACCATCGCCGAGTAGTAGGTCGTATCTTCCACGGCGAGGGCCGCCTGGTGACCGATGGCGATCATGAGCTTGAGATGCTCGTCGGTAAACCGCCGGTGTCCGCCGCCGACCACGTCGGCCAGCGGAGTGATCGTGTCGACGTAGATCACGCCGACCACGTCGTAGCGGCCTTGCATCGGCACGCAGATCGCCTCCCGCACGCCCGTCCGTACCACGCTGCCACCGGAGGCGAAGCGATCGTCTTCCTGGGCGTCGCTCGTGAGCACGCCCTCCCGTCGCTCCATCACATAGTCGAGGATCGTGCGGCTGATCGCCATCGAGCCGGGGTCGGCGGCGGTGCGGTCGCGGCGGGCCTTGATCCGCAGGTCGCGGCTCTCTGGATCGACGAGCATGATGCAGCCACGATCGGCCTCCACCCACTCCGCGACGAGCTGGAGGATTCGCCCGAGGAGTTCGTCGATGTCGAGCGTGTGGCTCACGGCCAGCGCCGTTCGATACATCACCTGCACGTTGCTGCGAGCCCGGGCCAGCCAGCGGCCCTGCCCCTCCTCCGGGGCAGCCATGACGATCGAGTCGTCATCCCGCATCGACCGCACAATCCGCGAGCCGTCGATCTCGCTCGTCGGTGGCACGATGTCGACGAGCCGGATCGCCTCCTCGGCGTCGGCGTCGCGGGCATACACGAGCACACTGCGGCCGACGCGGATCCGATCGCCGCTGGCCAGCTCGGCCCGTTCGATCTTGCGGTCGTTGACGAACGTGCCGTTGGAGCTCTTGAGGTCGCCCACCACGAACAGTTCGCCGACACGCCGCACCTCGGCGTGCCGTCGGGACACTTCGTTGTCTTCCAGTCGGATCGCATTCCCGGCCTCACGGCCGATGCTCACCGCTCCCTCGATATCGGCGAGGTCGTAGCGGGCGCCGCGGTTCCGTCCTTGGATGACAAACAGCGCCGGCAATGCTCTGACTCCCTCACGTGACTCGCTTCGAGCCAACGATTCTGGCACACGACGCGCCGCACGGAAAGCCACGGTTAGAATGCAGTGATTCCGCCCTGCGGCGGTGCATGTCAGCGAGGAGCCAGGCCATGATTCAGGGCGGCGGATGGAGTGAGGGCGGCGGACGGCGGTGGCGGCCCGTGGGTGTCGGGGGCGTGTTCGTCGGCGCGGTCGTCACGTTTCTGTGCGGCGGCGCGACGGCCGAAGAGTCGCGTCCGGTGCCGGCGCCGGTGGAGCTCAGTCCCGCCGAGACGGCAGCCCGCGAGCGGCTGAGGGACGCGGTGGCCTGGCTGGCGGCGCCCGACCGCGAGGGCCGCGGTCCGGGCACGGCCGGCATCGCCGCCGCGGCCGAGTGGGTCGCCCGGCAGTTCGCCACCCTCGGCCTCGACACCACGGTGATCGGTGAGGAGCCGTTTCAGTCGTTCGCGATGACGCTCGAGGCTACGCTCGGCCCCGCGGTCGACAACACCGCCGAGATCATCGGGCCGCCCGATGCGTCGGGTGCGCCGCAGCGGATCGCGCTCGCCCTCGGCGAGGATTTCACGCCGCTGGCTGCCGGCGGCACGGGGGCCTTCGACCTGCCGCTCGCCTTCGCTGGCTACGGCATCACCGCGCCAAAGGAGGGGTATGACGATTACGGGCCGCTGGCCAGCCGCGGTAAGGGCGAGGCGGTGATCGTGCTCCGGCAGGAGCCGCAGAAGGACAACCCGCACAGTGTGTTCGACGGCAACCAGGCCTCCCAGCATGCGGCGCTGGCCCGCAAGGTGGCCAATGCGTCGGAGCACGAGGCCGGGGGCGTGGTCTTCTGTAACGACGTGGCGGAAGGCGACGGCCTGATGTCGTTCACGCGAGCCGGCGAGGGCTCCGAGAAGCGGTCGCTGCCGATCCTGCACGTGAAGCGGCACGTGATCGACGACGTGATCAGGCGGTCACTGGGCCGCGATCTGGCCACGATCCAGCAGGGCATCGACGACAAGCTGGAGCCAGCGAGCGCCGCCTTGGATGGCTGGCGGATCAAAGGCCGCATCGCCATCGACCGCACGGAGACGCAGGGCCGCAACGTGCTGGCGATCCTCCCCGGCGCCGGGGCGGCGGCCGCCGGCGATCTGCCCGCAATCGACCCGCGGCAGACGATAGTGCTCGGTGCCCACTACGACCACCTCGGCTATGGCGGATCGAATTCGGCCGCGCCGGGCGAGAAGGCGATCCATCATGGCGCCGACGACAACGCCAGTGGTACGGCCTTGCTCGTCGAGGTGGCGCGGCAGCTCAAGGAGTCGGGGCCCCTCCCGCGGACCGTGCTCTTCGCGGCGTTCTCCGGTGAGGAGCGCGGTCTCCTGGGCAGCGGGCACTATGCGGCGAATCCGGCCGTGCCGCTGGCCGACACCGTGGCGATGGTGAACCTCGACATGGTGGGCCGGCTCGTGGACGACAAGATCATCGTGCATGGCACGGGCACCGGCACCGGCCTCGAGCAGCTCGTCGATCGGCTGGTCGCCGCCCGTGGCTTCGGCGTCGCCAAGGAGGCCGGCGGCTTCGGGCCGAGCGACCACTCCAGTTTCTACGCCAAGAAGATCCCGGTGCTCCATCTTTTCACTGGATCTCACGCCGACTACCACCGGCCCACTGACACGGCTGAGAAGATCAACTACGACGGCATGGTGCGGATCGCCGGCCTCGTGGCCGACATCGTGCGGGAGCTCGCTACGGCGCCCGAGAAGCCGGCCTACATCGAGGTGGCCTCGACGATGTTCGCCCGCGGCGGCGGTGACCGCCCGTACTTCGGCAGCATTCCCGACTTCGGCAAGCCGGGCAAAGGCTACGCCATCTCGGGCGTCACGAAGGACTCCCCGGCCGCCAAGGGAGGTCTGCAAGGCGGTGATCTGATCGTCCGGGTCGGTGAGAGTGCGATCACCGGCCTCGAGGATTTCGACAGCGCCCTCCGCAAGCACAGGGGGGGCGAGACGGTGACGGTGGTCGTCGTCCGCGCCGGCGCGGAAGTGACCCTCGACGTCACGCTCGGCCAGCCCCGACCCCCACGAGCAGGTTTTCACGGCGAATTTGCCCTTGAGCCGGGGCAGCCGGCCCGCCATGATCCCGCCCACTTCCAATTCCAGGCGGCCGAGGATGGCCGCTCAGTGGTCGCCCGGCCACAGAGGATGCGGATGATTCGACCCGCGAGCAAGGAGTGCAACCCGTGAAGAGGCATCTGCCCGATTTCGTCGTCATGGCCGTCATCGTGACCGCCGTCGCGCTGTCACATCAGCCGGCCCAGGCCCAGGCCCCTGCGGCCGCCCCGGCCCGTCCTGCGACGCCCTCGGCCCACGTGGCCGTGATCGACGTCGGCTACATCTTCAAGAAC